>DATIBX010000001.1:0-11368 GCA_035457105.1 Pyrinomonadaceae bacterium
AAAGTAGAAGATATTGAAAGCGACGCCAGGCCGCCGCACTCCACGGTCTTGAACTTTTTGGGGCTGTCGTCGTATAAACAAATACGCGGCGACGGATTCAAAAAAAGCCACAACATGGTGGGTTCTTCCGCAGCCGAGACCTGAATGGTCACCTTTCTTTTTACTTCTCTGTTACTCTTAGGCTTGGTCGTTCTAGCCGTCTACCTCTGGCAGAAGCCCGCTAGTTCAACCAGACTTCCCGAATTGTCGCCACCTAAAGAACCTCGTAGTTTGTTTGACTACGTACCTGCTAAAGACGAACTAACACCTATTGCTATGAATCTGGATCACTCAAAACGCGCTGAGTTGCTTGAGAGAGCGGCACAGGGAGACCGAACTGTATTAAGTGAAGCGCACCAGTTTAGCGAGCCTGAGATATATGAGGAAGTCTTAAACGAACTGGTAGCGCACGCAAAGTCACAGTCTCAAATCGTCGCTCTTATGTCTTATGTAAGCAGGCATAATTTGAAAGTGAATAAGGCAATGGTGGATGTCGCCCTGGATGCCTGGAAACTAGATCCAACTAAAAACGCGACTTCCAAAATGCTCCACACCGCGGCTCTGACTGACGACGCGGATATTTATCTGAATGCAATCGAGTCAGTACTGACCTACTGGCGCGAGCAGAAATTGTCTGAGATTTCTAATCTAGAACTTGAGGCTTTATTCCATGCAGAGTTTTGGGTCCTTTCATCCAACACCCGAAGCTCTGGCAACGGTTTCATATTGAAACAGACTCTTTCTGCGGCTCGTCGCGAACTGGAAGAGAGAGTAGACAAGTAACTTCCATCAACTGCCTCCAGTTGATATTGAAAGAGATACACCATGGACAAACTTGATCTGACCTATGTCCTGCCTATTGGTTTTTTGGTTTTTGTTGCGCTCATCTTTGTGTTGACGTTCCTTCGACGGATGTTCGTTAACGTTGGGGCTACGGAAATCGCCATTAAAGAACGGCGCTATTGGGGTGCGAAAATGCCTCCGGGACGTGTTGTAGCAACCGAAGGTGAAGTCGGAATTCAAGCGGACGTTCTTAAACCTGGTCTACATTGGATCAAATTTCCTTTTGAGAAAGTCGTCCGAAAAGTGCCGCTCATCGAGATTGGCGCCGACGAAATGGGCATCATCGAAGCGATTGATGGCGAACCAATGCCTCCCGGCCGAATCTTTGCGCCGGACCGAGCACAAAACGCGCACAATAACTTTCAGGACCCAATCGCCTTCATTAAACAAGGCGGTGTAAAAGGTATTCAGTTAAGAACAATTCCTCCGGGTCTTTGGCCAATTCACCCTTACCTCTTCCGCGTCTCTGTAGCAAAAGCGACTCTGGTGCCACAGGGCAAGGTTGGCGTGGTTACAGCGGCCGACGGTGCCCCATTGGATGCCGGTAGACTTCTCGGTAAGTCGATCACTGACCATCGCAACTTCCAGGATGCAGAACAATTCATCGCGTCAGGAGGTCAGAAGGGACCCCAAGTCGATATTCTGACACCAGGTGTGTATCGCATCTTGACTCAATCGGGAACGATAGAAGGAACCAGCGAGGCCAAACCTGGATTGTTCATGGTCCGACTGTTCGACGCAACAGTCATCAACGAAAACGAAATTGGACTCGTGGAAGCACTCGATGGCGCGCCACTCAATCCACGCGACTACGTGGCCGAGTCGTTTGCCGGACACGACAATTTCCAGGACGGACACGAGTTTATCGGCAAGGGTGGCCAACGTGGTCCACAGAAAGACATTTTGCTTCCGGGTACTTACTACATCAATCCTCTGCTCTTCAAAGTGATTCCAGAGAACGCAAAGGAAGTGAAGCCCGGTGAAGTCGCCGTAGTAGTCTCGAACGTCGGAAAAGATCCTTCAGATGAAGTCCGACGCGAGATGGCCGCCAAAGTAAGACAACGGATGGAACGCGAAGAACAAGAGCAGGTCGAGCAATCTGCTGCGCGCCTGGATAAGCTCGATGACGATCGCACGGTAGCCGAAATAAGAGCCGATTTGATGTCGGGCGATCCCGCAGACCGTCGGCTCGATGAAGGCGCCCACGAAGCATACGTCGTCCCTGAAGGTTATCGAGGCATCCAGGAAACAGTCGTTGGGCCAGGCCGCTACTACGTGAACACGTTGGCAGTTAGTCCGATCATTATTCCGACGACTAACCAGACTGTTGAATGGACAGCGGGTGAAGTCACCAACACGTTCAATCCGTTCGAGGTGATTTCCAAAGACGGTTTCACGATGCAATTGGAAGTGCGGGTTGTATTCAGAGTCAAACCTGAAGACGCACCGTTCATGGTGGCCAAGATTGGCGGCATTGAACGTCTCATCCAGAACGTGATGCATCCGTTAATCGACTCAATCTTCCGCAACCAGGCTTCTGAATCATCGGCAATGGCTTACTTGCAGAATCGACATGAAGAGCAGGAACGCGCTGAAGCCCGAGTGAGAGCACACTTACTCAAGTACCACGTCGACGTAGTTAACGTACTTATCTGTCACATTCATCTGCCCGAAGAATTGATGAAGACCCAGACAGAGAAGATCCTGGCCGAGCAAAAACAGAACATGTTTAATGCTCAACGCGAAGCTGAAGAGAAACGTATTCAACTCGAGAAGACAAAGGCTCATGCTGACAATCAGAAAGACCTGATGGCCGCGACTGTCGGTGTCGAGATCGCAGCTAAGCGATCCGAACAGCGAAAGGCCGAGGCTGAAGGTGAGGCTCACTACATTCTGCAAACTGGTCGTGCTGAAGCTGAAAAGGTTCGGCTGATGGGTGAAGCGCAGGGTGTCGCCTACCACGAACAGGTAAACGCGCTTGGTGCGCAAGGTGTGGCTTTGGTTGAGACTTTAAAAGTCATTGGTGAGAAGGGTGTGCGAATCACTCCGGACATTCTGGCATCGGGTAGCGGAAATGAAGCGGGTGGCGGGATTGGCACGTTGTTGCTGATGAACCTGTTTCGCGACCGGCTGGGTATTCCCAGTTCTAATGGCGAGAAAGTCTCAAATAAATAAGACTTCGGGAACTTCTGGATAGCTCAAGGACGGGCCTGAAATTCTCTGTGCGATCTTTGTGTTCTTTGTGCCTTTCTGGTGGAACCTTTGGCGGCCTTCTAACCACAGAGACTCAAAGGTCGCACAGAGAAGGACCACCAACTCGTAAACTTACTAACGGGCGAGCACACTATGTGCCCGCCCGTTTCTTCTTTAAGTGTTAATCAACTGACACACAGAAAAAACAAACTTTTATAACGCATTAAAGCGCTCAGATAATGGATAATGCTGGAGTTCTGATTTCTAATCTTTTCCAGCTTACTCCAACAAAATAAGTCCGCATGAAACAACCAGGCGTTATTGTTACCCTGATCGGTTTTATTGCTGCCGTCAGCTTCGTCTTAGCAGCCCAACAAGAGCGGGGACGCGTATTGAGCGTTCAGTTAACCGACACATCCGTGAACTCAAAAGCGAGTGATCAGGATGGCAAGAGAACTCTCAAGCTAAACCTCCAACCCAGCCAGAATAAGATCTGTTACGAACTTTCAGTTGTGGGCCTGAGCGGGGTCTCGAGGGTTCAAATCTCTTCCGGGTCAATGGACCAGCCAGGAACAGCTATTATTAGCTTCGCACCAACTTCGGCCGCTAGCGCCAACGATTGCGCCACGCTTGGTCACGATCAAGTAGTGAATCTCGTACGCAGCCCTGAAAACTATTACGCCACTGTTGAAAACGAAAAGTTTCCCAGTGGCGCAATTCGCGGACAGCTATTTAAAGAATTCTCGCGCTAACGGTTACTGCCTTCCAAGTACATTTGAGCGGCCATCTTGGTCAGCTTCCACACCCTGGACCACGCGATCCGGCTATCACCATCTTCTCGACCGGTCAGTTTGTCAAGAATCAGCTTGCCAAAAATTCGGCCCTCACGACGTAACATAAACTCCTTCGCGAAAGGTTTGGCGGTTTCAAAAAAGCTGAAGCCCGGATCTGTAATGACGCCTATTCCTTCGAGAGTCATGAGAGCACGCATCACATACGTGAAGTTAGCAGGCAATCTAAACGGATAATCATAAATAACTTCGGCCAGATCATAAGTAAGCTCTTTAAAGTTAACTTCGCCGAGCTTCAGATTCAGGTAATGCGTAAATAGACTCTCGACAACCGGACGTACCGTCTCAGGATCAACACCTGGCTTTAGAAAATTCAGATTGATTATGTCCTGACCCAATCCATGTACGTCGCGCCCAACTACGTGGAAAAAAGCGTCGATCATTTGGGCCTGCAACTTCGGAGTAATACGACCAACCATTCCAAAGTCGAAAAAGGCCAAATGTCCGCTGTCCATCACCAGCAAATTCCCTGGATGAGGATCAGCGTGGAAAAATCCATCTTCAAGCAATTGCTTCAGATAAGTGCGCACCAACAGGCGATTCACTTTTACCGCTGAGATTCGTCTCGCTCGCAATCCCTCAAGGTCTACTACCTTTGTGCCGCGAATGAACTCGAGAGTAAGTACGCGAGTGCCGGTGTGGGTCCAGAACACTTTGGGAACACGAACGGCGCGCCAGCTGCGGAAATTATAACGAAACCTGTCTGCGTTACGACCTTCCTTGACGTAATCCATCTCTTCGAAGATGGTGGCGTAGAACTCGTGAAGCATGCCATCCCAGTCGGCGTTTTCATTTGCGCTCGGGACAAACCGATTCGTCAGCTTCACAAGCTTGTACAAAATGGCTACGTCAAAACTAATCGTGGCTTCGAGGTCGGGACGCTGAACCTTGACGGCAACTTCCTCTCCGGTTGCCAATCGAGCTCGATAAACCTGTCCCAGCGATGCTGCCGCAATGGGCTCGCTATCAATCTCTGGGTAGCATTCGTGCAGAGGCCGTCCCAACTCGGCTTCGATTCGAGCGAAGGCTTCGGCAGTTGAGAATGGCGGAATTTGGTCCTGGAGTGTTGCGAGCTCTTTGACGTAGGGCAGTGGCAAGAGATCGGCTCTCGTACCTAAGGCCTGGCCGATCTTGATGAAAGTTGGGCCAAGATCGATCAACGACTTTCTTAACCAGATAGCCTGTTTGTGAAGGCGCGCTTCCTTGCGAGCAGAGCCTTCGGCGCCACGAAACACAACATACCGTAAAGCCCGAATCAAGGCATCAAAAGCCCAAAACAGAAAAATACGAATGCGAGCTCGAGTGCGCGCTGCAAGTCCACGTTCGCGAGCCTGTTCTCGAAACCTCTTGATTGCACGACGATTGAAATCGGCTCTAATGTCATAGGTATCTAAAAAGAGATAAAGCGAGAAAAGGCCGAGCACACGGGCCACTCTCGCTGCGCGCAACCAGCCACGCAAACCTCGACCGGCGAGTAGTTGTTCTACGAGCTGATCGTCTAGTGGTGGTCGCTGCGCGCCTGGTTTCGGACCGGATCGCGGTTCAGTTGTGGTTTTCTCTTTCGTGAGGTGGATTGGGTCTGACCTTCTGACAAGTGCTTGATTGATAGCCATTTACTTATATATCGATATTAAATTACTGCCAGCATGTGTTTCGTGCCGGCTCGTTCAAAATAACTCTCTGATCGGGCGACATCACGTGTGATCTGCTCCTTTAACTGGTCAATTGAGCCAAATTTTCGCTCATCTCGCAACCGGTACAGGAAACGCACCCTAACTACATCTCCATAGAGATCGCCTTCCCAGTTCAGTACGTAGGTCTCAACCGAAGGTTCCGCAGCTTCTCCAAAAGTCGGTCTCAAGCCGATGTTTGTTACGCTTCGACGCCAATTACCATCGATCAATGTCCCAGTCACGTACACGCCATTCTTTGGTATGACGCGGTTATGGGGGTGTAGGTTTGCCGTGGGAAAACCCAACTGGCGGCCACGTTCCGCGCCCTTCTCAACTCGGCCCTCGACCCCATAAGGGCGGCCTAACATACGCCGCACGAGGTTAACGTGACCGCGAGCCAGCAATTCTCGAATTTTGCTTGAACTAACTCGCCTGCCGCGCAACCTGACTTCCGGCACTTCGCCAGCAACAAAATCGAGCTCAACGCCAAGGCGACGTAACAGTTCTATATTCCCTTCCCGATTGTGTCCAAATGCAAATCCCTTACCCAGGTAAACCTCGCGCGCATGCAATCTATCCTTGACGACGTCTCGCAAGAAATCAGCAGCTCTCAGGTTTGAAAACTCCCTGGTGAAACGGATGACAATTGTCTGTTTGATCCCGAGCAAATCGAGAGCTTCTATCTTTTGATCAAAAGTTTGCAGCAATGGTGGAGCGGATTCAGGATGTAAGACTGCGCGCGGATGAGGATCAAAAGTAATAACAGTGGGCACTGCTCCAACTGCATTGGCGCGTTCAACCACCGTTCGCATGATCAATTGGTGGCCCAGATGCAGCCCATCAAAGACTCCTAAGGTTAAGACTGTAGGACGAAGAATCTCAGCATTGTCAGTTCCATGAAAAAGGCGCATACGGGTCTACAAATGTCAACTTACTTCGAGGCCGTCATAGGCGAATTCGACTCCAGCCGGAAGTCGTTTTGAATCGCGACCATGTTTTATGTCATGGGCGATATGAGTAAAAAACGTGCGCTTCGGCTTAATCTGGTCCACGTATTCCAAAGCCTTATCGACCCAGAGATGCGTGGGGTGCTCCTTAAACCGCAGACAATCGAGTACTAACACGTCGAGATTTTCGAGTTCCTGGATGGTTGTTGCCGGTATTTCACTGAGGTCGGTTAAGTAGGCAAAATCGTTGAATCGATAAGCCATAACTGGCAATCGACCATGGATCACTTCTAAAGGTGTGATCAGGAAGTCGGGGTCAAGACAGAAGCCGGCAAACGGAGAGACAACATTGGGGATCACTTGAGGCAAGCCGCCGCCAAAGTGTGAGGGTTCAAAGATGTATTTGAAAATTCTTTTGATATCGACCCAGGCGCGATCGTTTGCATAAACCCCCAACGCGCCGAAGCGAAAGTTTAAAGGTCTAATATCGTCGAGACCAAAAATGTGATCGGCGTGACAATGCGTGATGAGAACTGCATCGAGCCTCTTGAGACCAAATCTGAGTGCTTGTTGTCGAAAATCAGCCGAGGTGTCAACCAGGACCGTTTTGCCCGCGTGTTCGACGATTATTGAAACCCTAAGCCGCTTATCACGTGGATCGTCTGAGGTGCACGTCTCGCATTCGCAGCCGATAGATGGCACCCCTGTCGAGGTTCCGGTACCAAGGAAGGTTAATTTCATCTTGGGCTTTGTGCCGATGAGTCGTTACTACTGAAACAACCGACCAGGTTTTTACCGTCCTCCTGTAATGTCTTTGCCAGAGAAGGCGCGTGCTTGTTGACCAGAGTTCGCCAGGGAAACAAATTGCATTCTTAGATCAGCTAACAAGCCTTCCAACATTTTTGTTTCCGAAGGATTCAGATTTCCCTGGGTCTTCTTCTGCAACATGCCCAACACATCAATCCAATGTTTAGCTAATTCGAGATCGACGCTCCGCTCATGCGTTACGGGATGCTCCATCATGCCCAGGGACGAGGCAGCGTTCGAGGCGATCGACATCAGGAAGTTCAAGAAACTGGCTGGATCTTTGGCTCCCGCTAATTCTTCCTCTGACATTTCTTCGTCGCCAAAATCCCCCAAGGCGTCTTCTGCTGCTATCGTAGCCTTTTGGGGCTCAACGGCTGGGGCACTAACGTTTGCTGGTTCAGCTGCGACAACAGGTGCCGGAACTGGCTCTGCTTTCGCTTCTGGCTCGACATCGCGCGGGCTTCCATCGGCATTAAAGAGTCGGCGATCGGTGACTTTAAAAGTTGGTTGTTCATCAGTCATTGTTCAAGTGCTGTATTTCTGGGCTAAGCCCTGGATCAGCGAATCCCTACTAAAATTTATTGGTTGAATCGATGTTAGCATCCGAATTCGCCGTGCCGCAAACTCAGCGATTTAGCAACGCTAACTTCGATCTTTTTCAACTGTTCGCGACTTTGGACTTTTATCTCCGACCGTTAGACTACGACTCATGACTGCCAACTTTACTGACTTAGTTGCCTTGATGGAGAGATTGCGCTCTGAGAACGGTTGCCCGTGGGATCGAGAACAGACCTATGCCAGTGTGGCGCCGATGATGCTTGAAGAGGCTTACGAAGCTTTCGACGCCGTTGAGGAGGCTCGTGCCGGCAATCCGGGTGAACTCCGAGACGAGCTCGGGGACCTCTTGTTCCAGATAGTTTTCTACTCGCAGATTGCGAAGGAACGCGGCGACTTCACCATCGACGATGTAACCAGTTCGATCCACACCAAGATGGTCCGTCGACATCCACACGTCTTCGGCGATGTTCAAGCGGACGATTCAGCAACTGTCCTGCGTAACTGGGAAGCAATGAAGGCTGAAGAGCGTCGGTCAGCAGGGAAAACAGAACAAGCTGATGTGTCGTTGTTGGCTGGCGTGTCGTCGAAGGCGCCGGCTCTGATGGAGGCACATCAACTCTCAACCAAAGCGGCTCGTGTAGGTTTCGACTGGAAGAGTGTTGACGACATCTTCGCAAAGCTACAGGAAGAGATCGAAGAGTTGCGGGTGGCTATCAGGGACCACGTTGATACACGTGACGAGGCAAATTACGATCGCGTAAGAGAAGAGATTGGTGATTTGCTTTTCGCTGCAACAAACATCGCGCGACACATGGATGTCGAACCCGAGGCAGCGCTGAAGCTAACTAACAGAAAGTTTCGCAAACGTTTTGGCTACATCGAGCAGACTCTTCACCAGCGTGGTCAGCCATTTAATGGAACTTCGATTGACGAGTTGGAGTCTCTCTGGCAGGAAGCAAAGAAGAAGTAACCTGATGCGATGTACCTTTCGTGAGGTTGCGAGGGAAAATCTGTACCGCCTCTCGGTCAGCGTATGTCTAACGATCAACCCTCTCATTCTCCCCATGCTTTAGCTTGGGGTCGGCGCCCTGGATTGTATTCGGCAACCGTTTTAACGGTTGCACTAATCACCAAGGCTTTCAAAAGGCGCCGGTAAACCGTTGAAACGGTTGAGAGGGTCCCTATAATTTTTGTGACCGTGACCCCAAGCTAAGGCTTGGGGAGAATGAGAGGTTTGAGTTTCCCCTCACTCTCTAACGCTTGGTATTGACTTGGCCACTAATCGTTGATCCGCACTGAACTGAACACATTCTGGAAAGCGCCATCAAAATTGCGCTCACCTTGCGGCGAAACGGCAATCGCATAGAACAACTGTCCATTCCGCAATTGAGTTGTTACGAGCCGAACACTTTCAGCCCGACCAGTAGCTTCGTTCACATTTCTCAGCGTCGTAGCCAGAGCAGTCCTGCCTGATAGAGTCGTGCGCTGGTAATTGCTGCTCATCCGCAAACCAGAATTCCCTTGCGCCAGACTTTGGATAAATTCATCCGTAGCACGCTGGAGATTCCCATTGCTGGCTTGGGCAACACCAAAGTTAACGCCATGAGTGAATACCGGCTGGCCATTATATTGACCGTACCCACCTTCCGGCACAAACCACACTGAACTCCCATCGCCTATCTGTCGCCAGTTATTAGGAACGCCAACTTGTACACCACCATTGAATATTGAATAGCTCTGATAGCGACTCGACGGGTAATCAACTCGCCCCGAGGGCACATTGTCAGGGTAGTTTCCAGAAGTTTGCTGTGTTTGGCCGCTCGGGTAACGCTGTCCGCTCCGGGCAATCTCAGCCATTGATTGCGCGCGGGGATATCCACGCAAGCGCTCCTGGATCGAGGCGAAGTCTCGTGAAAAATTCCCTGCGTTGTTCACTCGCAGCATGTCTGCTTCGCGATTAATTCGAGCGTAACGATCGTTCGGGCTCGGGTGGTCACTTAAAAAGCCACCACCACCGCCACCCTGCTGCTCGATCGTGCGAAACATGTTGGCCAGGTCACGCGGATCATAACCAGCATTTGCCATAATCTGCGCTCCCAGCACATCTGCCTCCGTTTCATACTCGCGGCTGAACTTAAGCAGATAAACTGCAAACGGAGCCTGGGCCAACTGCCCCAGCCCTGGTCCACCCAGGACCGTTCCGGCAATGCCCGCAATTCCGCCCAGGATGCTGTATTTCTGTCCCTTTGTTGCCTGGGCAGTCCCATGACGAAGTGCGACGTGACTAATTTCGTGGGCCATCACTCCGGCCATCTCACCTTCGTTTCGCGCTGCCTGAATCATTCCGCGATTCACATACATTGGACCACCCGGCAAAGCGAAGGCATTTATGTCACTCGCATTGACAACCTTAAAGTAGTATCGGAATTCGGGATGTTGAAATTGACTGGGTATAGCACGAACCAGACGGTCGCCAACGCGAGCGACATAACCGCGAACTGTCTCGTCATTCAACAACGGAAACTGCTGTTCAGCTTCCTGAGCAGCTTGACGGCCCAGCTTTATGTCATCCTGTGGACTATACTTATTACTGTGATATTTGATTTGGGTTTGTGCGACAGCTGAGAGCGGCGTCGAAAAAATTGCCACCAATGCTAGCCATGCAATAAACCTGCTTTGTCTGATCATCGTGTCCTCCAGCAATAACCGGATTCTTTCCGAGTCCTGTTTTGATGATGTTCCAGGGAACGAGTTTGCCAGCCGTCCGGTAACCCTTTTGGCGCGAGATTGCACCAAATCGCAACACATTTTAGTTTATCAGAACTGTTTTGCGTCGCGCGGACAGGTTTTAGGGACTAATTCCTCTTCCCACGAACACTGATGCAACGAAAATGCCAAGTCGGGATTCAGCTCTGCTTTCGAGGCTCGATATGCTGATTAAACCACTGAGCAGCCTCAGCGACGGGCTCGACTCGGTTCGAGTCACCGCGCCACACCTTGAGCATTGAAATTAGCAGGAAAACGAACGAGAGGACACCAAAAAGGGTACCGCCTAAGGAACTGCCGGTAACCGCATGAATTGCGGCAAAGATCGTCTGGCCAATCAGGATGGCGATATGGATCGCGATTGCTTGGGAAGCGTGAAAACGGACCTTCACTTCTTTCCGGGGAACCAGAAACAACTCCAACAACGAGACCACAAGACCTATATACCAGGGCGCATAAGCCAACGTCGTCGCCCAGCGCTCCGATATCCCAAAACCAGCAACTGAATGTAATGGCGAATTACTTTGCATTGGCGGTTGATAAGGACTGCCACTGAATTGCTGTCGAACCGGCGGAGCATAAGTAGGTGGCACGAAAACGGAAGGGTAGGGCGTCTCGAGAGGCTGACCATCGTAGCGTCGAGTCGGTGCCTCTGAGTAAACATTCTGCCGCGAACTTTCTTCCTGTGGAG
>DATIBX010000002.1:0-5691 GCA_035457105.1 Pyrinomonadaceae bacterium
GGACCTCGATGATTTACTGGCCGATGAAACCAGCGTGATTGTGATCGAGTGGGCCGAGCGGATGGGTCGTTATCCTCTTCCTAACAATGTCTGGCAAATCTCGATCGCTGGCGATGGCGATCAGTCACGAACAATCTCGATCAAACCGCTCGACCTCACTTCGTAAATTACTTCTTCAATTAGTGCAGTATTGATCAAAGGCTGACGTCAGTTCCTGGGCGATCTGGGTGGCATCGCGCCCTTCAATCTGAAATCGCTCAAGCATGTAGACCAGTTCGCCGCCCTTCAGAATTGCTATCGATGGAGAAGATGGCCGATATCCCTTGAAATAGCTGCGAGCTCGTTCGGTGGCCTCAATATCGGCGCCTGCAAAGACAGTGGCAACTTTATCTGGTTTTACGTTGTGTTGTAGCGCCATCGCCACGCCGGGCCTGGCTTTTCCAGCCGCACATCCACAAATTGAATTTACGATCACCATCAAGGTACCTTCATTTGAAGTCACAGCTTCATCAACAGCTTCTGGTGTTTTTAGTTCCTCTGCTCCTAGTCGGGTCAATTCTTCTCTCATTGGACGAATCATTATTTCGGGATAAGGCATGTTTCAAAGCTCCTCTTTAAAAGTTGTGGTTAAAATATACCACGTAATGATAAGACGCTGATGCACTCTAGTGACGTTACAAGTGAGTTGACGGGTTGACAAAGCGGTGCCGGGCCACCGACTCCAAAAGCTATTTATGCTCGGAAAGCAACTTCATTAACTCTGAATGCAATAAGACCACGTCCGGTGACTGTTGCAGTGAAAGAAAATAGTTCTTTTGAAATTCTGAACCGGACTCTGACGGAGATAGAAGTTGTTTAATCCGATCAATCAACGCCTTTCCGTCGTCTTCAGTGGGGGCTTTATCGGAATTTAACGTATCAAGCGTTTCGTCAACCTCGACAATCAACTCCGACAAACGATGTAGCCAATCGAACCAGGGATCTTTTAATGCCAATTGAAGAAATTCGTAACTATTACTAATCTTGCCCCGCGCTCTTTCGAAACCGATTCGTTCGGTATCCAACAATAACTTATGCAATCTCAACATACCTTGTCTCAGTTTCTTGAGTTCGTCACGCGTTTTTTCTGATAACCCATCCTCGCTCATTAGTATTTACTCAACTCCTTTGTCTTCAGCTTGCTCCAACGAGTGGACGATGTCGTCAACAGCTATTGCTTTGCGCTGCAATGTCACCACGGGAGTCTTAAGATTGTACAGCCTGATTCGTCGATTTAGTTCCGCCGCAACTTCACGAAATTCTGTCACAGCTCGCTGCCATTGTGCACTGTCCGCACGGTAAAGCGTTCTTGCGCGGCGCAAAACGGCTTCAGACTGTTGGAGCGTGGCTTCGATATCTTTTCTTTCTTCAATCCAGGCTGGAGCAAAACCGGCGTTGCGAAGTAAACGATTTGCTGTTCTGAGGTCCGGGTCCTCAAACGGATTCTCAGTAAGGTCGATCGGCTCTCCGGTGCCCGAAAGACTATCAAACTCACCTCGCTCCATCGACTCGCGAATTAATCGATCGACTAAGCTCTCCCACTTATCCATACCGCTTTCCTTAATCTGAACTATGCTATGATCCAACCGATGCCTGGCGCCATCTCCCTCAACACCCGGATTGAGGATCTTCACAGCTTTAAGATTGCGCGGTTAGGACAAATCCTGTCCCGTAAACTCGCCGCAGCTATAGCTCATTATGCTAACAAGGCTAGCTATTCTGACGCTACGGTTGAAGATCTGCTCAGCTATTTACCCTTCCGTTATGAAGATCGATCGCATCTGGCAACTATTAGAGATCTGCAGGACGGAGCAGAAGCTTCACTGGAGCTAACCGTCAACCTATCCGGCGGCTACCAGGTGCGAAACCGTCGCACCGCTGGGAAATCGCGGCTTTTCATCTTCGAGGTGAGCGCCCTGGATGTCGGTAGAACAGGGCGGCCAGTGGTTGTGTGGTGGTTTGTCTCCGGCCGGCATTGCTACGAAATCGTCAAGTACTACACCGACAAACTTACCCGTGGAACTCGGTTTATAACCTTTGGCCGTTGGGACTGGGACAAACGGCGCGGCACCTTCTCACTCAGACTGCAAAAACCGGCCGACGAGCTCGAAATTCTGAAAGGTCCGAATCTGGACCAGGATGAAACTGGAGAGTTAGATCCAGAAGCGGCAGAAGAGAACGAGCCTGATCCAACGCTCGCCGCAATTCATGTAGGCCGTCGCGTCCCGGTGTATCGTAAGCTTGGTAATTTCAATTCAAAACGGCTGCGCGAGATCATTCATGCCATTCTCGAAAGTTTAGATCCGGTTACTATTCAGGAAACTCTTCCCAAAGAGCTGCGGCAAAGGCTGAAACTGTTGGATCGCAAGACGGCGTTATCCGAAATTCACTTTCCTCCAAAGTCAGCTTCCATGCATGACTATGAAATCGTCCGTAGCGCAGCTCACCTCAGAATGATTTTCGAAGATTTCTTCTGGCTGACTTTCGCCATCGGTCTACAGCGAGGTAAGCGAATCAAGGAAGCAAAACCGCAAACCGTTAAGATTGATAAAGAAGTGAAGGATGCCATCTCTGCCCTTTTGCCTTTCAAACTTACCGGCGCTCAAAAAAAGGTTACCGCCCAGATCTTCAACGACATGAAATCGCTCGCCCCAATGAATCGACTGCTGCAGGGCGATGTGGGAAGCGGAAAAACAATAGTTGCTTTGATTGCAATGGTCGCGGCGATGCAAAATGGTTTGCAAACGGCCCTGATGGCTCCCACCGAAATACTGGCTGAGCAACATGCGCGAAACGTGAAGCGACTGCTTGCCAAAACACCTTATCGCGTCGAGTTGTTAACTGGCTCGCTCCGAGCGGCTGAAAAACGACGACTCCAACAAGCATTATCGGCCGGTGAAATTAACGCAATCATCGGCACTCAAGCTTTGATTCAGGATGCCACCTCGTTTAAAAAGCTTGGTTTAGTAGTGATCGATGAACAACATCGCTTTGGAGTCTTGCAGCGTGCCGACTTACGAGGCCGTGGTCTAAATCCTGACGTGCTGGTCATGACGGCGACTCCAATTCCCCGCTCATTAGCAATGACTGTTTATGGAGACTTGGACGTTTCAGTAATTGACGAGTTGCCTCCCGGACGCACCCCGGTCCAGACAAAAGTCTTCGGTGAGGATCAGCGGCAGGAAGTAAAACGATTGATCTCTCGAGAAGTCAGGGCCGGAAGACAAGTCTACGTGGTCTATCCCCTGGTCGAAGAATCAGAGAAGATGGACCTGAAGGATGCTACGCGTCGCTTCGAGTATCTGCGCGACACGGTGTTTCCAAAGTTCTCAGTTGGGCTCTTGCACGGAAGGATGAAGCCGGCTGACAAAGAGGCCGTCATGAAAAAGTTTATCGCCGGGCAGATTCAGATACTCGTCTCGACAACAGTCATCGAAGTAGGCGTCGACGTTCCAAACGCTTCGGTGATGATTATTGAACACGCCGAGCGGTTTGGATTATCGCAACTCCACCAACTACGGGGTAGAGTCGGGCGCGGCGCGGAACAAAGTTTCTGCGTTCTACTCACCAGTGATAAACAGACGGCGATAGCCCAGGAAAGACTGGGTATTATGGAAAAGAGTAGTAACGGCTTCGTGATCGCAGAGAAGGATCTCGAGCTTCGTGGTCCAGGTGAACTTTTAGGAACAAGACAGTCTGGCGTGCCGGAACTACGCATCGGAAACCTGGTGCGAGATCAACAACTTCTCGAAAAAGCTCGGCGCGAAGCTGAGGTGTATCTCAACAAGGAAAACTCCCCAACAACTCTTAAGATGATCGAGTACGTCAGTGGCGGATCCAGGTTTGGACTCGCAGCAGTGGGTTAACCTATGCGCGTCATTGCCGGAGCCTTCAAAGGTCGCACCCTCAAGAGTCCACCCTCGATGCAAGTGCGCCCGACTTCAGATCGTCTCAGAGAAACTCTTTTTAATGTGATCGCTCCTCGAGTTGCAGGCACTCGTTTTCTTGACCTGTGTGCCGGAACGGGAGCGATAGGGATAGAAGCATTGTCGAGAGGTGCCGCCCATTCCACTTTTGTGGACCGATCGCGAAAGAGTTGTGAGTTAATCGAAGCAAACATCGCGTTGTGCCGGATTCCAGATGAGCAAGCCGAGATTTACAATTCAGATGCCGCGGATTTTCTCAAACAGGCCGTTTCGTGGAAAATGGCGACCTGGGACATTGTGTTTTACGACCCTCCTTATAAGGACAATCCAATTCCTCTGCTTGAACTCATCGCAATACACCAACCAGAATTACTCGGCAACGATGCGATCGTTATTGTCGAACACCATCACAAACTGGAGTTGCCGGACGTAGTCGGCAAGTTAAAAAAAACGCGAGTACTTAAACAAGGCGACTCATCCCTGAGCTTTTTCACAGAACAAGCAACCTAGTTAGTCTCCGCGTAACTCCGCGTTGAACTCTTATTGATCCTGGCCGTTAACCGCAGACCAACGCGGAGACCCGCAGAGCTACGCAGAGACAAATGCTTGGGACGGCGACAATGGCTAGCTCGTATTGTTAATATCCTACTCATGCAAAAGGAAATGGTCGTACTTGGGATTGAAACGTCCTGCGATGAGACGGCAGCAGCGATCGTTCGAGACGGACGGGAGATCGTCTCATCTGTAATTTCTTCTCAGATTGCTACGCATAAACGCTTCGGCGGAGTGGTCCCGGAACTAGCCTCAAGAGAACATCTAGACAAAATCGTACCCGTCGTAAACGAAGCATTTGAGCGAGCCGAAATGAAACCGGCTGATGTCGACGGAATTGCCGTTACCGTGGGTCCCGGTCTGGTGGGCTCATTACTCGTAGGTGTCTCATATGCAAAAGCGATGGCCTACGCGCTCAAAAAACCATTTGTTGGCGTGAACCACATTGAGGGCCATATTTATTCGGTCGCCTTCGAGAACCCACCAATCGAATATCCAGCTGAAGCGTTGATAGTCTCAGGAGGACACACCAACATCTTTTATATTCCAGAGCCTGGAAAGTATAAGGTTGTCGCAAGGACGCGGGACGATGCCGCCGGCGAAGCATTTGATAAGGTGGCAAAGCTATTGGGACTGGGTTATCCGGGTGGTCCTATCATCGAACGACTATCCCGCGAAGGCAATCCAAAGGCTGTCCCATTTGCGATACCACGAATGGGCGATGGACTTCCCGATTTCAGTTTTAGCGGATTGAAGACGGCCGTCACCAAATACGTGCGTGAGTCGGGTCTCCAACCAGTTAACAACAACGAAGAACCCTCGTCGGCTATCAAGGATTTGGCTGCCAGTTTCCAACACGTTGTCGTCCAATCGTTGGTGCGAACGATGGAGCGAATAGCTGAAGAATATTACCCAAAGACGCTCATCGTTGCTGGGGGAGTCGCTTGTAATGGGAAGTTACGAGAAGTATGCCGAGAAATGGCCTCAACCCTGGGCTTACCGGTTTATTTCCCGTCACCACACCTCTCTACTGATAATGCGGCGATGATTGCTGCAGCCGGATCAGTTAAGTTACAGGCTAACGAACGCGGCAGTCTCGACATGAACGCTGATGTAACCTTACGTCTGCAGAATATTGATCTTGAAGAGGAAGCAGCGAGACGAGCTGGCGTGA
>DATIBX010000003.1:0-8093 GCA_035457105.1 Pyrinomonadaceae bacterium
GTAAATTTGGGGTTACTCTCATGGGAAATCTCCGGTGCGCACTACTCTTGCACCTAATCTATAAACGCGTCAAGAGCAACCGGAAAATGTCCGATAAGCTTTAGTGCCTCTTGCAAAATCCCTCTCATTCACCCGAGCTTCAGCTCGGGTCACAGCGACTGCAAGTCGAAGAACCGTTTCAACGGTTTATTAGGCGCAAGCAACAGATCGACAGAAATTTAGCGCGGCGGAATCGTCGTGCTCCGGTGTTAATAACTAAGCTTTGGAGTTCGAATCGATAGGCGGTGGAGATGAATAAACTGTGCGCCGCCTGAAACCGTTAAAACGGTTCCGCAAACTGATTCACTCACGTACCCCGAGTTGAAGCTCGGGGTGAATGAGAGGGATTTGCAAGACGCTCTAAAGCATGTCGGACATTCGTGAGTGGCTCTGTACCATCTGTCTCGAATTAAAAGTTGACTTGTGTCAAGTAACACAAATAGACTTCGAACATTGTTTCACAACGCTGCTCACCAGGTTAAGGGACACAATTGATGTGCGACGCAAGTTCTAACAACTCACCATTGAGGATCATCCTATTCCTGTCTTTAATGGTCTTGCTCTTGATTACAGGTCCGATCTTAAAAGCACAACAAGAGGATCCTGACCGTCGACGAGCTTTTCAAATGTATAAGGATGGGAAACACGCCGAGGCGTTACCCGAGTTTGAAAAACTTGCAGTGTCGTATCCTCGCGATCCGGTAATCATCGAAACTCTGGGCGTGCTGCTGATCACTCAAACTTATTCCTTACCCAATGCACCGGCGCGAAAAGCCGCCCGGAAGCGTGGCAGAGAGTTGCTGATTTCCGCCGAGAAGTTAGGGGCAAACGATACTCTCCTGAAGTCGTTTCTCGAGATGATTCCTGAAGATGGAGGAGAAGATCCAACCTTTTCAAATCGCAAGGAAGTCGACGACGCAATGCGCGAAGGAGAAGCGGCCTTCTCGAAGCAAGACTATCCCAAAGCGATCGAAATGTATCAGCGAGCCTTGCTGTTTGATCCGAAACTCTATGAGGCTGCGGTCTTCCTGGGTGATGTCTATTTTGTGACTGCCGAGCAGCGAAAAGCCGGTGAGTGGTTTGCACGCGCTGTCGCCATTAATCCTGATCGTGAAATCGCCTATCGATACTGGGGCGACTCGTTAATGAAACAAGGGCGAGTAACGGAGGCCGGTGATAAGTTCGTCGAGGCTTACATTGCTGAGCCCTACAACCGAAGCGCCGTGCAGGGTGGGCTTGGATCATGGGCTCAACGAGTCAATGTCAGCCTGGCACACCCGGCTGTAGAGATTCCAACCAGTATCACTGCCAAGGAAAATGGCAACACTACGATTAACCTCGACCCAAAGATCTTCGGTGACGATAAGGGTGGCGCAGGCGGTGCCTGGATGATGTATGGTCTGATACGCGCGAGTTGGGCGACTAAATTTGCAAAAGAGTATCCAAACGAAAAAACATATCGTCACAGTCTGAAAGAGGAAGCTGCTGCGATGCGTGCGGCAATCAAAGTAATTGAACAGCCGGACGAAAAGAAAGCGGGAGCTCCGGATCCCTCACTGGTGACAATAGCCAAACTTGATCGGGAAGGGTTGTTGGAAGCATTCATCCTTCTGGCGCTGCCTGATCGAGGAATAGTTCAGGATTTTGCAGAATACCGCCGGACCAATATCGACAAGCTACGCCGCTACGTTACCGAATACGTGATGTCCGGCGGAGGAAAGTAAAGGTCAGCCCCGGGGGTTGGTGCAGAAAGAATCATTGGAGAATTGTGATTTGATATTTGAGTGTTTCTATTTCAAACGATTGCGAACAAATTCATTTAAACCGGGCGTCTGCGATGAGAAATAGAAATTCCCAAGTATCAAATCATAATTCTCCAATGATTTAGTCTTGCCTAAACCTTCTGCCCCGCCCGCCTCCAGCCCCTATTTCAAGGCTTTACGCGGCAGCTTCTCGTCTCTCATTGCCGTGTTGTAAACAAAGGCAGCCATAATCGTCGCAGCCTGTTTCATGTCGTCTGCCTGAATCCGATCAAACACA
Source organism: Pyrinomonadaceae bacterium (assembly GCA_035457105.1). Classification (GTDB taxonomy): domain Bacteria; phylum Acidobacteriota; class Blastocatellia; order Pyrinomonadales; family Pyrinomonadaceae; genus PSRF01. The sequence goes on from DATIBX010000003.1 coordinate 2,080, forward strand.
TCCTGATTTGAGTGGTGAGTACGAGTGTCATACTCAATCTCATCTTGAATAAACTGGAATCCCGGCAATCCAATTCCATCGAAAGACAAGTGATCGGTGCCACCGGTGTTCGAGATTGATAGAGTGTTCGCGCCCATGTCTTTAAACGGTACTAACCACTGTCGGAACAATGGTCGCACTGACTCATTTCCTTGAAGATAGACACCACGAATCTTTCCCGTACCGTTATCGAGGTTGAAGTAACCGCTAAGGCGTTCGTACTCGGGCTTTCGCATTAGCACAGGAGCATTATCTGTGCCCACACCGGCGCCACCACCCATATTGTTACCTCCGGGCATACCGGATGTCGCCGGATTCTGCATACTGCCAAAATGTTCTGCGACGTAGGCGCGAGAGCCGAGTAGGCCTTGTTCTTCTCCGCTCCAAAGCGCCACTCTGATCGTCCGTCGAGGCTTGAGCCCCAGTGCCTGAATGATTCTCACGGCCTCCAGCGCTACTGACACACCAGCGCCGTTATCGGTTGCCCCTGTTCCTGAATGCCATGAGTCCATGTGACCACCAAGCATCACGATCTCATCCTTGAGATCGGTTCCTGGTATCTCGGCGATCGTGTTGTAGCCCATCGGATCAGCATCTTGCCACGCTACTCCCAGGTCGACAGTCATTTTTACTGATTCGCCGGCCTGGAGCATTCTCACAATTCTGTTGTATTGCTCAACTGACAGCACCATTTGCGGTGTCACCTTCGGAGCCCGTTTGTCATACGCCGGAATCCCGCGACCGGGAGTGGTTGAATTCGCATCTCCCACTGGTTGCGGAACCGAAGCTGATTGAACAAAGAGTGTTCCACCATCACCTCGACTGGGATCAATCAACATTGCGGCGCCTTCCTGCTGAAAGAATCGCAACTTCGCTCCCACAAATTGAAAGAGCGCGCGTTGGGCCGATGCATTTGGACCACCGAAGTTTCCCCGTCCGCCACCGGGGCGTGGCTCGGGAGCGTCAGCCAGTGCCAGTAACTCTTTGTCGCCCAGTCGGGAGCCTAAAGCATCGAAGTGTGCCGGCACGTCTCGAGCAACAGTAGTGAGCACTATCTTTCCATTAAGCTTGCCTTTGTACTTCTCCAAATCAGCGTCGGTCCGGGCATCGACGTAAACGACTTCTGCAGTTAGTGGCCCATCTGTCCCCGGTGACCAGGCTTTCGGATAGGCAATTAACGGAATCGCCTGTGGTGAAACAACCTGAGCAGAGAACTTTGTCAACGACCATCCTCTTCCAAATGGGCCCCAGGCTTCGAGATGCGCATTCTGAAGTCCCCATTTTGTTAACTGATCCCGGGTCCATTCATTTGCTCGCTTCATATTTGGCGAAGCAGTCAAACGTGGACCAATAACATCTGTAAGATAACTGAGCGTCTGCATGACCTGCGAACGATTCATTCCTTCATCTTTAATTCGCTCGATTGGATCATCTGCATTTTTGATTGCTTGCTGAGCTGCTTGACCCGCGGGCGGTTGAGCAGTTGTCTGAGATAAAAGCGCAACGGGCGAGGCTGTGAAAATTAGAAGCAGAAAAACAGCCGAGCAACGCCGTATGAACATAGTAATTCTCCTCGAATTATAGATTTTGCGTCGCATAGTGTTATATGCGGCGACAACGAATGGATAGGACTCTTAATACTGCACTCGCTGGAGCGCGGTTGCAAGTGCAGGGTCGTCCATTTGGAGATTGGAATATTTGATATTGGATAATTCAGAACTGAGAATTGCTAAAAGATGAAACCACTCCACGAGTCGCAAGGATGCCCACTTAGTAATTCTTAAATCTCAAATAATAATTATCAAATGCTCAGGTCCTTAACGATCTCCCCGAACTTGAAGGCTCGGATTTCACGATCGGTTCGGCCGAGGTGTCTGACTTGTAACCACATTCTTCATTCGCGCAATAGCGGAACGTTCCCTGTTTCTTGGTGGTCTTTTCGAGCAGGAATGGTGCGTTGCATTGAGGACAGGTTTCGTTTACGGGTTTATCCCAATAAACGATGTTGCAGTTTGGATATTCCGAACAGCCGTAAAAGGCTTTACCTCGTTTTGACTTCTTAACGACAATCTCACCTTTGCAACCCGGACGGGGACAAGATACACCCACGGTTTCCTGTTTGATGTATTTGCATTTCGGGTAGTTAGAACACGAAATAAATTCGCCAAAGCGGCCGAAGCGCTTGACCAACTGCGCGCCGTCAACGGGACATTTCTCATCTAAAGGAACAGGGGGAGGAGCAGCTACTCCGGTCTTTCCAATCTTTCTGATATTCCGGCATTCGGGGTAACCCGTACAACCCAGGAATGGACCAAAACGGCCGCGCTTCATCTGCATGGGCTTGCCACACAATTCGCACGTCTCCGGTTCAGTCTCTTCACCCGTTTGTGAAACGGCTTCAGCTCCGTTGCCTGAGCCATTATCAGTTGCTGGTGGTCCCGCGTCACGGGTAGCATCGCAATTCAAACACTTCAAGTAAGGACCAAATCTTCCCCACTTCTGGACCATCCCAGGCGTACTGCACTTCAAACAAACTTCATCTGTCGGAACGTTCTTCTCTTTGATGTCCTTTACATAGACTTTGAACTTATCGAGATCGCCTTCGAACTTCTTATAAAAGTCGCGCAAGGCCGTGGTCCATTCAATCTTTCCTTCCTCGATCTCGTCCAACTCTTCTTCCATGCGGGCTGTGTAACTCTCGTTGAAGAGTTCGTCAAAACCGCCATCGATCAGTAAATCGTTGACTGTTTTCCCAAGACCAGTTGGATGGAACCGTCCCTGCAGCTTCTCAACGTATTCACGCTCCTGAATAGTTGACATGATCGCCGCATATGTCGAAGGCCGCCCGATTCCCTTTTCTTCAAGAGCCTTCACTAACGTCGCTTCCGTATAACGAGGAGGTGGTTCTGTGAAATGTTGCTCTGGCGTGATTTTGTTGAGAACCAGTGTTTCGCCTTTTTCAACGAGGGGCAAACTCCGTTCTGCTTCATCGTCATCTTCTGGCTTTTCGTCACGTCCTTCCTGATACAGCTTCAGGAAACCGTCAAACTTCTGTACTGAACCGGTCGCACGGAACACAAAACGGCCAGCCTGAATATCGATCGTAGTTTGGTCGAAAATAGCAGCCGTCATTTGCGACGCAACAAAGCGCTGCCAGATCAGACGATAGAGTTTTAGTTCCTCGGGATTCAGATACTGAGCCAACGATTCGGGTGTTCGGACCACTTCAGTTGGACGAATGGCCTCGTGAGCATCCTGAGCATCTTTCTTCGAACGATAGTGCACAGCTTTCTCGGGCAGGTATCGGTCGCCGTATTGCTTGCCAATAAACTCACGACCTTCTGCCAGCGCTGCTTCCGAGACACGAGTCGAGTCGGTGCGCATGTAGGTGATTAGACCGACGGAACCTTCAGACCCTAACTCAATGCCCTCGTAGAGCTTCTGAGCCAACATCATCGTCTTCTTGACCGCGAAACCCAACTTTCGCGAAGCTTCTTGTTGCAGTTTTGAAGTAATGAACGGAGGAACGGGATTTCGTTTTCGCTCTTTCGTGGTGACGTCAGAAACCACAAAGCTCTGAGTTTTGGCCTCAGCAACAATCGTTTCCGCTGTCTCTTCATTCTTGATGAGAACTTCGTTTTTCTTAACGTCCTGATCAAAGCCGCTGGTCTTGACTGTCTGCTCTTCAATTTTGAAGAGTCTTGCGTCGAACGCAGGGGGAAGCTTCGCTCCCAGGTTGGCGGCGATGGTCCAATATTCAGTCTTTATAAACTGCTCGATCTCTCGTTCGCGCTCTACGACCATACGCAGGGCTACTGACTGCACGCGACCTGCGCTAAGCCGGCCACCGATGGTGCGACACAACAAGGGAGAAACTTTGTAACCCACCAGCCGGTCCAAAACGCGACGTGCTTGTTGAGCATCAACGAGGTTCTCATCAATCTGTCGCGGCCGCTCAAATGCTTCGTTAACGGCGCGTTTGGTGATCTCATTGAACATCACACGATAGGCGGGCTTCTTGGGCTTCTTGGGGACTATCTCTTCGGCAAGGTGCTGGCAGATTGCTTCACCTTCGCGGTCGGGGTCAGCAGCGAGGTAGACCGCATCAGCCTCTTTAGCAGCCTTCTTGAGCTCTGCGACAATCCGCTTGTTGTTCCGCTTCTTTGAATCTGGAATCAGTTCATACGTGGGCTTGAAATCATGCTCGACATCAACTCCCAAGCCCTTCGAAGGCAGATCTTTGATATGGCCTATCGAGGCCTTAACCAGATAGTCTTTTCCTAAATACTTATTTATGGTTTTCGCCTTTGCAGGCGACTCCACGATGACTAAATTCTTTGCCATTAGTTCTCTTTTAACTCCGTACCAGCTCTGTGCCTTTTACCTGGTCCATCTTGCATTTGATGTGACCTACAACTTTCTGACGAAGCACTTTCCTGGTAACGCTTTGATCAACTCTCTCATTTCCAACGACAATAACGCAGCCGTCAAGTCCGGCATTCGCAACCGGCTGTTGTTCGCCAGGGAATCTATGTGTACCGGACTGTCATGACTCAATAACTTAAACACCGACGTCTCAGTAGTAGAAAGCCCTTCGGGAACGAATGATAATTTGTCAACAAAAGACTCGCGGTTCCTGTCACTAAATGGTGGCGGCAGCAAACTGGCTGCAATCTGTGGCGGCAATTCGGTGGCAACATCCTGCCACTGCTGCACTAATTTGGCTCCCGCGCCCTTAATTAAATAGTTTGTGCCAAACGAATTTCTTGAAGTTATGTTTCCGGGAACTGCAAATACCTCACGATTTTGTTCCATTGCCAGTCTCGCAGTTATCAAAGATCCAGAATTCTCGGCCGCTTCGACCACCAGCACTCCGAGACTGAGTCCGCTAATGATGCGGTTTCGGTAAGGAAAGTTTTCTGACACCGGAGGAGTGCCAAGTGGAAATTGCGTCACGAGAGCCCCACCGCTGTCCAAAATTTCCGAAGCTAGTTTGCGGTGATCCCGAGGGTAAACCTGATCAATTCCGGTTCCCAACACCGCCATCGTACGGCCACCAGCTTCGAGCGCTCCCTTGTGAGCCGCAGCATCAATACCGCGAGCAAAGCCGGACACAATAGTCACACCTCGTTGGGCCAGATCACGAGCGAGCATCAGAGCTGCGTTCTGACCATAGGTTGAACACCTACGCGATCCCACCACTCCGATACAAGGCTGGTCCAGACACTTCGACCACACTCCCTTTACATATAGGACAATAGGTGGGTCATAAATCTCACGCAAGGATGCGGGATAAACTCCGTCGTCGAGTAAAAGGATGTCTCCACCGAGGGCCTTTACGTTGGCAATTTCCATCGTGGCCTGGCCCTGCAGACTTCTCGCGATGATGGTGTCGATTGCCTCCGGGACGAGACGCATCTGCTCCAGTTCTGTTCGAGTGGCTGCGTAAACAGCTTCAGCGTCTCCGAAGCGTTCGAGTAGTTTGGCAGCGGCGCGAGGTCCGATGCCGGGCGTCATATTGAGCTCGACCCAATCTCTAATCATGTGAGGATTTCCTTTTGTGAGCTTCTATCTTGCACTTTCAACTTTAAAAGAACTGTTCCGAGCCCTGCCTTTAATTCCGGCCTGGCGGAGGCGTGTAGGAATCGAACCTACCTGAGCCCGCTCTCGCGGTCTCACTAACGGTTTTGAAGACCGCGCCATTCACCAGAACAGATTCGCCTCCGTTCTGAGGTTCGGGCTCAAAACCCTACGCGCCCTCAGGCTGGACTGTCAAGCTTGACCGTCGTAGGGTCGTGTCCCAATCTGAACCTTCTCTGTGCTGCCTCTGAGATCTCTGGGCCTCTGTGGTGAGCAAAGTCCTAAGAAAACCATCACCACCGAGACACAGACATCTCCGAGGCAGCAGAGAGGGTTCAGATTAGGAACAGCAGCTGTCGGAGGGGCAGCACTTAGTGACCGCCAGCTCCTGCCTC
>DATIBX010000004.1:0-4757 GCA_035457105.1 Pyrinomonadaceae bacterium
CATCCGTCGCCCGAAAGGCCATGAGCACGCCCGCGTCTTCTTTAAAGGCGGGGTTCATTTGCTGCGTATTGTCACTACCGACATAGACCACGCCTCCGTCAACCACGGGACTGCCATACACTTCATTTCCCAACTCGACACTCCACACGATGTTCCGCCCTGTAGTCGTATCCCAGTCGGTGGGAGGATTGCCTGTTTGAGTTACAGTCGTCTGCGGTTGGACCAGGACGGACAGCGCCGGCACATCCGGTGAGACAAGAGGATTTGAAGATTCGATGCCTGCGATGCGATTCAACGCCCACTCAGCCTGGGTACGCAGTGCGGGATCGTTTGCAGACGCTCTCAACGCCTCCCGTGCTGTCTGTGCCTTCGGTCCGATGCTTCCAAGCGCCTCGGCTGCGCAGATCCGAACATAAAGGAACTCGTCGTTGAGAGCTTTGATCAACTGAGGCACCGCTGGATGCGCAGCCGGACCGATGCCTGCAAGGGCCTCACCCGCCGCCCATCGGACACCCGGAATCGGATCGCTCAAGGCTTTGGCAAGATCTTTAGTCGCCGTGCTCGCATTCGGACCGATGGACGCCAAAGCTTCAGCCGCATAAATACGGACGTGTGGTTCCTCGTGCGATAGAGCCGTAACCAGAGCACCTACCGAAGGAGTGGCCCTTTTGCCCAAAGCGCCGAGGGCACGTGCGGCATCGCCCGCGACGTTCGAATCCTCATCTCTTAAAGCGCGTCTCAACGCCGGCTGAATCGATTCTGTTTCGGGCGCGAGGTCAATGAAGGCATCAGCGGCAAACTGCCGGAAGGTGACCTCCTTATGACGGAGCAGTTCGAGCAGCAGCGGAATGGCCCGCGGACCGATTTGCCGGATAATTTCAAAAGTTTGCTGATGCAGGTCTTCATTGTCAGTGGTGAGGAATCGTCTCAGCAGAGGCAACGAACGCCCGGCGCCCTTAATGAGTGTGGCTTCGGCGTTTGCGCGGACCTTCGGGTCTTTGGACATCACACGATCTGCCCAATCACGCACCGAGTGTTTAGCGTGATCCGAACGCGTGGTTTGAGCGAGTCCCGATATCGCCAAAGTACAGAGCAGCGTGCAGATGAACAAGTGTCGCATGGTCGCAGCCACACTGAGCATTTTCAACTAGTTAGAATGAGTTGGAACTGGTAGAAGTTATAGGTTATGAGAGACGGGAAGGCAATTTTGAAAAATGGTACGCTCGCTTACACAGATGAACACAGATGAAACGAATTCCGCGAAAAAAGCGTTATCCATGAAAATCCGTGCCAACTGAGGAGAATTCCAATGTATTGCGCAAACTGCGGCACGCCTCGTAGTCCGGGTCTGAGCTATTGCAACCGTTGCGGTGCTGATCTAAGAGAGCGCGTGCAATCCAGCAATACCAAGGCAATTACCGCTTTTCTTAGCGCCATCACTGTACTTGGCGTGAGCGGTCTGGCCATTATGCTCGGCGGCGCGATGGCGTTGCGCAAAGGAGCCGACCTGAGTCAGGAGTTGATTGGGGTCTTCATGTTGTTCACGTTTCTGATCGTGAGCATAACGGAGATCATGCTCGTCAGAAATCTTTCGAAGCTATCCGCCTCAACCGAACGCAAAAACTCCTTCCCTGCTCCGTCACCAACGCAACACGATTTGCGATTGCCACAGGGAACTCCACTCGGCGAACCTGTGGGAAGCGTCACTGAAAACACGACTCGCACCCTCGAGTATGCACGGCGCGAACACCCTTGAAGCCATTTAGGCGTTGAAGAGTTTGTGACCTGTATTATCACTCTGGAACATACTGAGAAGTTTGAAAACTGCAGGTATGCCGGTTGTTGCTGCAGTCACCAGAGTCCACGATGAGTTGGCCAAATCCTTTTGTGTAAAGAACAGGAATAGTACTGCCGCGACGAATCCGACCAGAACGGGGATTTTGAAAGGTTCCAACGAACTGGATCTTCGAGCATGCGTTTCAGCGGCCTGAATTGCCGCGGATTCATCGACATCTATGAAGCATTGCGCGAGGACGTAAGCTTTGAAGGTTTCATTCATCAGACGAATATCCGGTGCACAAATAATCAGTCCTCTTTGCATCAATGTGTTGATGTCAGGATCGTTATGACTAAGCAGCCGATCTTGCGCCAAATGTAACAGGGTTAGTTTTTCGCTGCTGGTGCAATTACCCCAGAGCTTTCGGTAGACCAGTTCAGTTCGGTCAAGTAACTGGCCGACTATGTTATTACGATCCTCTTTCGCCGTAGCGAGAGAGTCGAGTATTTATTTACCTGTTTTTGTTAAACACGGACCAATTGTGCATTCGTTTCTGGTGAAGTTAGCGAGGTCCAGAATCTTCTGTCTCTCCTGTTTTGTGAGGGTCTCATTCTTTTTTAGTGCCTCAGTCAGATCCTTGATTGCGTTGTCAAGGACTTCGCCATTTGGCTTGGCCTCATAAACTCTTCGAAAACGCGTCATCAGCTCAGCCCAGGTATCACTCAATTCGCCCACTTCACCTTTGCTGCCGTTTCTCGCGGTGGTGTCAAAAGAAAAAGCCGAAGGTAGATGTGACGACTTAACAATAATGGACTTGTCGGCGGCCAGTAGACTCTCTATCAACCGCAACTTCTGGTTATTGTGAGCATGGTCGTTAATGCGAAATTCAAAATGCTCGATGAAGACCCATGCCGGCATGTCTTTGACAGTTGCTCTTAATGCAACTTTGCGAACCCAATCATCCTGTGAGGCCACGGCAGCTAAGTCGATGTGTTGATATTTCCCGGCGTCAAAGTCGCCATTACTCGTCACATAGGGCGAGGTCTGGACCAGGAAAGTATTTTGTTTAATGTCAGACATCGAAAATGTCGGGAGATATAGTCCCTGTGTGATGTCGAGGAGAAAGATTCTTCGCACTACAAAGCGCGCCAGGGCTAAGAGGATAAAGAAAATTGCCACAAGCCCCGCGGTTAAAAACAGCCACGCGCGGTGCCAGCTATAACCGAAACGTTCCAGTTGAGTGACAATATGCAGGTTCTCAACGCCCGGAAGTCGGGGATGCAATATAGAGCTCTCGGCGCCTGACGATTCCCAACACCATAAACGATCAGCCGCTTTCCCGTACGTGAGTCCGCCAATTTCCAGACTCGTCTCATTAGACCAGGGCACAACTCCACTGAATCCGGTCAAAACACCATCAAGATCCTTTTCACATGTCACCTGTTCGTGATTCTCAACCGGAAAAGAACGATTGGTTCCAAAAAAGAAGTCTGTATAGACGTCGCGACCGTCCCTCAACCGCCGCTCAATAAACTGCTTATCCTCGCCGGTGTAACTTTCGAAAGGAGATGGATTGCTGGACTGATCAGCCCGATCGGTCGAGTACTGCGCACGAACGAGCCGGTGGCGTTCTGCCAGACGTTGAGCCATAGTGAGCTGTGCGTGCTTAACAAACAATTTCATCTCTTCGTTGTACGCGACTTTATAAATGACGATGGCAGGTAACACTCCCGCCATTATCAGGACGAGTACGAGATTGCAGATATAAGCATCGCCACGATCGATGAGCCTGTTTAATTTAAGAGTGTTTGCAGTCAAGTGAAGCGGATTGAACAGCCAGCCCAGCTTGAGCCATTGCATTAGAACGAGTATTGCAGCGACTGCGAAGAGACTTACCAGAATGATTGGCGTCCATCGATCATAATGAATGCCACACCAGCCCGGCACCCCAAGTATCACGGCAAGCGATAAAGCGCAGAGGAATAGATTTACATAAAGCGTTTTCCGGTAGACGTCAGCCAATACTTGCGTCGGCCAGATCCATTCGGTGTTAGTGTTCTTCCGGATTTTAGTTATGTAAATAACCGTGAAAGGGAGTAACAGGAGAATTGCGTAACCGAGAAGGATGGATCCGGCGACAGTCAGTATTTCCATGTAGACCGTGCGGAGCGGCTGTTTGTTTCGAAACACTATGAGTGACCAGTTTGGAAAACCATCGAGAGGCTGGACGAATAGCCGGTGGGTTTCGCCCTTGTAATTCACGCTGACAAAATCTGCGGCACGCCCGAAGACGAGAGAGCGGAGTGAATGGCTGTTGTCACATTCCTCCAGGAAGTTTTCCTTTGACTGGTGCGACTCGGATGATTGAAAGAGTACCTTTCCCGGTTCGTTCCACCCGTCGTCAGAGGGATCAGTACCGCTGTTGTCGATCACTCTGTAACCAAAGCCCGGTGGCACGACGGTATTCACCAGCGCCGTCATGGCCACGTCTCTTAGCACTATGACTCGGGCCCGATCACCAGCTTTAGGTTCGTCGCTGAAAGGGGTAGAGACAATTACAATCTTTTCAGCCGTCAATCTCGAGGTGATCGGTTCCAGCCAGAATCTGGGCGCGGCCTTTGAATCCGGTGTCTTTGAAAGATTGAACACACGCGAATCACCTTCTACGATTCTCTTGAAATAATCTCTGTCTGGAAAACCTCCCTTGCTGGCATTGGCATCGACGGTCCATTCAAGTTTCCGGTCGCCCTTTTCATCCATCCAGACCGCCGTATGAAAGTAGGGATAAGTTCCGGATCGAACATCAACTCCGTCCTGGGCATCACTCTGGAGAATGTTTATTCGCGTAACATCGGGAAAGTTTTCAAGCTCGGTGTTATAAAACTCATTCGTCTCAGCAGCCTTACGTTCACCCTTAGCGAGATCGTCAGCGGCCTGGGTTTTTAGAGAAGAGACTTCGGTAAGTATGCTTTGTATTTCG
>DATIBX010000005.1:0-6737 GCA_035457105.1 Pyrinomonadaceae bacterium
CAAGGCGCTGCACAATATTCCGGCTCCGGATGAAAAAGCTACCGAGTTGCGTGAAAGGCTATCTACCATACTTACTCAGATGGTCGCTTATCTCAACAACACAAAAAATGAGGCACCGCGACAGCCGGCTCCGCTCCCACAGGAACAAATTGATCGGTACAACGCGTGGCGCAAAGACTATAACCAGTGGTTGAAAAGCGCCGCTCCGAAACGCCAAAGGTAAGCTTGAGTTTTGCTAACTATTCATAACTATTGATGTAGGAGAGGAAGATGGGAATAAAGAAAGTTGGAGTGCTGGGCTGCGGACTGATGGGCGCCGGAATCGCTCAGGTTGCCGCAACCGCCGGTTTTGAAACGATTGTAAAAGAGGTGTCTGACGATTTATTGACGCGCGGTTTTAACGGTGTCGATAAGTCATTGGCCAGGTTCGCTGAAAAGGGGACCATTACGAGCGAACAGCAATCAGAGATTCGTGGCCGATTGAGAGGAACTACGTCGCCCGCAGATTTAAAGGACTGCGACATCATCATTGAAGCCATTATCGAAAACCTCGACGAGAAACGAACGACTTATCGGCAACTGGACGAAATATGCAAACCCGAAACTATCTTTGCGTCAAACACCTCGTCGTTGTCGATTACAGAAATGATGACAGCCACTTCCAACGAACGTCAGCGACGTTTTGTCGGTCTGCACTTCTTTAACCCAGTACCGTTGATGAAGTTGGTTGAGGTAGTCAAAACCATTCTGACGGATGACGCCGTCTACGAAGAGTGTGTTGAGTTTGGTAGAACGTTGGGCAAAGTTCCGGTTCGTGCCAGCGATAAGACTGGTTTCATCGTCAACAGACTTTTAGTTCCTTACATGCTCGATGCTATCCGGGCCCTCGAAGAGGGTGTGGGTTCGATCGTCGACATCGACAATGCCATGAAGCTTGGCTGCGGATATCCAATGGGTCCTTTCACTCTCGGCGATTTTGTCGGCCTGGACACCACTTATTATATCGCTGAGATCATGTTCAACGAGTTTCGTGAGAAGCGATTCGCCGCTCCGCCTCTTCTGAAACGAATGGTGCTCGCCGGCTTGTACGGCCGGAAGACTGGACGCGGCTTTTACGACTACACGAAGGATCCCAAGAACCCGACGCCTATGGCTCTTGTTTAGTACCAACACCCGGGCTCGTTCAAATTTCGTTCGCGGATCAAAAAGATGATTGATACCAAATTGATCGTTTACGAACGAGATGGTGGACGAGCCTCTATCTTCCTCAATCGACCCGAAAAAAGAAATGCGCTTTCAGCTGCGATGATTTCTGAGCTGTCAGAACTGCTGCGATTACTTGCCGGGGATTCCGAACTCAGAGTAATCATTTTCAGTGCTAAGGGAGACGGTTTTTGTGCCGGCACTGACATAACTGAACTCGGCTTAGCTAAGGCTGATCAGGCGATGGCCATTTCGAAGCGCGGACAACATCTTTGTGATCAGATCGAAAGTTTTCCGATACCTGTGATTGCTGCAATCAACGGGGCTGCAGTTGGCGGCGGTTGTGAACTTGCGCTCGCTGCGCACATGCGCCTGGCTTCGGTCGAGGCTTCTTTCAGTTTGCCCGAGGTCCGACTCGGCGTAATTCCAGGTTATGGAGGCACACAACGCTTAACACGTGAAGTCGGTATAGGGCGCGCTGTCGAACTGATGCTGACCGGAAAAACGCTCAACGCGGTTGAGGCGTTTGAGTTGGGCCTCGTCAACCGTGTGGTGACTGAGGGGAATCTGCTCGATGCCGCGAATCAACTAGCAAACGTCATTGAATCATTGGCTCCGCTCTCGATTCGAGCTGGCCTCAAGGCCGTTATTGAAGGTTCGGATATGTCACTCGCTAACGGGCTCGAGCTTGAGACTGCGCTGTTCGCCTCCCTTTTTGAGACCGAAGATTTTCGTGAAGGTACGGCCGCGTTTTTGGAGAAGAGGAAACCCGAGTTTAAGGGACGGTAGCGCGTATGAAGAACGGATCATTTTCCATATATCATTAGTCATTTTCATTTCGCGACTTGTTTCCCGGCTGACTTAACAATTGACAAAATGAAAGATGGGAATGGGAAATGATATATGGAAAATGTTCGGGGGTATCAATCCCAAACTTGATGCACCTCAAAGCATTCCCTATACTGAAAAAGTATTATCGATCCTGATTTCGGAGTCGAGTTTGTTTGCAACCAACTGTTCATGAAGGTCGTCTGAATGCCGAAGGCTTTCGTTTTGCGATTGTCGGCAGCCGCTGGAACGAATTTATTTCCGGCCGGCTCGTCGAAGGCGCGCTGGATGCGTTGACAAAACTTGGTGCGCAATCAGAAGCGGTTACTGTGTTTCGAGTTCCCGGTGCATTTGAGATTCCAGTTCTTGCGATGCGTCTTGCAAAATCAAACAACTTTGACGCAATCATTTGTTTAGGTACCATCATCCGCGGTCAGACGCCCCACTTCGAATACATTGCAAATGAAGTGGCGCGAGGAATCTCTCAAGCCGGTCTTGAAACGGGATTACCAGTAATCTTTGGTGTGGTAACAGCGGATACCGTCGATCAGGCGATTGATCGGGCCGGTGTTAAACTCGGCAACAAGGGGTTCGAAGCCGCTATGACGGCGGTGGAACTAGTAAATCTTTACGCGGAAGCTTTTGAGGAAGATCGACGCTAGAGGTCCGCATCTCTTACTTCGATCTCAATTCTGAGTATTATGGGTTCGCGACGTAAGGCACGTGAATGTGCCTTGCAAATGCTCTTTGCGGCTGATGTTGCCGAAGTGACTGCGCCTCTCGTGGTCCAAACCTATTGGGCTGAACTGGGAGAGCCGGATCTCGACGAGACCGCGCGCGATTTCGCAACACGCCTCACGACAGGCACGTTGGCAAATCTGGAATTGCTCGACGAGCGTATCCGATCGCGTGCCGAAAATTGGCGTATCTCACGCATGGCGGTCGTTGATCGCAACATCCTTCGCCTCGCAGTTTACGAATTCCTCTTTGAGCCAACTCCGCGTACTGTCGCGATCAATGAAGCTCTTGAAATCGCCCGCCGCTTCTCAACTTACGAAGCGACTCAATTCATCAACGGCATACTCGACGCTATAAAACGAGACCTGGACGAACAACAGCCCCAGCAAAACGTCCACCCGGAAGCAGAAGAGTCGGAAGATACTTCAGAATCCGAGTAGGCTCCAACTCACCAGAATCCGACATTTGTGAAGGGTGGCAGAGCTACTTGAGTCGAGCGTTACCAGAATCCCGCAGTCGGGAAGGGTGGCAGAGCGGCGAACGTGGAGACTCTATTTGCTGGAAATTAGCGCCGCCCCCGCTCTTCTTTCTCAGCAATATGATCAACCATCCAGTTGCACAAGAGTTGGGATTGGACCACTTGAAAAGATTTAAGTTGGGTATTGGTGATGGAAGAGCGGGGGCGTCGCTAGGTTGCACCAAAGCGAGTTCTAAATGTTCGTCGCTCTGCCACCCTTCTTCCCAACTGCGGGATTCTAGTGAGTTTCGTTAACCTCAGCAGACTCCCAGGCTTAAGGAACTCGAATTCGCCCATTTATCCACGCCAAGTGAAAAATGAAAAATCACCAGTGAAATATGGAAGATATCGGGGGCTTTTGCCTTTTTAGTTTTGGCTTGATTATCATGCTCCGTCCAACTAGAACGCCAATCCCAAGCAGGTCATTATGAGTCAATCCCAAACAGCTTTAGGTCAGGCCGCCCATCACCCTCTTACCACCCTGTCCGAAGATGAACAAATGTTTCGCTCAAGTGTCCGCGAGTTTGCCGAAGGAGAAATTCGGCCGCGTGTGGAACACATGGACGAAACTGCAAAACTTGACCCGACGATAATTAACCAGTGCTTCCAATTGGGTCTCATGGGTATCGAAACCCCCGAAGAGTATGGTGGCGCAGGCGCTAACTTCTTTACTGCAATTCTAGCGGTCGAGGAGCTCTCGCGAGTTGACGCCTCAGTCGGCGTTCTCGTCGATGTACAAAATACACTCGTCAACAATGCGTTTATTCGCTGGGGAACCGAAGCACAAAAGCAACAATACCTAACCAAGCTGGCGACTGAAAGTGTCGGTGCATATGCCTTAAGTGAACCAAGTTCAGGCTCTGATGCATTCGCGATGCAAACTCGTGCCGTCGACAACGGCGATCATTATCTGTTGAACGGTCGCAAACTTTGGATCACGAACGGAATTGAAGCAAACATCTTTGTCCTCTTTGCTAACGCTAATCCAGAAGCTGGCTATCGAGGTATTACTGCGTTCGTAGTTGAGAAAGGTTTTCCAGGTTTCTCAATCGGGAAGAAAGAGAACAAGCTCGGTATTCGAGCGTCCTCCACCGTTGAACTGATTCTCGAGGACTGCAAAGTACCAAAAGAAAATATCCTTGGCGAAGCCGGAAAAGGCTACAAAATCTCGATCGAAACATTGAACGAAGGTCGCATCGGAATTGGAGCACAAATGATTGGCATTGCCACCGGCGCCCTTGAGTGTGCGCTCTCATACACAGCCGAGCGTCAACAGTTTGGCAAAGCTATCAATCAATTTCAGGGTGTTCAATTTCAACTCGCTGAAATGGCAACCGAGCTCGAAGCTGCCAGGCTGATGGTTTACAACGCCGCGCGAATGAAGGACGCTGGTTTGAATTTCGTCAAGGAGGCGGCTATGGCCAAACTCTATTCTTCTCGTGTCGCTGAACGTGTGAGTTCCAAGGCGATTGAGCTGTATGGGGGATACGGTTATGTCAAAGATTATCCAGTTGAGAAGTACTGGCGAGACTCGAAGATTGGCGCCATCTACGAGGGAACGTCAAACATGCAATTGCAGACGATTGCGAAGCTTTTAATCGGAAAGTGAGCCAAATGGGTACTTCACGAATAGAACTCTTCAGACACATGCTGGCGAGCGATCCGGCAAATACCAGTGTGCTTTTTGGTCTTGCGAAAGAATTCGAAAAAGCAGCACAGTATGACGAAATGGTAGAGACGCTGCTCCGATATCTCGAGTTGACCGACGATGAAGGCAATGCTTACGGAATGTTAGCAACTGCCTACGAGCGACTGGGCAAATCGGACGAGGCAAAGGCGGCGTACGAACGCGGTATTGAGACAGCCCAACGGCATGGGCATCCCGGAATGGCTGAAGAGTACCGCGCTGCATTGGCTGGTAACTATGAACACTGACACAAAAGTACTGAAGCTGGTACGTAAATCTTCGGAAGACGAAGAGCCGAAAGAAACGACCACCATCACATCGCCTCCGGTTCAACTCGCTGCCCTGCCAACGTCCGAAACGAGGTCATTCGGCCGTTCAGCGACTGCGGAGTTGGACGCACCTTTGGTTAGCATGGAGGCCGATCGTGATGCCCTTATCGACATGTATAGAACGATGTACATGTCTCGGAAGCTGGACGATAAAGAGATTCAGCTTAAGGGTCAAAACAGAATCTACTTTCAAATCAGCGGTGCCGGTCACGAAGCCATATTGGTGGCTGCTGGTGTATCGCTTAAAGCCGGTTACGACTGGTTCTATCCTTACTACCGTGATCGTGCTCTTTGTTTACAGCTTGGGATGACGCCAACCGAACAGCTTCTCTCTGCCGTTGGCGCTGAAGCGGATCCAAACTCACATGGACGTCAGATGCCTTCGCATTGGGGCCACAAGAAACTCAACATCGTGTCGCAGTCGTCTCCAACCGGAACTCAACTGCTGCAAGCTGTCGGGTGCGCCGAAGCGAGTTATCGAGTTGAGCTTGTTCCAGAGTTGAAACGAGTCGTGAAGGATTTTCATGACGACGAAGTTGCTTATGTATCGCTTGGCGATGGAACAACCAGCGAAGGTGAATTTTGGGAAGCTCTCAATACAGCGAGCAATTTGAAACTGCCCGTAGTCTTCCTTTTAGAAGATAACGGCTACGCGATCAGTGTGCCGGTAGAAGTCCAAACCGCCGGTGGTGACGTTTCGAAGTTGATCGCGGGGTTTCCGTCACTCTACATGCAAAAGTGCGATGGCACTGACATGCTTGAATCGCTGGCGACCATGCGTCGCGCCGTCGACTATTGCAGGCAACGAAAAGGGCCGGCATTCGTTCATGCGAAAGTGATTCGGCCTTACTCTCATTCGCTGTCTGACGATGAAAAGTTGTATCGCGCTGATGAAGAACGAGCGCTCGAAGCCGAGCGCGATCCGGTGAAACGTTTTGGCGCTTACCTGATCAGTGAGCAATTGATCGATCAAGGTGGGTTGCAAAAAATTAAAGACGAAGTAGAACGAATTGTTAACGAAGCCGCCGATCAGGCTTTGGCCAGTCCTCAACCTGTGGTGGAAACGGTGACGAAATACGTCTTCTCACCTGACGTTGACCCAACTTCTAAAGCTTTTGATACGGAAGAAGGAGCGGAACTCTCCGGCAATGCTGGAACCATGGTCGATTTGATCAATCGTTGTTTGCACACTGAAATGGCACGCGATCCACGGATCGTGGTCTTTGGTGAAGACGTTGCCGACTGCTCGCGTGAACAATATTTAAATAATGTCAAAGGCAAGGGTGGTGTATTCAAAGTCACGGCTAATCTTCAAAGAAAATTTGGAAGCGCAAGAGTCTTCAACTCGCCACTTGCCGAAGCCAACATCGTCGGACGTGCGATTGGCATGGCGACGCGTGGTTTAAAGCCGGTTGTCGAAATACAGTTCTTTGAT
>DATIBX010000006.1:0-6126 GCA_035457105.1 Pyrinomonadaceae bacterium
TCAACCGGACCTAAGTCAACAACCCACGCGTCCCGTGTTGCTGCTGGACACCGCAAACAATGAGGCCTACGTCATCTATAGTGACGCGTCGCCGAGCGGAAGTGGGAGGAGTTTCATTGCACACTCCAGTATGGCAACCCCGTCTTTCGACTTCCCCTGCGTTTTTACGATCACGCCGACAAGTAACCCAACTTCAACGAAGCAAAACGTAGATCCCACGATGGGTATCATGGCTGCGGCAAGTACGGGCGCTACTGGGAGTAACGACATTATTTTTCGGAGCGTGGTCCTACCTGCAGTCAATAGCCCGGTACCAGTAATCACGAATGTGTCGCCTTCGAGCACATCCGCGGGCAGCTCGACCTTCACCTTGACAGTCAACGGAACCGGATTTGTTGGTGCGTCAGTGGTTCGATGGAATACAAGTAATCGAACAACAAGCTTTGTAAGCGGGACTCAACTAACCGCACAGATAACAGCGGCAGACGTTAGTGCCTCAGGCAGTGGATCAATAACTGTCTTCAATCCGGCTCCAGGCGGCGGATTATCAAATGCTGTGACCTTTACTATTAATAGCGGCGGCTTCGAAGGTGACGTGTCGCCTCGTCCCAATGGAAACAATACGGGAAGCGTTTCGATTTCCGACTGGGTGCAGGTGGGACGCTTCGCAGCGGGCCTCGATACCCCAGCAGCGGGAAGTGAGTTTCAGCGAGCTGATTGCGCGCCCAGGACTACTCTGGGAAACGGTTCTATTTCGATCTCAGATTGGGTTCAGGCTGGCAGGTATGCTGCCGGTTTGGATCCAGTACCCGGTGCAGGTGGACCAACAGCCCCTGGTGGTGCAACGCCTCAACAAGAAGCGAGTACCACTCAATCTTCAAGCGTGCTGGAGAAGGCTCTTCTTGTGGGCCAACGCCGACTCTTTCTGCCGCCACTCCGTTAGATCGCTTTTCTGCGAGCGGAACAGGCAAACCGCGCATGTTAGCCACCATCCTTTGGTGCAGCCGCGGCTTCCATGGCACTTACGTTCGCGGTGCTTATGTGCAAGTCACGCTTTATTATTGGAACCTTTATACCAGAATCATTCAATGCTTTAGCGATGCTCAGAGCCACGTCACTCCTAAGTTCCGGAACAACTTCGGGGCGCGCCGCCCAGAACCGAACCTCGAAATTCAGAGCACTATCTCCAAAGCCAAGGAATAGAGCTGTTGGTGCTGGGAAATCAAGAACTTCTGGATGGGCCGAGACCGTTGCGCGTAGCAGGTCGCGCACCTTAGTCGGATCGTTTCCGTAGGCGACATGAATGTTGAGAAAAACCTGACGTCGTGTTCCTGTCAGGGTCCAATTAGTTACCTGTTCCGAGATCAAAGTCGCATTTGGAATTATCAGATCTGAGCCATCAAAAGCATGAACTGTGCTGGAGCGAACCCCAATCTTCGTCACTTCACCACCTACGCCCTTGACTTCTAAGAGATCGCCAACCCTGATGGGTCGCTCAAAAAGTAGAATCAACCCGGAGACGAAGTTGTTGACTACGTTCTGTAGACCAAACCCAAGTCCGACGCCGACTGCACCAGTCAGGACCGTGAACTTCGACAGCTCTACTCCCGCAGCAGCAAGGGCCAATAAGAAGATTAGGAATAAAAGGACATAGTGCGTAACGGTAGCAATCGCGTTAGGAAGCCCGTACGCGAGCTTCAGTCGCGGCAATATTTCTTCGCCCAAAATGGCTCGAATAACAGACGCCACAAGGTAGCCGATCACCAATGTCAATACGAACGCGACGATGTTGCCAAGCGTAAAGCCGGCTGATCCGATTTTGATTTGATAGTCGAGCGCACTCTTGATGGTTGAAGAGAAGTATTCTCTGACGGCGAATAGGCTCAGAGTGCTGTGAACCCAGATAAGCAGCGCTATGGTTCCAAGGGCAAACGTTAACCGGCGCGCAAGGCGGTCGCGATCGGTGCGTACTAGCGCAACGCGCTGCTGAGTTCTTGGCTGAAACACTAACGAGATGAGTGATGCTCCGATAACAACGACGGTGTAAAGGGCCACCGCGCGATAGCTACTTGCCAGGGTACCTTGAGTAAGTAGATCGGCCAGCCCTAAGTAACCAAAAATGTTGGCTAAACACGCAAACAACAGCAGAGTGATACCACTGATGGTCGCTACCAGAGTCAGAGTTGGACCACCGGACTGTTTCGAGCTATCGCGATTCGCTTCCCGAACCAACCAAACAAATACAGCACCGACAAAGAGAGTAAAAACGGCTAATAGATCTCGCTTGAGCCAGACTGAAAACTGCAAGGCCTTGATTAGGTTCCACAACAGCACGCTCACAATCAAAAAGACCAGCATTTTTTGGAGCGACTTTTTTAGGCGTGGCTTAAGAAGTCTAAGCACGGGAATAATCCCGATCAGATTCAGGAGACCGACGGCGCTGTTGGGGGCGTCGTAAAGCAGCGGAATCATTGCCACCAGGAAAACGAGCAGCGCCAGTGAGAATGGACGCTTCAAGATCAAATCGAGGTTCGGTTCTTGAGTTGTACTTGCACCCCATTCACGGGTGAGACGAAGGAATAAAACCAGGGTGACAACTGTGAGGAAAGCAATTACCAGAAGCGCCGTACGGTTCGCACGAATGAAGCTTTTCAGTCGTGTAATATCTTCCGGATAAGTACCTTGCATCAAACGCGCTAAACCGCCATCAGGTTGAGAGTTGAACTGTACTTTCCAAAGCGGAAGACTGTCGGGCTCCAGCAGACTCCGCTGAGACTCCTGCATTGCCTTCTTGAGGTCTTCAATTTCGGTAGCGACGATCGAACTCTGCGTTGCTACGGATTGTTGCAGCGCGACAATGCGACTACGCCGGTCCTCAGTAGATTTCAAGGCGGCACTAATATCAGCAACCACTTTGCCCGTGAGTTCAAGCAGTTCTGGTGGAGACTCCTGAGTCTTGACGAACTCGTTGGTTGCCAACCAGCGAGATTCGTCGCTCTTGAGCGACTTTAGTTCGTTCTCCACCGACGTCGCATGCCCGGTCAAAGTTTGTGAGAGATCCTTGACTTGTCCCTTCAAGGCGTCCCAGTCGAGTGATGTCTGCTGCAGTTCAGTGAAGGTGGCTCCAGATTGAATTGCTGTCTCCGTTTTCCGGGCCTTCTCGGAAGTGCTGTCTTTTAACTT
Source organism: Pyrinomonadaceae bacterium (assembly GCA_035457105.1). Taxonomy (GTDB): domain Bacteria; phylum Acidobacteriota; class Blastocatellia; order Pyrinomonadales; family Pyrinomonadaceae; genus PSRF01. Next base: position 3,184 of record DATIBX010000006.1, read on the forward strand.
ATTGGTCTGTTGTTCCAGTCCCGTCAGCGATTCGTTTGAGATTACCCGTTCGCGCATACTGCGAAGTCGCTGGTTGAGTTGCATCGCCTCGGTAGCAACTTGCGGCGTCGCAATTATCAGAGGGTTGTTTGAGGGAACAGGCGAGGCTTGTGGAGTTGGTTCTGGGGTAGGTTCAGCTTTTGTTCGCTTGCGTGATTGGCTGTCCGCCAATTGAACCCCGACAGTAAAAATGAGGATTAACGCGAAGAGATTTCTGGACCATCCGTATTCAATTGATCGTCGCTTGAACATAAGTCTTGAAATCGTTCTTCACCCACAAGTAAGAGATATATTACGACGGGAGTCCTACGTGCGAAACAATTTCTTATTCTCCCCCGCTCTAATTCTCATTCAGCCCAGGCTTTAGCCTGGGGAGTTGAAGCGCTTAATGAAAGAAGTGCTTGAAAGCCGCGTGCCCTTACTTCCAATCGATAATCACCAATTGGGAGTGCGTAGATTTGATATCTGCCTGCGCTATCACTAAAGGTGACACGGCGCACCTGTGTATCCTGACATGATGCGGTGATCTCTGCAGAGACAATAACTGCACCGTTCTGGTCAGTTACTTGACCTTCAATTGAGCCCGTTGACTGACCATGAACCGAAGCACAGAATAGGAGAAGCGTGATTATTGTAGGACCATACGAATTGGCGGCGAGCCGGTGTGAGCTCATGAAAAACTCCCGCGAGGTATTCGTCGTGGGTGGTCGGTTGTAAACCGACGTTTGCCGGCAACTGTGGGGGATTTCAGCTACGAGGTATCAGGAAACTTTGTACGTACAATTTAGTATGAGGATGGTACCTACGGTAGCCTATGAACGCAAGACTTTGGCTTGACAGCAAGCCTATTTAATGAAGCGATTTAGAGCCTGGCTGTGAGGTGAAAAGTAACTCGGGGGATCACCTCGTTGAGCTGGGGCAACTGGAGCCAGGAAGCTGATAGCCGCAGTATCGTAGGCAGAAAGTAGAGTGTCGAGATATTGGAAGCACAGAAAGGACTGGAACGAAGACTTCAATGCAAGCTGGAGGCCTTCCTGAAGTTGAGGAGACTCAAATCAGGAAAATACCCGGGAGATTTTTTGTTGCCAAGGGTAAGAGTGGTTTGTATACTCCGTCGCATAAACTAGTTTTACTGTTTCGAGAGCCTCCTGCTCACGTCAGAACTATAGCTTCAGCCCAGCACATCTGAGGCCTCATGAAAAACAGTATTTCGGGGATTTGTTAGACCTCGGCCAAGCTTTTATAACCCCATCTAAGTAACTCTTGCGCCCTTTGCACAGGTTAGGGCCTGAGTGAGTTGAAATCCATCCGATAAAGTTCATGCGTATATCTTCGTGGACAGTTTCTGATAACGACGGTAAGTAAAAAGAATCCTAGTGCCGCTCAAAAATGTTAGGCGGTCACTCTCAAGCAGTCCCAGGCATTTAAACTTTCCGAGGTCCTAAATGCCCCCGTCTACCTCGCATTTCCAAGCCGCGCGCTCGTCAAAACTGAAAAGCGATTTGCCCCGCAAGGAGCGACCGTGTGTGACCTTGAACAGTGCGCCTCGGCTTGTATTCGAGAATGGCTTACTTAAATTTAGGTTCGGAAGATCTCAATGTTTGGCCCGGATTCTACTGAGATTTTTTAACTCTCCTGAATCTACCAAACTTCGAAGTACCAGTACGTATTCTGGGAACAGCTAGCCTTGGCTGGGTTACCAAAACGAATGACGCCAGCGCGCGTCCAATTCGCGCTGATGCTCAACTTGAATCCAATCAATGCAACAGTTAGAAAGGGGCCCCGATGTATCCTCGCTCAACGTTGATCAGTCGCCTTTGTGTAGCCTTATTCTTTATGTTCTGTATCGTAGGACCTGGGGCCGATAGTCAACTTTCAAACTCGACAGCTCGGAGAATGAGAGAAAAAACCCGTCAAGCTTCTGTGGTTGGCGTTAATCGAAGCATTTTAACCAGCTTCCATGCGAACGTGTTCTCACTCGGAATTAGTGGGCGGGTAACCGGCGTAGGTGGGAATGCACTCAGCGGAGTAACCCTGACGTTGAGCGGCGATCAAGCTGGCACCACAACAAGTGATCAGAACGGAGACTACACATTTGCGAATCTGCCGATACTGGGCGACTTCACCATCACTCCGACGTTTCCAAACTTCAGCTTCGCTCCAGCTCACTCTACCTTCAACGACCTGAATACAAGTGTGATTAACGCGGATTTTACCGGCACCGCCATCGTGGAAGGTCTCAGCATTAACGACGTCTTTGTAAGCGAGCCCATCTCAGGAACTTCAACTGCCCATTTCACCGTTACTCTGTCGAGTCCTTCATTACAGATGGTGACAGTCGACTATTCGACAGCAGATGGTATAGCGACAGCTCCACTGGATTACTTATCAATCCCCACAACCCAGTTAACCTTCACTCCAGGTCAGATAAGCAAAACAATTGATGTGACGCTAAACAGTGATCTCGTCGCAGAGACTCTCGAAACATTTTTTGTAAATCTGAGTAATGCAAATGGCGCCACAATAGGACGTTGGCAAGGAGTGGGGCGGATCAGGCAACCAGTACTAAACGGAAACATCAGCTTCTATGATAACCGGCCAGACGGAATCCATCTGATGAATTCTGATGGAACCGATCAGATCTTTCTGACAACTGGATATCCTCCCCTCTGGTCCCCTCAAGGATCGAAAATTCTCTTTAGTGACTATAGTGACAGCGGGTTTGGGGAATTTTACTCGATTAATTCTAATGGCAGCGGTAGAACTCGACTTACGAATGATCTTGCTTTTGAGTTCGATCCTGCATGGTCATCTGACGAAACTAAGCTCGTCTTTTATAGCCGGCGAGATGGCAATGACGAGATATACACGATGAACGCCAACGGGAGTAATCAAACCCGTCTT
>DATIBX010000007.1:0-5677 GCA_035457105.1 Pyrinomonadaceae bacterium
GTCTTTGGTCTTTGGTCTTTGGTCTTTGGTCTTTGATCTTTGAGCTTGTGGTTTGTGTAACTCCAATCCAAAGATCACTCCGATCCAAAGATCAAAGCCAAAGACCAAAGACCAAAGTCCAAATCATTTCAGTTGTTCACGCAGAAACTTGATTGAGCGTTTCCACGCATCAGCGGAAGCCGTTGCGTCATAAACTTCCGGACGAGTGTCATTGAAAAAGGCGTGGTCCGAGTTCTCGTAAATATGAAACTCAAAGGATTTTCCGAGCGCTTTCATTTGCTGGTCGAGTGTATGCACCACTTCGGGCTTAACGAAATTGTCTCGTCCTCCGTAAATCCCCAAAACCGGTGCAGAGAGATTTGGCAGGTCCGGATGGACGTTTGGATGGACGCCATAGAATACAATGCACGCACCAACTCTGGAATTTTTACTGGCTGCGTAGAGCGACAGCGCTCCACCCATACAAAACCCAATAGTGCCAGCCTTCGCCGAGCTTACTTCCTTAAGTTGCAGGAGATATTCGACCGCACCCGCTAAATCCTTTTCAGCTTCATCGATTCGTAAGGCCATCATCAATTTGCCGGCTTCGTCGGGCGACTTTGTGCTTTTGCCATGAAAGAGATCCGGTGCGAGTGCGACAAATCCTTCGCCGGCAAACCGGTCGCAGACATGCTTTATATGATCGACCAATCCCCACCATTCCTGGAGCACTACTATTCCTGGACCACGCTCACTAACCGGGACTGCCAGATAACCTTCAGTCCTGTTTCCGTTACTCGAAAACTCAACCCTTTGTCCCACGATTCCCTACTCCTTTGCGTTTCGCTTTTGATCAAGCAAAATACCGTCCCACCGATTCATGACATCCAGATGAACGTCAAACTGATCGATTACTCGCATGGTGATGTGATTAATCACGTCATCGAGATTTTGGGGGTTATTATAGAAGGCCGGGACCGGGGGCAGAATCACCACGCCCATGCGAGCTAGCTTCAACATATTCTCAAGATGAATCTCGTTGAAAGGTGATTCACGCACAACGAGCACGAGCTTTCTCTTCTCTTTCAACACGACATCGGCGGCGCGATGAATAAGGTTGTCACCAAGACCGTAAGCAATCGCTGCAAGCGTCCGCATACTACAAGGGGCGATCACCATTCCCAGCGTTACGAATGACCCACTGGAGATCGCTGCGCCCTGATCGTTGATAGCGTAATTTTCAGTCGCAAATTGCTCTACATCTTTGACGGAGTAGGGGGTCTCGTGAATGAGCGTTCGCGTGGCCCACTTGCTCATCACCAGATGTGTTTCAACTCCAGAGCCGTGAAGCATCTGCAATACGCGCACACCGAAGATAGTTCCGGTTGCGCCTGTAACACCGACAATTAGTCGTGTAGCTCGAGGCTTTTCCATTTAGTTTCTCGTCGTGCGTAAACCTTTGAAAAATTAGTGTTCATTTTGGCTAACTCTCGTTGAACTTGCAACGCACGCGCGCCGAATCCAAGAACATAAAGCTTATACCCTAGGTGTTGCTCCTAAAAAAATTGAGGGCCGAGTATGAACACTCGGCCCTCGACATTATTCTTTTGCAGGTCGTTGCTAAGCCTTGACCACTGTGTATTTCTCAACCATTCGGGTGATTGATTCCTTACTGGTAGCGCCAACCACCCGTTCAACCTCTTTCCCATCGCGGAAAAGGATCAAGGTCGGAATGCCTTTGATACCATAACGCTGAGCCGTTGAAGGATTATCGTCCACGTTCAACTTCACAACGCTCGCGGAATCGCCATAGTGCTCTGCCACGGCGGCTACAGTCGGGGCCAGCATGCGACAAGGTGCGCACCATTCTGCCCAGAAATCTACCAACACTGGTTTGTCAGACCCCAACACATCCTTTTCAAAAGAGCTGTCGGTTACTTCCTTCACAAATTCACTCATGTTCTGTCGCTCCATTCTCCATTAATCTGCTGAAATATCTTCATCCCTCGCCTTCGAGGAAGTTCTTTAGTAATCGGGCCCTTGATGGGTGACGAAGCTTTCGGAGTGCCTTGGCTTCAATCTGTCGAATTCGTTCCCGGGTTACGTTGAAGTTTTGACCAACCTCTTCCAGAGTTCGCTCATGACCTCCGTTATCCAGGCCGAACCGCAACCGGATGACTCTTTCTTCTCGAGGACTCAAAGTTTGCAATACGTCACCGGCAATTTCTCGCAGGTTAGAGGTGATGACGCGGGCCGCTGGACTCTCACTTGATTTGTCTTCAATCAAATCACCAAGCTGAGAATCGCCATTCTCACCGATTGGGGTTTCCAATGAGATGGGATCCTGCATCAGCTTCCGGGCTTTGCGAACCTTATCGACCGAAGTGTCCATCTTTTTCGCGATTTCTTCGGTAGTCGGCTCACGGCCAAGCTCACGTACCAGCTCTCGCGAGGTATTCTTCAGTTTGTTAATCACTTCAATCATGTGGACCGGGATACGAATTGTTCGCGCCTGATCCGCAATTGCTCGAGTGATCGCCTGACGAATCCACCACGTTGCATAAGTCGAAAACTTGTAGCCGCGCCGCCAGTCAAACTTGTCGACGCCTTTCATCAAACCAAGATTTCCTTCCTGAATAAGATCCAGGAACTGCAAACCACGATTTTGATATTTTTTCGCGATCGAAACCACCAGTCGCAAATTCGCTTCGGTCAATTCATGTTTCGCCTGGGCGGTTTGAGCCTCGCTGATGGCAATCATCTGATGCGAACGCTTGATCTCAAGCGGCGCGAGATGATGTTCGACTTCAATCTCCTTCAGACGCTTCTTGGCGAGAGCGATATTCTTGCGAAACTCTTTTTGTTTATCTGCCTTAAGGCCTTTCCGCTTCAACTTCTCCGTAAGCGAGTCTACTTCGCGCTCAAGCGTACGGGTCTCTTTATGGACCTCGCCAATTGAAGCGATCAAGCGCTGACGGGCCGCTTCCTTGAGGTGCAATCCACGAATCTCTTGTGCAATCTCAAGTCGGGTGCGGGCGAGTTTGCGACGATAGCGAAGCAGTTTCTTAGAACGCTTGCCACGCGAAACCTTAAATTCAGCCGCAAATTTTTCAAACTCCTTCAGCCCGCGTCTATAGAGCTGGCGAATGTTTTGCAACCCTTCAATCGTCCACTGGAGATATTCCTCGCTACGGTCTTCGTGCTCTTCCGTTTCCATTTGATCCGAAAAGGCAACCACATCGCGAATGTTGAGTTTGCCCTCAGCCAACTCATCTCCGATGCGGAACAATTCGACTACTGCAATAGGTGAACGAGCTATCGCCTTTTCTGCACGTTTTTGCCCGCGCTCGATCCTCTTTGCGATCGAGACCTCTTGTTCCCTCGTTAACAAAGGCACGACACCCATTTCGCGCATATAGACGCGTATTGGATCTGATGTCTTGTCCATTTCGCCAGCCGAGAGGTCCAATTCAACCTCTTCGCTCATGGCTTCATCAGATTCGGCAGCTGACGACGACTCTTCTATAAGAGGCTCCTCAGTTTCCGTTTCTACGCTAGTGGCACGCTCGAGTGTCTGTAATACTTCGTCGATATCCTGTATCGACACGGCGTCATCAGTCAGCTCTTCGCTGAGGCTGACAAAATCGCCCTTAACCGAATTCATCAGTTCAATGCCGCTTTGATCTTTTTCAAGCCTGGACAAAGTGAACTATTCCTTTCTCGCGGTCTTATTATGCGGTCCGAAGTGCTTTCGCTCTCCGGGTCTTTGCTCCTGCGCGCAACTGGGGCAAAGACACCTCCCGATCGTAGTGCTTCTTCTTGGAACCCTTAACGGTTGATGCGTCTCCACAGGGTCTAAGTCGTTGCACGACGTCGTTAATCGTTATCCCTTCCAACACTTGTTCAACTGCTGTATCAACTTCACGAAGCACATCACCTAATACGGTTTCAATGTTTACGCCGACTGGACAATCTCTACTCGGAGGCTGCCGGTGCAACGAAAAAACCCCTCCACACTCCAGCGCTTCATATACGTCTAACAGAGTTGTTTGAGATGGATCATTGGCCAATTTTGACCCACCCAACGAGCCTGTCTGTGAAACCACCAGACCAGCTTCTGCCAACTCAAGCAACATCCGACGGATCACCACCGGATTGGTGTTCACGCTGTCAGCCACCTGCTCAGATTTCAATGGCTCTTCTCCCGACCACGCCATCAAGCTCAATACATGAACTGCGACGGCAAATCGGCTATTGGTTGACATATGTAATCAGGTCTAAGTGCGGACTCACTCTACTCCCCGTTTGTAACCATTATAGTTACAGTTTTTAATTTGTCAAACCCGAATTAACGTCTCATTCAGAAATTAAAGGATCCCCGCAACTGCTTGCCGTACAGATCTTTAGAGAACTGTCCCAGAACTTGAACGACTGGGTTTTGGACTCACAGAGCCACCGCCAGATCGCATTTGCGGAGATTGGAATCAAAAAACCTCCTTAATTCCGCTCGTAAGATGCCCAGTGCAACCGGAAGGATTCCGAGAAATTTAGTCGGGTAACAAGGTAATTCGTAAAAGTTTGAGAGAAGTTTCAGGCGTCGCCTGGCTTACTCTTTGGACGACAACTCACCGATTCCTAGCCCGTTGATTGTTTCAAAGAGCTCGTTTACATCGATAGGTTTGGGTATTAGCGCTGCATAACCGACGTCCAACGCACGCCGGCGGTCTTCCTCGCTGGCGTAACCGGACACCGCGATCGCTGGTATCTGGTCGGCATCAGGCAACGTTCGAACTTGTTCCAAGAACTTGTAGCCATCCGTATCAGGCATGCCGATATCGGAAATAATGACGTCCGGCATCTTCGCGACAATTCGATTCAGTGCATCGTTAGCTGAACCGGCTGCAATAACATTTGCGCCTTCCTGACTGAAGATCGTGCTCAGTAAGGTCAGTGTGTCAGGCGAGTCCTCAACGATCAGAACGTCTAACCCAGCAAAAGAATGCTGTCGCTTACTCGCATCCTCGGCCTCGACTGTCGCTCCGATTGCGAGCTTCATGCGAAGCGTAAATCGGGCTCCTTTGCCAACGCCGTCCGAATAAGCATCGAGCTGACCGGAATGCATTTTCGCGAGCGCATGAGCAATGGCGAGCCCCAATCCCAAACCACCATGAAGCCTCGAGGTCGAACCGTCTGCCTGCCGGAACCTGTCAAAAACATGAGGAAGGAAATCCGGTGAGATACCAATTCCTGTGTCTTCAACAGTAAAAGTTGCGTCAACACCATCCGTAGCAGTTACCACATGCACTCTGCCGCCCTGCTCGGTGAACTTAATTGCATTCGAGACAAGGTTCCAGGCAATCTGCTGTAACCGTACTGGCTCACCCATAACTATTAATGGTGTACTGCTGAGATCTGCCTCTAACGCAATATTCCTCGCCGAAGCTGAAGCTTTAACTGTATCGATTGTTGCTTTAACGATCATATTGAGATCGGTCGGCTGCAAATCACACCGAAGTTTTCCAGTGGCAATTCTAGAGGTGTCGAGCAGGTCATCGATCAGACGCGACTGTAACCAGGCATTTCGTTCAATCGCATCCAGCGCTTGCGCCACTCCACTGCTGTCGAGGCTGCCGCCTCGGAGCAACTTAATCCAGCCAACCACTGGAGTCAGTGGAGTACGCAGTTCGTGAGAAAGCGT
>DATIBX010000008.1:0-7899 GCA_035457105.1 Pyrinomonadaceae bacterium
CGCCGTCGTTATTGATGTAATGCAAGACTGTGGCATTCGCGCCGGCACCGATGATGGAGGTGTAGGCTGGACCAGCAGCACCACGCTTTCTGAAAATTTGCTCAATGATCGCCTCGACCTGGTACTCCTGCATACCTGAGCGAGCCGATTTCATTGCCTCACAATGAGCTTCAGCCGCAATGTCGGCGGCCGTTTGCATCAGCTCCAGCTCGTCGGGACTCTTAATGACGCGCATCTCGTGAATAATGGTTGCAGGATCAACGATTGTTTGTGGAGGATGAATCGGCTTGCGATTTAGTGCACGCATACGGGAGATTTGCCGAATCAAGGTGTCGTCGAGTTCGCGATTAATTCCAAGCCTGTAATAAAGGATGGCAGACCCGTCAAGGATCTCGTGCAACTTGTCGTCGAATTCGCTAATTGGAAACGACTCGTCGGCGCCAAATTCTTTTTTCGCACCCTCAATACCAGCTCTGCGGCCGTCCCAAATCTCGCGCTCAGGATCGCGTGGTCTAACGAACAATGTGAATTTCGGACTGCCTGAGGCTTTGACCACCGCTATCGAGTCAGGCTCTTCGAACCCGGTCAGGTATAGGAAATCGGAGTCCTGTCGGAAACGGTAATGAGTGTCATTCGACCGGGTTGTCTCTCGTGCGCCGGGAATAATTGCGACTGACTGTGGCGCCATGCGCCGGACAAATTCTTCGAGTTGGGGTCTAGTCATTGCAGTCCTCGTGGGTTGAAAAATTTCTTTGGATTGTACCCGAGGTTGCAATTTGATGCGAAACGCGACTCTTAATTGATTCAGTTTCTCCGCATCCTCTGCGTCTTCGAAGGCTCATTATCCTGAAGAACCGACTGCGACGCAAAAAAATGCCGAGATCACGCGGAGAGGGCAGATGAACACCATCGTCTCGCTTCCTACTTTGCTTTCGAGAAGGGAATCGCTAACATCTGAAAACTCCCAAACCACATCTCAAGGACCCTTTATATGACCAAACATCAGACTGCGCGCGTTTTGACAATTGTGCTATTAGTTTCGATCGTGACTCTCAGTCAAATACTAAATGTATCAGGGCAAGACTCCGCGACCGACCTCTCTAAAAAGATCGCCCGTTTTGCGCCAACCACCCTGACTGCCGACACCAGCAAGCTCTCATCCGGTGATAAACAGGCACTCCAAAAAATTATCGAGGCCGCGAAACTTCTGGATCCACTCTTCCTGCGCCAGGTGTGGAGCGGCAATGACGCTTTAGAAAAAAAACTGCTTGCCGATAAAAGCGAATTAGGTCGCGCCCGTCTTCATTATTTCTATATCAATGACGGTCCGTGGTCCCGGCTCGACAACAATGTCCCGTTTATCGATGGCGTGCCGCACGAAAAGCCACCTCAGGCCAACTCGTATCCGGACGACATGACTAAAGACGAGTTCAACACGTGGGTTGCCACATTGCCCGACGCTGACAAACAGAAGGCGACAGGCTTCTTCTATGTAATCAGGCGTGGCGCTGACGGCAAGTTGACCACTGTTCCCTATAGTCAGGGCTATAAGCAGTATCTCGATCCGGCTGCCAAACTTTTGCGCGAGGCGGCTGCCTTAACTACAAATGCGACCTTGAAAAACTTTCTTAGTAAGCGTGCTGATGCCCTTGGATCTGATGACTACTACGAGAGCGATGTGGCATGGATGGACCTCGACGCTCCTATCGATCTCACTTTTGGGCCGTATGAGACATATGAAGACGAGCTCTTCAGCTATAAGGCATCGTTCGAGGCTTACGTAACGTTGCGTGATGATGCCGAGTCAGCCAAGCTCGCGAAGTTTAGTAGCTACCTGCAAGAACTCGAAAATAACCTGCCGCTCGAGGCTAAGTATCGCAATCCAAAACTTGGTGCAGCTTCTCCGATTCGCGTTGTCAACGAAGTGTACGGGTCTGGCGAAGGAAATAACGGCGTACAGACGGCCGCCTTTAATCTGCCCAACGATGAGCGGGTAGTGAAGGAAAAGGGCTCGAAAAGGGTGATGCTGAAGAATGTTCAAGACGCAAAGTTTGAAAAGACGCTCATCCCGATTTCGCGTGTGGTGCTCGCTCCATCCGATCGTTCCGCACTGGCATTCGACTCGTTCTTTACACACATTCTCTGTCATGAACTGATGCATGGGCTTGGACCACATAACATCACAGTAAATGGCCAGGAGACGACCGTCAGGAAACAGCTGAAAGAGTTGTACTCAGCAATCGAAGAGGCAAAAGCGGATATGACCGGACTGTGGGGGCTGCAATACATGATCGACAAAGGCCTGATAGACAAGGGCATGGAACGGACTCTTTACACGACGTACCTTGCCAGCATGTTCAGGTCTGTCCGGTTTGGTATCACCGAGGCTCATGGCCGTGGTGTTGCAATGCAGTTTAATTATCTGAGCGACGAGGGTGCGATCAAATTCGATGAGCAGACTGGTACTTTCAGTGTCGATCAATCGAAGATCAGGCAGGGAGTCGAAAAGCTGACTCGCGATCTGTTGACGCTGGAAGCTGAAGGTTCGTACGAGAAGGCAAAAGCAATACTCGACAAATTTGCTGTGATTAGACCATTGATGCAGACTGCGCTCGACAAGCTGAAGGACGTACCCGTTGATATTGAACCGGTGTTTCCCCTGGCAAAGTAGGAAGCGCATTGTCGGAGTTCAATTTATTTGAGAATTATGATTTTAGAATTGTGAATTTCTCAGTGTCTTTGTGTGAGTTCCTTAGTATTTTGCCGACCACATAGTTGAATTTCTCTGTGCCGCCTCAGTGTTCTCTGTGACTCTGTGGTGGACTCTATTGTAAGCCCAGCCACCACGGAGACACTGAGGACACAAAGGTTACACCGAGAAATTCACTCGAAAAACTGATTCATTACTAGTCTTGAGGCATTGAGGAGAAACAAGAACTTTAGTGTGTTACTGGCCGCTTGGTTTCTTGCTATTAAAACAAAAGTTGTTGGTCTGTTACACAGAGAACATCAGCGGAGTTTTTTTAGCGGAATTTACGACGGAAGAATGTGGCGATCTTCCAGGCATCGATTGCCTTCCATGGCATTTCGCCCGTCGTGTAATGTCCACACGGTAACCAAGCCAGCTCGAGTGGCAATTCGTTCCGCCGCGCCTCGGCGATAGCGTTATGCGTGAGCTCGATAGGAAAGGTCAAATCATACTTGGCGACAATGAAAAGCATCGGTCGCGGGCCCATCGCCTTCATTCGCGGCATGAAAGGAAAAGGGCTGATCGGACTCCAAAATTCCCTCAATTCAGTTAGTGAAAGGTCGTTTCCAAATCCGGCCCGAACGTGGGCCGTCGACAAACCTTTCCACACCACATCTGCGACATACCCGGAAACGTGATTGAACGACCCCGCGTTGAGATCCGGCTCGTGTGCAAACGCAAGAAATGAGATGCATGAGCCAACACTCGTTCCCAGGATTCCTACTTTTTCGTACCCCTCGTTTTTCAACCAGCGCACCGCCGCCCTCGTGTCGAGTACAGCTTGTCTCATTGATTGGATAGTGCGGCCGACATTGGTACTAACCAGATGATCGGCACGTTCAATCTCAGGTGGTTTTCTTTGCTGGTGATAAGGAAGCGTTAGGCGTAGAGCAGACATTCCGATCATGTTGAAGATTCGGCAAGCTTCGACGTGACTCTCGGGCTGCGCATTCCATTGTGGCAAAACGACAATCGCATTACGGGGAGTGCGCTTTTGTTTTGGCTTGGCGGGGAAAAAGCGGGCTCTGGCGGTATTGTTCTCGACGGACGGAGTTTCGATTGCGCTGGTCCAAGTCAGTTGATCGCCGTCGAGTTTGTAGTCATGAATGTCTGGAAGTGCATAGAAGTGACTACTCGTCTGCATCACATGCGCCGAGTGGTCTTTCAACACATTTCGCGGATCATGCCCGTTGACGTGATCGATTACGAATTCAAGTCCCCATTCGAGCGGTCGTACCAGCCGATTATTGTCTCTCTGGTGATACCAGCGCTCTCGCCGATGCATATAACTCTTCCAAAAACCCATCTAAAATTATCTAACCCTCCTGGCAAAGGCGAAGTATGCGTTGTAGGGGTGGCACTCCGTGGCCACCCCACATGAGTGCAATGCTTTCATGTTCTTGCGATTTTGCAAACTAGTCGACATCGCGGAGAGGGGTGGCACCCCACATGAGTGTAATGCTTTCATGTTCTTGCGATTTTGCAAAGTAGTCGACATCGCGGAGAGGGGTGGCCACGGAGTGCCACCCCTACAACGATCTTTTGTCATTTCCGTTTCTCCAGGAGGCGCCGCAGCATTGCCGGCAGCAAAGGCGTCGCCGTCACGAGCGACCCAGTGGTAAAGCGCCGTGCGAGGCCGCGGAATAAACGCCCGGCAACGTTGGTGTAGCGAAACCACCAGAGATCGGCCATGTAAGGAATCGAATTGACGTGAATATGCTGCGGCGTTACCAACTCCAGTAATCCTAATTTTCCGTGAGTCCGTCCATATCCGCTTTGCTTAACTCCACCCCACGGCGTCTGAGCCAGAGCATGCGTATAGACCACCTCGTTGACCATCACCGTCCCCGCGTCGAGTTGTCTGGCAACGCGCTGCCCGCGCTCCAGGTCGGTGGTGAAAACTGCAGCCGTCAGACCGTAAATTGAATCGTTGGCCAGCTGGATCGCTTCCTCGTCGGTCCGGAATGGCATAATTGGCAGTACTGGACCAAACGTCTCCTCACGCATCAGCTTCATCGAATGGTCTACGTCAGTCAGCACCGTTGGTTGATAGAACCAGCCTGCAGACTGAGTTCCTCGCGCGCCACCGATCAGAATGCGAGCACCCATATTCTCTGCCTCATTAACGTGTTGCTCGACTGTTTCCAGCTGTTGTTCGCTCGTCATCGCGCCAACATCAACTTCCTCACTGGCCGGGTGTCCCTGCCTTAAGGCGCGTGTTTCTTCCACAACCAGGCCGCTAAACTCTTCGATGATTGATTCATGTACGTAGCAACGCTCAATCGAGGCGCAAGCTTGACCGGAATTGCAAAATGCTCCCCAGACTGCGGCTCGAGCCGCAACCTGAAGGTTCGCGTCTTCCAAAACTATCATTGGATCCTTGCCGCCCAGCTCAAGCACTACTGGTATTAAATACTTTGCAGCTCGTTCGGCAATCTTTTTGCCCGTCGCGACACTGCCGGTAAACATGACCTTATTTACTTTGGCGTCGATGAGGGCTGCGCCTGTCGAACCATCGCCGGTGACAATCTGTAGCAGACCTTCGGGCAATCCTGCCTGCGCAAAGACTTCTTCGATCTTTAACGCCGTCAAGGGAGACAGTTCGCTCGGCTTGACGACGACAGCGTTTCCCGCCATCAGCGCCATCACGATTTCGGCAAGCGGGGTGGCCCAGGGAAAATTCCATGGCGAGATGACGCCGACCACACCCAACGGTTTATAAACGATGACTGAAGAGCGGCCCATCGTTCCAAAGAGCGCGATGTTGATCGACTCCTTTTTTAGTAGCCGTTCCGAATTTTTCGCAAAGTAGAACATCAAATCGAGCGCCGGCACTATCTCCATGGAGATAGCTTCAAGTGCGGGTTTGCCTGTCTCGCTGGAAACTAGACGAGCGATTTCATCGACTTCGGCGAGGACCAACTCTCGCGCTTTGAGAATTATTCTTGCGCGCTGATCAAAGGATAGCGAGGCCCATGAAGACTGGGTGGCTCGGGCAATTTCGACGGCTTGCGAAACTTCGACCGCATTCAGGATTGGAACTCTTCCATTTTCATCGCCTGTGGAAGGATCTCTGGATACTAGCTCTGCGGAGCGCGTTATTGGTAGCGTTTGAATACTCATTATCTTAGTGAGAATTATCCACTAACGGCCCCGACCTAGCACGTCCTCAGCACGGAGTGACCCGAGGTAGAACAGTAGTGGAATCAAGTTGAAAATGCCACTCCCACGATTGCGAACCCGTCGGGGCTGCCGTAGCGCTGGAGGCTTCGCTTTACCCTGGCTACCTTCTCTCTGGACTTCGGCGGTGCGTTACCGATTGTTTGGTGCACCTTCCAAAATTGAGAAATGGCCAATGCTCAATGACAAATTTACAGTTCCTGCCTGCCCTTTAAGATCTTCACGAACGATGCCGAACGCAGCTCATCAATCGAGAGGCCTGATAGTTTTACCGCCTCGTCTTCGGTTATTGCGCCGCAATTAATCGCTCGCAGAAAGTAATTCAACAAGCCTTGACCTGTCGCAGCGTCGTCAAACACATCGCCAACCAATGTCGCCTTGGCGGCTTTGTCGACGAAGTTTTTCAAACGCTCTGAAGCGGCTTCGAGGCTCTCAAGGAAGAATGCGTAGACAGCCGCGTATCTCGTCGGCAGTTGCGCTGGATGTAAGTCCCAACCCTGATAGAAAGCGTTAATCAGAGAGTGGCGGACGTGTTCGTAATGAAGCTGCCAGGCCCGATGGACCACCTCACGGTTCTCCTCAATCTGTGCTGCCGTCAATGGATCACCACCTTCAACAAAACGATGCGGCGCTACAGGCATGATGTTGGTCGCTCCATCGGATAACCACACTCCAGTACCGGCCAGTGAGACTTGCATCACGTGTTTGGCGAAATCGCATGCTGGGTGAAGCATGTGTTGATGAGCGGCAGTGATGTTGCAACTCGCGGTGTAGTCGTAAGTACCAAAGTGCGCAGCTACACAACGCCCGTCTGCGGCCGTCAGCAAGATCGGCAGATTGATCTTTCCGTTGTGATTAATGATCGACTGTGGAGTTTCGATCATCATCTCGAATTTGAGACTGCCCTCAGCGAGCCCAAACTCTTTTTCCAACCGGCCCAACAATGCCGCAAGACTTGATACCTGTTCTGGGATGGTAATCTTCGGCAGAGTGATGACGAAGTTATCAGGGAGCATACCAACTGTGGCTTGGACCAATGTCGAGACGAAGATATTAAGAGTGCGAAAGCTACGAGCGCGCAGTTCTTCGTTGAAAGGCTTGATGCGAATACCAATAAACGGAGGAAGTGTACCTTTTCGTCCACCCTCGGCCACCTCATTCGCAGCAGCTACGGCGTGTTCATCCTCTTCTTCATCGGGTCTGTTGCCGTATCCGTCTTCGAAGTCGATACGAAAATCTTCGACAGGCTCGTGACGAAGTTTGTCAGAGACGCGGCGGTAGATGGTCTGGGCTAACCATGCCGTTTTGTTCTTACGCCGCATGTCCGGATCGTTCTCGAATTCAGCAATAAGGTCGGCTGCATCTTCAATGGTTTCGGGCAGTTGCTCTGCTCCTGGTAATTGTAAGGCTCTGGCAAAACCTAGAAAGTCAGGAGCGAATTGATCCAGGGAACGGCGGGCCAGGGCTCCCAATCTCCGAGCAGTATCGGACTTGAATAGATGTGCACCTCCATACACCGTGTGTACCGGTTGACGGCGGCCCGTTTCGCCCGGATACCGCGAAGTGAAATCTTCATTGGCTCGTCTAAGCCGTTCACTTAAGTCTTTTAAAGCCTCTTCCGAAAGTAGGGCACTCATGTTCTCCACCTGTTTAGATAAATAAATTGCGGGCAAGAACTTTATTACATCGCTGGACGGGTGAAAAGCGACGCCTCGCCAACCGGGTCCAGTTGAACGACATTTGGGGGAGTGACCAAGAGTAACTCATCGCCCTGATAGGAGGGACTTTAGGAGCGTTTTGGCGGCGAAACTCCAGCATTGTAAAGGGGCCCAAATTGTTTTATTGACACGCTCGCGGCAGCTTAGCTATTTTGTTGGTGGCGCTTTTTGCGGGCTGCGACGCTGCAGTTTCTTGCTCAAACCTCTCACACAATCTCAACTCATCCCCGAACGAAAACAGGAGAAATAAAA
>DATIBX010000009.1:0-14696 GCA_035457105.1 Pyrinomonadaceae bacterium
CTGACGAGATTCAAACCCAACTGTCGGTTCAAGATTTCCCGGAGCATGAGAAAGATGTCTACCTTGAAAAGCGTTCGCCGGATGGAAAAGCAGTAGCCTACATCAGGCGTTTGCAGCGATCGCAAGATTTTAAGTATTACGGTTGGTCTTTGAACTACCAGGATAGCAGCGGTCAGAAGCGGACGTTAGTTCCGGCCACTAATGAATTTATTTCAGACATTCGATGGAGCAGTACTGGTAAAAGGATCTACTTTGCGAAAGCCTCAGATCGATTGGCCGGGCTGTTTGAAATTTCAGCTTCGGGTGGATCAATTAAGCAGGTCAGTCGATCGCTCGACCAGCTTAGTAACTTCAGTTTCGATGGCAACGAGAAGTTAGTCGCCTGTATTAGTGAGAGCACAACGCTACCGCCAAACATTGCTATCATTCAGCTCAATGATGGAGGCGTCAGTAATCTCACCGATCTGAATCCTGAATTCCATGGACTTGCACTGAGTTTTCCTACCCGCCTCGAATGGTCCAATAAATACGGTGACAGGTCGTTCGGCTATCTCTTCAAACCGATCGACTTCGGTTCCGGCAAGAGCTATCCGCTGATTATCACGACATATACAGCGGGTGGTTTTTTATCAGGTGCCACGGGCGACGAATTCCCAATCCAGGTATTCGCGTCCAACGGATTCCTGGTGCTTGCTTTCAACGCACCTGATCGGCGACCGGCAAATCCGGGCGACTTCAGAACGCAAATGCTCACCTGGTACTCACCACTCTCAAGCCTGGAAGTTATTGTTCGAAGACTTGTACGTGAAGGATTGGTTGATCCGGAACGCGTCGGTTTAACGGGCTTGAGTTATGGAGCAGAGATTACTCAATTTGCAATTACGCATTCTTCAATTTTCGCGGCGGCCGCAACCGGAGGATGGAGCGCGCGCGATCCTATCTTTTATTACCTGACCTACGATGGTTGGCGACGAATATTCAAAGACTGGATGGGAGGCGCTCCGGAAGGGACGAACAACAGGAAATGGAAAGAACTCTCCCCAGCGTTGAACGTTACTAAGCTCACTTCACCTTTATTGGTCCAGGCGGCAGAAACAGAATATCTGAGTGGCCTACAATTCTATAACGCTCTTAAGGAGCATCAAGTCCCAGTCGAATTGATTGTCTACCCGAACGAAGGACACATCAAAAATCAACCTGCTCACAAGCTGATTGTTTATGAACGCAATCTGGCCTGGTTCAAGTTCTGGCTGCTCGAAGGTCACAAAACCCAAAAAACTAGTTGGTTCAAAGAATGGAGTGAGCGCCGAGACAAGTCAGTAAAGGCGCTAGAGGGCTGGCATTAGCCTGTCACATGCACCGTGCAATGTCTGCTGAAAATTTGCAGATAAAACCTCAACCTAACCGCATTTCAATTTGCGGCCAACCAAAGGAGAAAAAATGAAAAAGCTAAAGTTGATTGCCATCAGTGTCTGTCTTTTGTCGGGGTTGTTATTCGCGATGCCTCATTCGGTGCAGCCGGCGCCGATGCCGCAAGGCGGTTCACATTCACCTAAGAATCCGCCAATGCCGCCTCCGCCGAGTCCCACTCCATCTACGGAGGCAGCACAAACTTCGACCAGCAGTTCATTAGTCGCGAAATTCATGAAAATACTAATTGGCTAACTACTTTGCACACTCATCGAGGTGAGGACTGGTCGTCTTCACCTCGGTTGTACGTTGATGAGTAGTTGGGTAACTGCCTATTTTGTTGGAGGAAACGGCACGACTGAGTTACGCTCTTTGAAAACGCTCTAACCAATTAATTCAGTCTGAAATGGATTCATGAAGGTTATTCTATTTGGTGCTTCCGGCATGGTTGGACAGGCCGTTTTGCGTGAATGCTTACTCAACCAGAGCGTTACAGCGGTTCTCTCAATTGGTCGTCGCTCATCCGGACAGTCCGATCCAAGACTCCGTGAACTTATTCTGCCAGACCTCTTTGATTTGCGCGTAGATCCCTCGGACTTTCGAGAATTCGAGGCATGTTTATTCTGTCTTGGCGTTTCGTCGGTGGGGATGGACCTTGCCGAGTACGAGCGACTGACTTTTGAACTCACCATGGGGTGGGCCAAATTGTTGGCACGCAGCAACCCCAAGATGACTTTCATTTATGTTTCGGGAGCAGGTACCGGCGGCAAGCCAAAGTGGGCTCAGATTAAAGGCCGCACCGAGAATGAATTGTTCAGACTCTTTCCCTCCTCTTACATGATTCGTTTAGGCGCCATGCGACCAATGCACGGAGAAGTCTCAAAGACGCGTTGGACCCGTATTGGTTACTCCATCATGCGACCGTTATTCCCTCTGGTTTCTGCGCTGGCACCGTCAGCCGTGATCACAAGCGAGGATCTGGCTCGTGGAATGATTAATGTTGCAAGAGATGGAGCCTCAAAACGTGTTCTCGGAAACAAGGATCTACGGGCCATCGCGCGATCAACGGTCAAAGGTGCCGCTTGAGAAATTCCAAGATGGACTGGTATGCCTTGACGCTATTTACAGGGTGTCGCAGACCGTGAGCTTCATCAGAAAAAATCATGTAGTCAACCATCCCGCCGCCCCGTTTCACCGCTTCGACCAATAGATCTGATTGTGCTTGCGGTACCCTTGGGTCATTAGCTCCATGCAATACCAGCAAAGGCTTTTTAATTCGTTCGGCGTGATACAACGGTGAAATCCTGCGCAGTTTCTCGCGATCTCTTTCAGGATGGCCAATCTTTTGGAAGAGACTGTTTTGTTGGACACTCCTCCAGTGTTGGGGCAAGTTTTCAAGCATTGAAATCCAATCGGAAACGCCGCAGATATCGACACCAACAAAGAACTCCTCCGGATAAAAAGCGAGAGCAGCAAGTACGAGGTAACCTCCAAAGCTCGAGCCAATAAGACCGATGCGCGTTTCATCCACAAAGCTAAGCGAACTTAGAAACTGTTTTGCGTAAACAAGATCCAAAAGTGGTCCAGCGGCATCGCCAATGTCTGCTGCGAGAAAACTTCGACCATAACCGAAGCTCCCTCGATAGTTGCAACCCAGTACAACAAAGCCCGACTGGACCAGGCAGGCGATCCTTGAGTTGTAGCCCGTCCTGATTTGTCCTCCTGGCCCACCGTGAACCCATACCAGCGCCGGCAGCGTCCTGTCCGTTGGTCGCTTCCGTGGATACCAAAGGACAGAGGGAATAGGCAGTGCGTCAAAAGAGCAGAAGCTTAGAGCCTTAGCGCAGAGGTTGCTGTTCTTTACGATCTGTCGACCTGTGAATGAACTCACTGGTCGAGTTTGATCAGCAGCAAAGTCGTGGTGATAAAGAACGGCTGGATTGGAGTTGCTCTCTCCAAAATAGGCTATCGAACCATCATCCGGTGAGAAAGTGAGAGAACCAATACTAACTTCGTTGCTGCCCAGATGCTTGACCAGGCTATTAGTGCGACGATCCAGAATATTTACTTGAGTGCCACCATCCTTGTCATAAAAGATCACCTTGTATTTTCCAGTGGGAGAGAACCAGTATTGCAGAATGCCGGTGGTCGATTGTGCTGCAACTCGAGTCGCTTGCGAATGTATGTTCAATTCAACGACGTAGGTCCATTCTGTGTTCGCATCGGTAAGGTAGTAGAGATAAGACGAGGCCGGATCGAATGAAGCGAACCTGCAATAGCTGAGGGGCTCCGAGTTGGTTATCTTGACTAAGTCAGCTGACACAAAGTCATAAATGAAAACGTCGGCGCTGTCAGTTGAGTGTATCTCCATTAGCGCCAGATATCGCGAGTTCTTTGAGACTCGACAGGGAAAGAGGTGCGTATCGTTACGATAGATCAATTCCCAGCTGAATGAGTCGGCGTTTACAACGTACAAATCAAACAACGACGCGATCCTTTGATTGCTTGAACAATAGAAAGAATTCGTCCCCGGAATAAATCCAAGGAACGAAGCACGCGCCTCCTGGTTTTGCAAGGTCACTTCGGCGCCGGATGGGTATCGCACGAACAATTCAGTCGCCTCGCTGGAGTCAGGATCGCGCGTCATCAGGATCCGGTCATCGCGAGGAAAACAGGCTATTGGTCGCAAATGTTGCGTAGTTGAGAAGGTTAGCTGCTTTGTCGGCCCACCAGCGACGGGAATGCTGTAGGCGTTGAAGAATCCTGAGCTGTTGCTTGACACAAGGAGCGATCTTCCATCGCGGGCAAAGAGCAGGTTTGTGAGCCTTACTCGATTGAATAATTGCTGGAGGGACTTCTCGCTCGGTGGGCTCTGACTGAATTCTTCTGGCATGAGGTGGTGGAGGCGAAGTGGGGCGGGGCGGTTGCGCGAGACCACCCCGCTGCAAGGACGATTACTCGTCTGAGTCGTCCATAAGTTGGTGGAAGGCTGGATCGTCTTCACTGTCATACGGAGTTACGGGGATCTTGCCGCCGAGTATTACCTCTTCAGCTTTGCCGAGCTCCGAAATCTCAGGTGATTCCAATTCGCGTTTCATGGGATTGTCTCCTTTCTTTTTAACTGGTGAGATTGGCTTGCGCCGCTCTCTGATGTCCGGATCAGGTGATCGCGGATGGTTAATCCAGCAACGTTGTGGAAACTTTTTCTGCACCCGGCAGAAGATGAGTGTTGGTGCATTTGATCGATTCTTCTTAGCCACACTTCGAGCGAAATGGCCATCACGATCGACAAAGCAGTAAGATCAGTGCCTGCTCTTGCGCGATCCAGTGTGGCTCGCAGCTCATTCCTATCTGCAAATCCGTGAGCAGCAATTAACGGCTCGTCAAATAAAGATTGCAGTCGGCTAAACTCACGCCGGATGGCCCGGACAATTGCTTCGCTCGGACTTCTTTTCCCGCGGCGCTGAGTAATGCGTGCTGGCAATTTACTCTGTAGTGAGCGGCGCATGAGCGATCGTGTTTGTCCTGGTCTAACTCGCTGCGGGAACGGGATTGCCTGCATGAATTCGACGAGTGGCCGGTATAACCAGGGATAGGAAACGTTCAATTTCCCCCATTGACGGCGATATTGCGCAGAGATGCTGGCTACTACTGACGAAAACCCCGCCGTTTGATCCAGATCACTGGGATAGCAAAATCCGTTGTTCTTCTCAAAGTGCGAGTTCGCGTAGATCCTTTCTCTAAATGGTTCGGCGATCCAGCCTGGAACAGTGTAGGTTGGACCGCTGAGCAGTCGGGGTGCATACGCTACCAGAGCGCTTCTGACACTTTGAGCCAGTAAAGGAAGACATGGACCACGAGAGGCCAGGCTCCAGATTTGTAGTTGTCGCGCGAACGAAAGAAACTTTCCTTGAACCAATAGATCTGCAAGTTCGGGAACGCCGCTGGGATTCCCTCCCAGGATTTGGTCTCCGCCCTTTCCGGAAAGCAACGTCCTGACACCTCTGCTCGACAACATCCGGCACACCGCGCGATGGTATTCCGCAAAACAGTAGAATGGGTTAGGACCAGCAACACTCGGTTCGCTGTTCGCGGCGGAGAGGATAGGGAAGTCCTCCTCACGAATGTACACGCTCCGTTTTGCTCGTTGCTTCTCGACGAGTCGGATGTACTCGCGTTCGTCTGAAGTGCGCGAGTTGTCATGGACGCGCGACAGAGTTTCAATTGGCGCTTGGCCCAGTCTTGTCGTGACCTCGTCCGCCAGGCAAACAACGGCTGTTGAGTCGAGTCCACCGCTAAGTTCGCTAAAGATTGGCCCATTGGACCTTTCAAGAACACTTGAAATTGATTTGAGTGCGAGCGTTTGGAAATGCTCTTCGTAGGCGCGGTCAGTCGTGTAGCTGAGCGGGGCGACTTCGGACAAATTCCAGAAGCGAACACTGCTGCTGCCAATGCTATCGATCTCGATCAAAGTAGCCGGTTTTACTGCTTTGACCTGTTGATAAGGTGTAAGCTCGGTTTTTGGACCGGCCCCAAGAAATCCCGCAATATAGTCATCATCTAGAGTGGTGACGTTGTCGAGCAAAACTGAAATCTCAGAGGCAAACCGTAGATTTTGGCCAGTGGCTCGATAATAGAGTGGTCGTGAGCCGATGTGGTCCCGAGCCATAATCAGGCGACGGCGGAATTGATCCCACCAGGCCAAAGCAAAACTCCCGATGATCTGTTTTATGAAGTCAGAACCTTGCCGGCTTAGACCAGCAGCCACAATCTCGACATCAGAGACTCTCGCAGGTGAGAGTTCTAAAGACTCAATTAGCTCTTTCCGATTTTGAACTGTCCCGTCAAATACCAGGACGTTGCCGTTTCCCAATACCAGGGGCTGAGTTGTGAGCCGTGACTCAGTAGAAGTGTGGTATGCGCAAAAGCAAATTGCCGCCACGTCAGTCATCAGATAGGAGCTTTCGTCACAACCATAATCAGATAAGGCGTGCTGCATTTTAAAGAGCTCATCCGCATTGACGGGCGCTCCATCAAAATTAACTATGCCACCCATTTCGTTCATAATTTCCCTCAGACCCTGAATAACTCGCGGTAAAGACTTTTGATCCTGGCGCTATCTCCAATCACCTGGTTATTGAGCTCAACCCAGGCGTGAGCTTTTGCCGGGTACGGTTGTGCTCCGACCACCATTTGGGCGGAGTGGCCCTGATCTCTCAGCAACAGCGTCAAAGCAGCCGAACGTTGCAGGCACATTTCTTTCTTTGGGTAATAGACCTGCGCGTGGTCCAGTGTAGCGATGCAGCCATTTATATCTGATCTGCTCTGGCTTAATTTGGTTGGGTAAGCACTTATTCGTGTTAGCAACGAGTTAAAGCCGGCCAGCTTTAGGTAGATATCGATTGCTACAAATAGGAACAGGACCCGGACGACGGTTCTTACTGCGATTTTTTGTTCGCCGGGGTTGATGGGGTCTGTTCTCACCTTTGGCTCCGGTCGAATTGCTGCAAATACGGCTTTAGCTTCAAATCGATCGGGGCCATCAACTAAACCCAATTGGACCAGTCGTTGCACGAGCTCTTTGGTTGCTGCGAGGCTAAATGAATCTGCTCCTTCAAGCCGCAGTCTCTTCGCTTCAAGATGGAGAGCGGCATGGATCTGCTCTGTGTTTAAAGCATCGCTGCGACGGCGCAGGAGGGACCAGATGTAAGCCGCAGTACCATTCAATCGATAGAGGCTTTGGGATTCACTTGAATAAACGACCATGCCGTCGCCGTTGAGCTTGATATCGTGAGAACTGGTAGACATGAGGCTCGTTCCGGGGTTTAGGGAGTTAATTCACCGCACCGACCAGCATGAAGGGCGCCCAATAGAAGGGATGGTTGTAATTTCGGCTCTTCATTAATCTTAACGATGCGGTTCGCAGCGCCTGAGCTCGCGTTTGCTTTGTCTCTTCGGCGGCTGGCTGCAAGGCGGAATAGAAGTCCTTCATAAGTTGTGACGTGCTCGCTGATTGAACCGGCCATTGGCTGGCAATCATCGATCTGGCACCAGCAACAAAGAACGCCCACGACATTCCTATCATTCCCTCACCGGCACTGACCTGACCGTTTGCCGTGTTACATCCGGAAAGTACCGCAAGATCAGCGTTGAGTTTTAGATCGAGAAGTTCGCGAGCTTCGAGTCGGCCATCGCTCTCAGCTTTGTCATTTGTTTGTGCCAGGAGTAGATATGAATTGAGCGGCTGTTTGTTATCGATAAGACCGTGGGTTGCGAAATGAATAGTGGTGAAATCCTGAGCAATGCTTTTGAACGACTGCTCACTGGCTGAGCTGCCTGTCAGTATCGTGTTTCTCTGAGGAGGAAACAGCCTGGAAATTGCCCGGACTTCAGATTCCGCTTCCGGCAGGGGTCGCATCTGTTGATCTGCTAACGCGCGCTTGGAAAGCCTTGGATTGCCGAAGGCTACAAGAGAATTGGCTGCGTTTCGTTCGCTCTTCTTACTCATCGCGAACAGAACGCTCACTGAAGGAGCATACGAGAGCGAATATTTCTCGAGTAAGTAGTGATCTTGATTCGTTTTTAAGACCTGGAAGGGCAGGTTCCACAGAAAATCGTCAGGGATGATGCAGACGTTGCTGACACCTTCCAGTTCCGGTTCAGCGGCCTCAATTAATTCTGCGTAGAGCTGTTGGGCCAAGTCCGCAAAATCAGGGTGTCGCATTGCAAGTCGAGCGTGAAACTTACTAACCTTTTGAAGTAACTCTTGAGGTTGCACTTTGAGCCTAAACGTTTTTACCTCTAGTTCTTCTTTGTCTCCTCCGCGCAACAGGAAGAGGGTTACACCAGCTTGACTGATTACATACTCCAAACAAGCGGTGTTTTTGTTTAGTCTGAGGTGGGCCAGGTCATCGGCATCGATGGTTGCCGTGCGACCAGAGCGAGTTTGCAGATCAGGATGCTGCTGGTACAACGCATTCTGAAAGTTCTCGGCGTTACTGAGTGCCAGGCTTAACTGTTGACTAAGAGAATCGTGCTGCAGCAGCGCAGATTCTTCATGTCTTAGCTGCTCGCCGATTTTGAAAATGCTCTGGTTGAGCCGTCTCAATTCAGCCTTTTCAACACTGGAAAGAGATTGCGCCGAGGTTGCAGCGACTGAACGAAAAACATCGAGAAGCACTCGCCCTTTTGCGCGTTCTGCAAAAAGAAATGCTTCAGAGTCTTTTTTCTCTTTAAGCAAGAGATCGATGAGGCTGTGGTAGCTTGAAAGCTTATCTTGAAAGTACAGGTTGCGTTGCATGCCGTCGCCTGCCACCTGGAGTCGCATCAGTTCGACCGTGTTTACGGCTTGTTTGAATGACTCGACCGCAAGTTCTGGGCGATTTAATGCGATATTCATTTTCCCAATTGTTGCCAGGGTAAGGTAGGTCAACTTTGGAGAGTGCATAAAACGTGCGATCTCCAATGCCGACTGAGCGTGGCCGAAACCGACCTCAAGGTTGTTCATCGCCAGCTGAACTTCTGCGATCCGCCAAAGGACCTCACACTCGCGCAAGTGGTCCTTCTTTTCGATTGCCAGAGCCAAACTGGTATCCAAATATCCTAAGGCTCTCTGGAAATCACGCTTGGCGGTGAGAACCACACCAATTCCTTCGGCGGCAGCGATCTGCACATCAAAACTATTTGTTGTTCTGGCTGTCTCAAGACTCGCCTGAAATAATGTTAGAGCGTCGTCGAAGTTGTGCTCCCGTTGTTTCACCACGCCGAGGTTGAGCAGTGTTCGTGCTACCTCTCTGGTGTTATTGCCGTTTGTGTATTGCAGAAGGCTCTGCTGAAACCAGGATTGTGCTTGAGCGTAGTTTTCCTGTTCCAAGTGTAGATATCCGATTTCGTTGAGTATGCTGGCGACCTGATTAGGCTGATTCAGCGTCGTTGAGAGTGTG
This sequence comes from Pyrinomonadaceae bacterium, assembly GCA_035457105.1. Lineage (GTDB taxonomy): Bacteria > Acidobacteriota > Blastocatellia > Pyrinomonadales > Pyrinomonadaceae > PSRF01. Next base: position 9,354 of record DATIBX010000009.1, read on the forward strand.
AGGGCCCTATTGAGGAATGCGAGCCCTCGCACATGATCGCCGGTTGAGGTGTAAAGGCGACCAAGTGATGTACAAACGTCTGCAAGGTAATAGCGGTAGCTGGAGTTGTTGGTTTGTAGTTGAGTAAATAAACGATGTGATTGTTGGAGGTAATCGAACGCGTCGTCAAAGTTGCCCTCGCGGCTTGCTAATTCGCCGAGAGTGCTGAGAGCTCCCGCGGCCCCGTAGGTGTCGAGTTCGGTTGTCCCCGGCGATGTAGGTGAATCTTTTAGACGAAGCCAGAGCTTAATGCTTTCCTCTGACCAGTTTCTAGCCGCATCGTAATCCTCCGTAATGATGCTCACCGTTCCCAGATCACTGAAAACGTAAACAAGATCGTGAAGTGATCCAGTTGTTGAAAATGCCTCTCTGCTTTTAAGAAAAGCCTTTATTGCCTGGTCGTACTGGTTGAGACCGGAATGCGAGCGGCCGAGGTTATAGAAACTTCGACCGATCAAACTCTGATTCTCGAGCCGTAATGCAACTGCGCACGCAAGGTGATAGTTGACAATCGCCTGTCTCGGATCATTTTGATGATAATTCCGAGCAGCCTCATCTGTTAACCGTTGCCACAACTCCAACGACACGAGCGACGAGTGATCATCGAGTAAGGAACGGGTGAGCTCGGGATAGTTGGCCGTATTCAGCAATGCGGCAATAAGATCATCGGAAGAATAGCGCCGTTCATCTCGTGTCGATGTCTGAGATTGCGTCTTGACCGCGACTGTCATCGCGAAGATCAGCGTGACGATGACAGGCAGAACATTGAAATGTGTGCTTCGCTCCATTTTTGATTCCCTACAATCTCTTTAGACGGGAGGGATCGCCTAAAATTCCAGCGGCGAAAAACGTTTTCTATTTCTGAGAAGAGTGGATGAAGCGAGGGGCTCAGTCCGGGTTACCGTTCTCGTCGCGTTTCCTGCAAGCTCTTCAATAATTTGCGCGGCAGTTCGGAAGAGGGGTTTTGTTGGACCAGTCTTTCAAACTCAATTTGCGCTTCTGCAAGCAACCCCGTTCGCGCCAGGAACACGCCGCGGGCCAGGCTCGAGTGGGAAGCATTTACAATCTCCAACTCATTTTTGTCGGTTGCCGAGATGACAGCGAATCTCATTTCGGGTTCCGCTGGTGCCGGTGCGATGATCTCTTGGTCATTAACGACGGCGATGACTACCCATTGAAACACTTTGCCACGAGGCAGAGGATCGGGAGCAACGTAACTGGTTTTGGTTGAAGGTAGTAGAGCGCTTTTCACAATTTGTTTGCCCGCGTCGTTCATTACGTAAACCTGATAACTTGATGCTCCAGAGATGGATTGCCAACGAAATCTGGGTCGCGACTCAACAATAACCTGCTTTAACGGATAGATTTGCTTGAATACGGCGGAACGGTCGCTACTCCCACGCAGGGAACTCGCTGGTGGTAATAGTTCCTGCAAAACGGCGGGACGTCCGATAAAACCTCTTTGTAGCGCCAGTGATATTTCGTGACGGGCGTCTGCTGAGAGCTGGTTTAAGCCTTCAAAGCGACCATCTTCGTAGATTATTATTTGCTGTGGTCCATCTTTCAGGATCTCCGTTCCTGGCGCGGTTGGGCCAGACGTGTTCGCGGCTTCGCTGGAGACAGGCTTCGTAGAAATTGCATCTCCTTCATAAGTTACGGAACTTGGTCTAAACCTCCTGGTCATGAAAACCGCGCTGGTTACAATGATGGCGATTAAAATCATCGCGGCAAGTGCAAGGGTGTGTTGCCGGATAAACGGTATTATCAAATGAACTTTGGCATTTACTTCATGAGAGGGATGCACGAAGGTGACAGACTCGATCGGATCGGCGATTCGTTGGCGAAACTCTCGAAGGAGGTCAAGATTAGCTCGACACCTAAAGCATGAGCTCAGATGCAGACCGATGATTTCCTGGGATTCTGAGTCAAGTTCCTGATCGATCTGTCCTGTTAAATGGTCGATGTTGAGATGATCGTGCTTGAACCATTCCTCGAACGTCAGGTTAAACGCAGCTATCGTTCGCGAGCCTTTTAAGATTTCAGCAAACTGCAGCTGGCAATGTTCGCAAGTAGCAAGGTGTTTGCTCGCAACAGAGTCCTCGTCGAACGACAAGCGCCCAACACACAATGCCTGCAGTTGTGATGTCGATAAGTGAATCAATGGCGATTAGTAAGCAATTTTGGCAATTCCTGGTACTGCCGGTCTTATCGGACTAGCACTATGACGCCTGAAACAAAGCACCGCTCACTAATACAGACGCAAGTACTAGTGCGAAATTCCAAGCCGCGCAAAATTTATTGTTGAAGTTCTGTCCGCAAGCGGCGCAATGCTCGAAAACGCCACTTTGAAATATTCGTCCGAGAAGTTTTTAACCGTGCTGCGATACCCGTCGTGTCCATCGGCATTTCGAGGCGCAACCGAATTACTTCAGGAATGGTCAGCGCCATTACCTCGGCAATTTCTTTCAGCCTAGCAACATGCGCGACCAGCAGAGCCGTGAACAAGTCCTGTCCGGCGTCGTCTTCGAAACCCAAAATGAAGACCGCGCGCTGTTCCTGAGGTAACAATTGAAGTGCTTGCCACAACCGTTTCAACAACTCAACACCTTGTAGCTCTGAGTCCCCTGGCAGCGAATCGTCAGCGAGATTCGTATCCCAATTGTCAACAGAGTCATACTCAGGCTCTCTGATTCGCAGTAACGCCGTGAGTAGCTTGACGAGACCTTCAAGATGAACGGGTTGGCCAATCCAGCTGAGCAACTCGATGACCAACTTTGAAAGCGGTGTAGGTTGGAGGTCTGATTCCTTGAAGCGCGAAGCGGCGAACTCGCGGGCCGTAATCTCCGCAAGTGATGCTTCATTGAAGGCAATAGTTCCTGTTGAGTTCTTCCAGATTGATAGTCCACACAGGATTTCACCTTTTTCTTCCCACGCAGCCAGTTCTTTGTGGCGTTTTAGTAAGTCGCGCAAACTGTCTTTCAGATGTGCTCGCATCGGTGCCTTGGCGCGTAAAAAATCGATGCAAAGATTGGTGCTAACTCGGGCGACGTACTGCCTGAAGTTCTCAATTTCGGGTGCTGCACCCGCTCGCAGCTCCGCCAAACGCTGAACGATCCTCGTCATCGTCTCCTGGTAAAGATCCTCTGCGTCCTGATTGAACTCACTAACTCCTTGAGCGCTGACATAGAAACCCAAACGGTCTCGGAGTGTCCTTCTAATAATCGGCACCGCGTAAAGAGTTAGAAGCTCTTCGAGAGTCTGTTGAGTTTGCGACTGATCTTGCGACCTGAGGTACGGAAGTAAGAGATTGTCCATGAGGCGCCTTACTTTTCGAAGCAGCTAAATTGAGTTTGGTGGCAGCTCAAAAAATGCTGAGCGTTGCGCCGTCAAACTGGGAGGAAATGGCTGTCGAAAGTAGTGAATCGCGTTTCTGGACCGACGCGGTCCACCAGTGAGTTTCTAACGTTTCCGACGAGAAGAGTTATTGCCGTGCTTAACTGCGCCGGGCAGGCGAGCTGGCAAGTCGAGCCGATCATCAGCAAATACTTCCAGTTGAACTCCGGCCAGGCGCGCATATTCCAACAAAACCATCAGCGATGGTTCATTCTTATTCCGTTCGTAATCAGAGATTCTGGTGTAGGGAACATTCTCCTTAACACGTAGTTGTTTTGCGAGGCCGGTTTGGGAAAGCCCAAGCGCCTGTCGCACTTGCAGTAGCTTTTCGGCGAGCCGTTGCGGTCGCGGTCGTGCGTAACCCATCAGCAGCGACCTCCTTTTGACAGGAAGATCGCGAAGTTAATGGGGTACGTTGTTGCGGATAGCGGGTAGCTGCAGTTGGGAATCGCCGTGAGTTTGAGTCTTACATGCTCAACGGCGGCGCTCATCTCTCAAATGTGAGGGCGAGCCACGCATAACATGTCCACTTACAAATTTAGGGCGACTAAGATACCACTGACATTCATTGTTGGGAAAATTATTTTCAATGTCCGACATGCTTTAGAGGATCTTGCAAAATCCATCTCATTCTCCCCGAGCTTCCGCTCGGGGTTCACGGTGACTGCGAGTCGAAGAACCGTTTCAACGATCTATTAGACGCAAGCAATTAGATCGTCAGAAACTTAGCGCGGCGGAATCGCTGTGCTCCGGAGTTAATAACCAAGACTTGGAGCTCGAATCGATAGGCGGTGGAGATGAATAAACCGTGGCCACCTCAAACCGTTAAAACAGTTCCCCCAAAATGATTCACTCACTACCCCCGAGCTGAGACTCGGGGAGAATGAGAGGGATTTTGTAAGAGGCTCTTTAGCTTGTCGCTACTGGCAATTAGGTCCTTTACCGAGTCAACCGACAAGCTAAAGCTTGTCGGACATATCTGACTGATTACGTTTGATAGCGTCATTGATTAATCGCAAAGGTTCGTCATTTACCAGAAGTTCACCTGCAAGATACTGGCGATAGAGATTCAACGCCGCGGCATGCTCTGGAGAATGTAAGTAGACAAAATCGATTGCGTCACTCAATGCATTACGTGCCAGGTTGATACCATTTAGTCCGCTATCGATCGAAGTCCGAAAGGCTAGGAGCAGATGGCCCAGCGAGATGGCAGAGTGCGGGCCAGGCAGAAGAATTGAGTCGATCAGTACTTTCAGATCCTCACGACAAAAAGGAGCAACATCCGTGTTGGTACTAGTGTCCATATCTAATCTCTCTTTTTAATGTAATGCCCCGCTTGTTCATCCCTCACGTGGAACATCTATTCAGAGCTGAGACGTGAGGGACGCGAACAGTTGCTGAGGGTCTGCCAGAGTTAATGCCGACTCTCACTTAAGTAGTTCGGAGTATTTGTTCAATGGGCATAATAATATTTCTTTGGGCGAATTAGTATCTCGATTTATTGCTCTAGGTGGCTATTTATTGCCTAAAGTGGCTACGGTTTTCGTAAAACGTTGAAAACGCTGACAGGCTAAAGTTAAACTTCCGCGACCGCAGTTTTGTCTGATCTCAATCGTCAAAAATTGGTTTGTACAGCCAAGAAAAATCGCGGACGAGTTGACAAGACTCGTCCGCGATTTGTTAGAGAGCTTTTATGTTTTGGCTTACTGGTTTGGCGTGGCGAGAATTGGTAAAGAGTTTCCTTCGCGCCGCAATTGTGGTGGCGGATTGAACTGAGGAACGTCAGCCTTTGTCTTCTGTTCCAACGCATTATCGAGCGGCTTCGTGTTCATGCTTAACGAACGTGCCATTTTGAAGAAAATATCTGTCTGGTCAAAGTAACCAAAGAACAATAACGCACCGGCACCTTCC
>DATIBX010000010.1:0-10997 GCA_035457105.1 Pyrinomonadaceae bacterium
TCGGGTGGACTGATGCTTCAACTACGGAAGATGGATTTGCCATCGAACGTTGCACCAACCGTGGCTGCACTAACTTTGCCGAGATTGGCCGTGTTGGGTCGAATACGACTACCTATTTTGATAGTACGGTAGCAAGCAACACGCAGTACTCTTACCGGATGAGAGCATTCAACGCTGGTGGAGTATCGGCTTATACAAACGTCGTGTCGGCAAAAACACCACGGAGATAGTGATATTGACGAGCGGGAACGGCAGGTAACTGCCGTTCCCCTAACCCACCAATAGATATCGTAGTCAGTGATTGAACAAGTTCCTTCTGTTCCGCTGGCGCGAATGAATGCTTCCATTCGACATGTTACGCACGATTCGAAGAAATGAACACACTCGCCTTTAATAGTCTTTATAATGGCTGTCCGGCTTGCCGCTCGTTGGGCAAACTGTTATCGAGACCAAATCATATCCGCCTCAATGACAGGAATTGGTTTACTAAACGAGAAGGCGCTGCACGCGTCGCTGAAACAGTGGTATGCGCGACCGGAAGATCGATTTGAAGTACCGGTTGATGGCTTCGTGATTGATATTGTTCGAGGCGATTTGTTGATCGAAATTCAGACCAGCAACTTCTCATCCATCAAATCAAAACTTACGAAGTTAGCGCGCTGCCATCGAGTGCGATTGGTTTATCCCATAGTCCAGGAAAAATGGATCCTCAGATCCCCTACTGGCAATAGCAAAGGAGCTATTCGCCGCAAGTCACCCAAAAGAGGGCGCGTGGAGGATCTGTTTTGGGAACTGGTGAGTATCCCGCAGCTACTCATGAATCCTAACTTTTCATTGGAAGTGCTGATGATAAGCGGGGAAGAAGTAAGGCTATATAACCAAGCAACGCGAAAAGTGCGCAAAGGGTGGTTAATTGAGGGGCGTCGATTGTTGGACGTCTTGGACCAGCGATCATTTAGCAAGTCCGCAGACTGGTTGCATTTTCTTCCAGAAGGACTGGAGTCGTTCACTACCGGTGACCTTGCTAGTCGGATGAATACCCGCCTGGAGTTGGCCCAGAAGATTGCGTATTGCCTACGTGAAGCGAGGATGATCGAGTTAATCGGCAAGCGCGGCCGGGCCAATCTGTATCGCGTTCCTTTCGTGTGATAGCTTTCTAAGGATTAAGACTAGCGCTAGGGTTCCACTCCTAATCGATGGTCGACTCCTGCCGTCGTACTCTTTCAGATCGCTGAGCTCTGCGACCAATCTTTCTTCTCTCCGGGATTAAGCTCTTAATCGTTTTTAGCAGGTCGGCAACGTCTACTGGCTTAACGAGGTAAGCCTGAGCCCCCGCATTTAATGCCAAATTCTTATCACTTTCATAGGCTGCCGCAGAATAAAATAAGATTGGCGTGCGGTGATCGAATTCTCGAACTCGCTTGCAAAGATCTATTCCGGAACCGTCAAGCAACCAGGAGTCAAAAATGAAAAGGTTGAAATTACCGCTTCTTATCAAGTTCAGAGCATCGTGGAGAGTATTGGCGGTGGATACGTCGTATTGGTATTTCAACAACAGAGTTATCAAGTCTCGAGTGTCGTCGTGATCCTCGACGAAAAGAATTCTTGGCTTACGGAGGGTCATGCGCCAAATTCCTTCGACACAGGTTTATAACTGGAAACCAAGATTCTCGGAAAGCAGAGACTTTGAGGCGCCAATTGACGAACCCCAGAGCAGAATCACAATCTAGCCCCCTCTCCGAGCCTCATCATTTGTTTTGACAGATTTTACTGAAAGAGCTATTCGGAAATCAATACTCAGGAGCACATGATTTTTGAGATTTAGTTACGGAACAAGTGCCTAAAAAACTGATGTCAAAACGTTTTTATACCAAGCTAGACGATACAAACATTGACCGCCCTCCGGTGGCAGGGCTTGGCCTCGGATGCAAAATAATTGAACGAGGATTGACGTACGAGCTTCGTACACGGAAGAAATACAAACTGAATATTTCGTGTTCACCCACCACTCGCACGCAAACCGCCGTCGCGTTTGCAACCTGGTGCATCGGTTTAAAGACTGGAAGTTTTTGAAGAAGATCGGACCCATTTTGTGGCTGCTTAATTTGAAGTCTAGACTTTGATACGCGAATGCTTCTATCGGCAGTACGGCCCTCTATTTGCTCACACGTTTCAATGAGCTTAAGGCAATTTGGACGAGTGGGTTACGTCACATTAGTAAACGGCAGCAAATTGTTGTCGTCGTTTCCTGGGTGGCAGGTATAACGGTTTTCACAAGGTGGAAACCACTTCAATCAACTATTACGAACAAGGGAGGGAACATGCAAGACAATCGCAAAGAAAATCAGAGCAGTCAAAAGGGTGGCCAACAAGCTCCAGGCCGTCAAGGCCAAGGTCAAGAGGGCGGAGGCCAACAAGGACAAAAGAGCGGCCAAAAAAGCGGCGGCCAAGGCGGGCAAAAGAGCGATAAGCAGAGCCGCTAACTAAATCAGAGACAGCGCGAGATGAAATTGTGCGATCTCATCTCGCGCTTTTTTTCTTGTCGATTGCTGTCAATATCGGGAGGAGGGCGACATGAGTGCGAACAATGACTTACATGGCAATGCGCCTGCCCAATCGAAAATTGCAGTTATTCTCATTGATGTCATCAACGACCTTGAATTCGCAAGAGGTGAGAAGCTGTTGCGGACCGCCTTGCGCGCTGCCAAAAACATTGCTCGTCTGAAGAAGCGAGCGAAGCTTGAAAAAGTACCTGTCATTTATGTGAACGATAACTTCGGTCGTTGGCGCTCCGATTTCAAGAAGATCGTAAACCATTGTCTCGAAGATGATGTACGAGGTCGCCCGATCGCAGAACTTCTCGCCCCTGACGAAGACGACTACTTTGTATTGAAACCAAAACACTCTGGCTTCTTTTCAACGACTCTGGACTTATTGCTGGAACACCTTGGTGTCCGAACATTAGTGATAGCTGGTTTTGCGGGAAACAATTGCGTGTTCTTTACCGCTAACGACGCTTACATGCGCGACTATGAATTGCTGATCCCGGCTGATTGCACAGCTTCTAACGAATCAACCGACAATGAAAACGCTTTACGGCAAATGGAAGACGTATTAAAGGCCGATACGCGACCTTCCGATGATATCGACTTCAATGCTTACCGCTAGAAACGGCGAACAAAAGATTCCATCTTTGCCAATCCCATCAGTAGTTAACCAAAGAGCGATTCCTCATGGTCCATCGCCGGTCTTTATCGTCGCAACTACTTTATTTGTGTGCATCGATGACGGTAACGCAATTTTCCGCGGCCGGTAGCTACATAGATCCGTTTACGATCTCCAGAAACTGCTATTCCTTTCGCTTTTAGTTGCGTTGGACCAACGCTTCGGAGAAGCTCGATAGTCTTAATGACTTCATGGTTGCAGGCATCAACAACTGTGACTGTATTGCCATTCTCTGCGGTAACGAACGCCCTTGTTCCGTCGGAACTGAAAACAGCCTCGCGCGGTCGGATGCCTCACAATTCCCTACGGACATAGGGCGGGCAGGTTACTGGGCAAGTATTCGCGTGCCCTTCGATTGTTCCATCCACTTGGTTATTCGCGCGTATGCGTGGTCTAGCACCCTCTCCAGGTCTCGGAGGTTTGCTCTAGATCCAGAACTCTTCTTTTGATGATTCCAAACATGGACTTTGATTAGATCAGATTCTTCATCTTTAAAAATGCTGATCTCGTATTTGCCGCCAACATCATCAATAACATCGACGTAATAAAATGTGTCTCGATAAACGTCGGTGACCCGCAATCCGTGACGCTGGCACCACGAGACTAATGTTTTTTCGATTTCTGAGCGCATAATATTTGGCTAACTACTGGGCGGTGATATGCGATGATCCGAACCAAATGGGGGACTGCTGATTATAAGCATTGTTTACCCAGTCCTAATACCTCTCTTGGACCCGAGGTCTTTTTTGCCAATCAAGGCAAGCCTTCCATTACTGCGAAAACACACCCACGACAGCCGCTGAAACTGCGCAGGAATTCTCATCAAGAACGGTTTCATACGGCTTTCCAACCAGAGAATGCGGGGTTATGCTCGGTACACGTATTGCCGTTCTACTGAGTGAATGAGAAGTACGTCTTGGAACGTCACCTTGAAGGGTGGATCTTCAGTGGTCCATGCCGATTGGAGTTAATATGCCGGAACTAATGAAAATACTCATCGGTTATGACGGTTCAGAGTGCGCAGAAGCTGCCCTCGATGATCTCAAGCGCGCCGGCCTACCGGAGAGCGCTGAGGCTCACATTCTCTCGATCGCTGAAGTTTGGCTTCCCCCACCATCCAGTTCTGAAACCGCAGAGCCGGCGGAGGAAGTCAGAGTCCCTGACGAGCTTAAGCGTGTTTATGCCAGGACTTCAGCAGCCGTAGAAGCAGCTCGTGCCTCGGCCGAACGCGCACGTGAGCGGCTCAAAGCGAACTTTCCCGGATGGCATGTGCAGGCGGAGTCTGGCTCGGGATCACCTGCTTGGGAGTTGGTATGGAAGGCGGATGAGTTGAAGCCGGATCTCATCGTCGTCGGCTCTCACGGGCGAACAGCTCTCGGCCGTTTTGTTCTTGGGAGTGTCTCGCAACGAGTTTTGACGGAGGCATCCTGCTCGGTCCGCATTGCCCGTGGTCGCGTTGAAGAATCAGATTCGCCGGTGAGGATCATGATTGGTATTGACGGTTCCCCCGGAAGCAAGGCGGCAGTTCAAGCGGTCGCAACTCGCTACTGGCCGCCGCGAAGCGAGGTAACGCTGGTCGTAGTTGACGATCCCTTTATTCCAGGTTTCGTTGGAGACTTGATTCCACCGTTGGCTGAGACGATTGAGGAAGATAACAAAGCGGAACTTGCCTGGGTTGAAAAGATTGCGGCGCAGTCTGAGGCACTTTTACAAGGGGTCGACATCAAAGTCATGAGAATGCTCAAACTAGGTGACCCGAAACGCGAACTGCCAAAGGCGGCGGAAGAGTGGGGCGCAGATTGCATCTTCGTTGGCTCAACGGGATTTAGCAATCGCGTTGAGAGATTTGTACTTGGAAGCGTGTCAGCCTCGATTGCGGCTCGCGCGCATTGTTCAGTAGAAGTCGTTCGGTCGAGGTCGAACTGAAGGCCTGGTCCTATTCAGTCAGCGTAAGTATCTCGCATTCGGGAACTTGATTTTGTCAGAAGTCTTATACAGTCGTTCCGAACCAAGCTCCGATCCCTGCTGTTATTGCCATTGCCAGAGCTCCCCAGAATGTGACACGGACTATTCCTTTCAGGATAGGAGCACCGCCTGTATATGCCGCTAGGCCGCCTAGAAGTGCGAGCGACAACAACGAGGCTGCCGCAACCGTGGGCACGAGGTTGGTCGCAGGCGCGACAATAAGTACGATCAAAGGCAACACGGCGCCAACCGCAAACGTTAGGGCGGAAGTGATTGCTGCCTGAACAGGTCGGGCATTAATCGTTTCAGAAATGCCAAGTTCATCGCGTGAGTGTGCTGCGAGCGCGTCCTTGGCCATCAGTTGTTCTGCGACTTGATTTGCAAGTGCCAAATCGAGTCCCCGTTGGACGTAAATAGCTGCAAGCTCGTTTCTCTCGTTATTTTCATCCGTAGCGAGTTCGGTTCGTTCACGCTCGATGTCCGCTCGCTCGGTATCTGACTGAGAGCTGACCGAAACATACTCACCCGCAGCCATTGACATTGCTCCTGCAACCAGGCCAGCGACACCCGCCACCAATACACCGGAGTGTGTTGCGTTAGATGTGGCGACGCCGATAACCAGACTAGCGGTCGAGACTATGCCGTCGTTCGCGCCCAGCACTGCTGCGCGGAGCCACCCTATATTTTGTGTTCGGTGCCGCTCACGATGGAATACAGGCATTGTACCTTCCTTTCGATAGGGCTTTCCCTCAAAAGTCGGATTTAGCGCGAGGCAGGAGTGTTTTGATTCGTGCTAGTTAGTGTGACTTCGTGGATCGTCCTTGGTTCTTCTGGACAAAAGCGATCCACGAAGTCACACGAAATCTACACGAAAACTCGTTACCGCCGAACTTACTCTTGAGACAAGCCGTTCGACAGATCGAATCGCGACGTTCATTCCGGCCGTATCTCCGCCACCAGTTAACCCATAGATCCCTCTCATTTCGTCTTCACACCATCCTGAATCGAATCCTGACTATGTGGCAGGTCAATCGATGGTCCAACCAGCTCCGCATCGTCCTCTAATTCATCTGCTTCGTAGTTTTTTTGCTTGAATGTTTGAAGAAGACCGAGAGTGATAGCTAGAATAACAGGCCCGAGTACAATCCCGAGCAATCCAAATACACTAATACCGCCCAGTACCGAAAAAAACACGAACAGCTCATGTAGCTTTGTTTGGTTCCGGATCAGTTTTGGTCGCAGAAAATTGTCGATTGTGCTGATAACTAGCAGACCCCACAGGGCCAATACGATGGCTTTAACCCATTGGTCAGTCATCAGCAGATAGATTGAGGCAGGAAGCCAGACGAAAAACGAACCTGCAATCGGAATCATGCAGATGAACGCGAGCACTGTCGCCCAAAGGATGGGGTTGGGTACACCCAATATCCAAAATGCTAGTCCTCCAAGGACTCCCTGAAGTACCGCGATGGTCACTACTCCATAAACGCTTGCACTGACCACTTGATTCGTTCGCGCAATAATCGCCTCGCTTTGCTCCTTGTTCAGAGGCAGAGCTTCGGGTAGTGCCCTCACAATTCTGTCGCCATCGCGAAAAAGGTAATACATAGTGAAAATGACAAAAAATATCTTCACTATACCGCTGATAATATTTCCCATCAGATCCACGCTCTTTCCAAGCATGGCGGTTCCTGCTGCCTTTAATTGTTCGACGATAAAAGCTTGAGAGCTCGCGATATCAACTGCAAGGTGATCGTGGATCCACTCAGATAATTTCCCGAGCACTGGAGTAGTAGGGTCAAAAGTGTGGCCCATCTCTACCGGCAGATTGGCAACCGTGCTCGCCAATTCGTTTGCCAGGGCAACCGTAAGAAATGTAAGCGGCGCCAGGATCGTAACCACTACCAGCACGGAGGAGACGAGAGCGCTGAGTCCGCGGCGGTTGATCTTCACGGCCAGACGTTTGTGAACAGGATAAAAAACAATTACCAATACTGCTGCCCATTCCAACACTGTGATGAACGGCTTGAGCATTAGCCAGCAAAGATAGAGAGTGATTGCAGTAGCTGCTAGGACGGCAATCCAACGTGCCTCGTTTATGTGTCCTTTCATTTGAATCCAAATTCCTTAGCTAACCTCGAGTGCATGAGATTCGGTCATCGTCCTCTTCCATCTGACGGCCGCTTTTGTCAATTCTACGATCACAATTGGCGCCAACACACAGAAACTGACGATTAGCCAATCGGTTTGCGAAAGGTGAACCGTACCCAGAACCCGTGCTAAAGGTGACACATAGATAGCAAGAAGTTGCAGGACAATAACGATGAAGCTCGCAAGCCAAATAAATGGATTTGTAAAGAGCGTATTGAAAGCCGAGCGGGTGCGTGAACGGCAATTGAACATGTGTCCGAGTTGTACGCCAATGAGCGCAAATAGCGCGACAGTTCGGGCACGCGCGCCCGCGCCATAGCTTTGCAGTGCCCAGGCGTACGCAGCCAAAGCCAAAGCCGCAAGCATTACTGCCTGCCATCCAATCAAGGTCATAAAGTTTCGGGACAGCAAGCGTACGTGCGGATCGCGCGGGGGCTGCTTCATTAGTTCGGGTGAAGCGGGCTCGACTGCGAGCGCAAGCGCCGGAAAGACATCGGTAACAAGATTCATCCACAGAATCTGGAGCGGAAGAAGCGGCAGTGGCCAGCCCACTGCGATTGCAGTAAAGATCATCACCACCTCACCAAGATTATGTGTAAACATCATATGCACGAACTTGGTAATGTTCGCATAAATTGTCCGCCCACCTTCTACTGCAAGCAAGATCGTTGCGAAGTTATCATCCGCGAGCACAACATCAGCGGCTTCTTTGGCGACCTCAGTTCCTCGTTGGCCCATTGCAATGCCGATGTTGGCGCGCTTCAGCGCCGGGGCATCGTTTACTCCATCGCCGGTTACGGCTACTACTTCGCCTGCCTTCTGAAGTGCTTCTACTATTCGCAGCTTGTCTTCGGGTGTTACGCGAGCAAAGACATCTGTTGACCGAGCAAGGTTAGCGAGACGCTTCTGATCAAGTCCGATGAGATCGCGGGCGTGAAGAGCGCGGGGTTCGCCTCCACCCAGACCTAGTTCGCGGGCAATGGCGCGTCCAGTGTTCAGTTGATCGCCTGTTAACATTACCGTGCGAATCCCGGCGATTCGCGCCCGTCGGATTGCTTCGGCAACGCCAGGTCGTGGTGGGTCTATCATTCCCACCAACCCAAGTAACGTATATCCAGTTGCGAGATCGTCGTCAGAAAACTGATTCGCATTCCCACCGAAATGCTTCACCGCCAAAGCCAATACACGCAATGCGCGATCAGCCATCTGTTCGTTAGCGAAAGTGAATCGCGCGTTAGCTTCGCCATCGAGGGGACGCACCTCTCCTCCGACTGCATACGTCGAGCACGCTTCGAGCACCACTGCCGGAGCGCCTTTCAAAGCTGCGAAGTGTTGGCCGTCAATTCTGCGATGAAGAGTGGTCATGCGCTTGGTCGAGGCTTGGAAAGGCTGCTCGGCCAGCTTCGGATGGACTGCCCGCTCATGCGAGACGTCAAGAACTAATGCGTTTGCCACGACCAACAGCGCCGTCTCAGTTGGATCACCGATGGTTACAGGTGCTTCTTTTCCGTCCGCTCGAAACACGGCTTCGTTACATAGCACACCAATTCGCAACGCGCGCTCAAGGAGTTCATCACCTGTTGTCACGCAATCAGTTTCCGTGACTTCAATTTTTCGACCATCGGAAAGATAGTATTCGCGGACCGTCATGCGGTTCTCTGTTAGCGTGCCTGTCTTGTCTGCGCAAATAACGGTGGTACTTCCAAGCGTCTCGACGGCGGTGAGTCGACGCATGATGGCGCGCTGGCGGGCCATGCGAAGCACTCCAAGCGCGAGAATTAGAGTGGTCACTGCCGGCAATCCTTCGGGTACGGCGGCAACTGCCAAACTGATCCCGACCTCAACCATCATCCATAGGCCATCTCCTCGCAGCCAGCCGGTAAGCATCACTACGAACGCGATAGCCAGAACAATGTAGACGAGTCGATGGCCCAGTTGGGCCAACTGGACCTCGAGGGGAGAAGGTTCTTTGATCGACGTGGCTACGAGACGGCCCACTCGTCCCAGTTCTGTTTGATTACCAGTTGCAACCACCAGCGCGACCGCCCGACCAGCGGCAATCGATGTACCTAGATAGAGCATCGATCGTCGCTCAGCCAAAGAAGCCTCAAGAGCAACCGCTGCAACTTCTTTATCGACTGTCGTGCTCTCGCCAGTCAGCGCAGACTCTTCTGTTTGCAAGCGCGCGGCTTCAAGGAGTCGAGCGTCAGCTGGTACGCGATCTCCCGCGTTGAGAATTACGATGTCGCCAGGAACGAGGTCTTCGGCGTCTACCGTCAATTCAAAATTGTCGCGGCGCACTCTCGTAGTTGTGCGAGCTTGGCGGCGCAGCGCATCAAGCGCCTGGCCCGCTTGCCATTCAGTGACAAAACCAACGAGTGCGTTAATCACAAGGACCACTAAAATGGCAATTGCTTCCATTACATCGCTGGTGAACCAGGATACGGCGGCAGCGACCGCTAGCAGAGCTATCACAATACTTGCAAATTGATCGATGAGAATCCGCCACGCCGGTCGCGGCCGTACAGACTGGATGTTGTTCGCACCGCAATGCGCTCGGCGAGCCGAGACTTCTGAACTTGAGAGTCCCCGCGCTGCATCCACATCAAGGATATGGGCCACGGCCAATGGTTCCGTTGAGTGAGGACTTAGTTCTCTCAGTTCAGGCAGACTCGAGTGTGTCAATGTTTGGGAGGAGGAGCGCATTGCTTCTCTGGTATTTAGTCCAAATAGATCGGAACTACATAAGGTTGACTATCTATCGCACATGCGAGCCTCCCTACCGGTGCTTGCTGTAAGGCCTGCCGGCACTCACTTTCGCTCATTTCATGTATGAACAAGACAAAACTCCTGCTCCGCTTACTTTATTGCTCTATTACATCGGCAAAAAGTATTCCACCGGTTAAGGTAGTACTGTCTGCGAATGCACACCGTGATTGTCTTCACATTGGGAAATCTTACGCAGAGGTTGTGTGAAAGCTCGCGAATGCCGACTTAGCTTTACAGCGCAAAAACCAACTTTGCGAATTGGAAGGCAGCTTTCCTGGCTGTTTTTGTACCTATCTTGTGAATCGCATAAGCAATTCTTGGGCACATCCGTTGCCTGATTCTTGCCTTGGATCACATTGAAAAGAGCACATGCGATCTGAAGAGATGGTGAATGCGATCGCCAACTGAACAACTCAAAAGCGAAGCGGTTTCCTTTCTTCGCGTATGGCCAGTCCTTTTCTTGTTAATGATGGTCTTTGTAAACAGTCCTGATGTCGTCGCGAATTCACCAGCCGGCCATTTACACCAGGGTATGGGAATCAAGGAACGACGTCAGGCGGAGCAGCGACTTTGGGAACTGGGCTATTGGGTCGGTCCAATCGACGGAAAGTTTGACTCAGCCTCGCGACAAGCCCTGATAGCCTTTCAGAAGGTTGAAGGACGTGCGCGCACTGGAAAACTTACTTCGACCGAGCTGAATGCACTTTTGCTTGCGAACCGTCCCCAGCCGCGCTTCGTCGGATATGGTCATATTGAAATCGATCTAACGCGACAAGTTTTGTTTGTAATTGATGAGACCGGTACGGTCAGCCGAATCCTGACCGTTTCCACCGGTAACGAAGGACGATATGTGGATCATGGTCAGATTCATCGCGCCCACACCCCCC
>DATIBX010000011.1:0-10012 GCA_035457105.1 Pyrinomonadaceae bacterium
CAATAGAAACTTCGGGGCTGAACGCTCCGATGCCCTATTCGATCAACGTCATCGATTTGTCTTCAGCGCCATAGTCGCGTCGCCAAGTAAGTGGAACAACGGCAGTGGCTGGAATCGCGCCTTGTCGAATTTCACTGTAGCGCCCATCTTTGAAATTTCTTCCGGCCGGCCATTCAATATCCTCAGTAATCAGGATACGAACAATGATCAATCGAATCAGACCGACCGTCCTACCGTTCTTGCGGATGGTACTTTATGCGTCGCGGGAACTACCGGGTGTGCAGGACTGATAACGAACGGTCAATTTACCAGTGGCAGTCTGGGCCGCAATTTCGGTTTAACTCATAGCTTTATGTCCCTGGATTTGCGCTTGGCGAAAATGATCCCGCTGGGTGAGCGAGTCCGTCTCGAGCTGATTGCAGAAGGATTTAATCTCTTCAATCGTTTCAACGAAGCTGCGGCGTCACCCTTTATCGACGACGTGAAAACTTTTAATCAACGCGCCGACAATGGCCGCTATTACAGTCGACCAACCGCCGCTTTTGATCCGAGACAGTTTCAATTCGGCGTCAAAAACAATTTCTGAGGTTGGTCCCTAAACCTGAATCACAGGGAAAGAGCGATCCTCAACCGGGTCGCTCTTTTTCAGTTAGTATGGGTTGGTTCAAACCAGGACGGCCGCCGGATCCAAAACCAGGCTGGCAAACTTCGAGGGATTTCCGGCATCCGAAGGAAGTCCAAGGAAACCGGAGTTCTGAGCTTTCAAACATAACCTCTCCCGAATACAATCGACGCCCATGAGCACTAGATATTCCCCGCTTTACGCCCTTTTCAGTTTGTTTATTGTGGTTTTACTGGCGGTTCCCGCGGTTCAATCGCAAACTACTCGACCACGACGTACCGGAAAGTCGACTCAGAAATCGACCACAAATTCCGATAAGCCAGCTTCCGATCCTTTACTGCGACCCGAGCCTGTTACGTCGCCTTCCGCTAAGAAAACAAGCCCAAACGATTCGCTGCTTGACGTCCAACCGGTTAAGCCAGTGGTGAACACGGTGTCTTCGGCTGACACGAGTCATGCCTACTCGCTACTCGAACAGAAACAATTTGCCGCGGCAGCCAAGGAAGCGAAGGAACTCTCGTCGTTACATCCAAATGATCCCGAAGCCTGGAAGATTGCCGGATTTGCCGAACTCAATCTCAAACAATATCCGGAAGCGGTGTCCGACCTCGAGAAGGCCGTTGAGCTACAGCGTAAGACAAAACAGGAAGATGCGAACACCTCGGGTGCATTGGCTCAGGCTTATGTGCTCTCCGAGAAATACCAGGAAGCGTTGCCACTCTTGGTGGCCGCAACTGAACGTAACACTGCTCAACCTGATGTGCTGATGATCTATTACCGGGGTTTGGCGGAATTCAAAACCGGGAAAGTGGCGGATGCGGAGAAGAGTTTTACTTCGGTTGTAAAATTAAATCCCAAAGACCCACTTGCTCTTTTCTATCTTGGTCAGATCGGATTGGCGAAGAATGATTTTGATGGCGCAATTGCCGCGCTTAATCGAGCCACGGTTAACGACACCCGTCTCGCTGGCGCATGGACCCTGTTGACTTCAGCTTACCTGCGACGTGCGGCGTCGAGTACTGACCAGGCGCAGATCGATGCAGACTATTTGAACGCTGTTCGAGCCGGCGAGGGGTTGATAAAGGTAAAGACAGATGCTGATGCGATTACTCTGTTCGGTCAGGCCTTAATCGGGGCGAAACAATATCCTCGAGCTGCAACTGCGCTCGAGCGCGCAACCACGGCTCCCGATGCAACTGGTGTCACCTTCTATTTGCTTGGTGTTGCTTATTCTCGAGCGACAAACTTTCCCAAAGCAATTACGGCTCTGGAAACCGCGGCCAAAAAATCTCCAAATGACGTAAACACTTATCGCGAGCTTGGCTACGCCTATGAGGTGTCCAAACAATATGCTAAAGCTCTGGCCGCTTATCAAAAAGGCGCAACTCTGGCGCCGGGTGACGCTGATTTCAAAGAATCGATCGAGCGAGTAAAACCTTTCGCCAAGTAGTGACTAACAAATTGATCAATTAGTATTACTCAATTGTCATGGGAACGCGCATATGAATTGACAATTCTCAATTTGATAATTGATCAATGTTTCTCTCCCACATGAAGGAACAAAGTAGTCTGGCGGCGACAGCCCGAGCATTTGCCACCTACTCACTGGTGCCTTATCTAGGAATTCTCTTCTGCCCTGGAGCGGTGGTCGTAGCGAGCGTTGGCCTATTGAGGTTGAGAGCGGAGTCGCTCGTGGACCGCGATTCCAGACGAATTTGTGTTAACAGTTTACTCGTAGGGATTGTACTGCTTGCGATTCAGTTAACGCTCTGGTGGATTCTTTATAGCGTCCCGATCTGGGCGAAGGAAATGTAAGCAGAACCGAAGAAACCGGGAAGCAACCCTTAATCCAGTGTCGGCGTCTTTAACTGCAAGCTCACATCACTCAAGAACCTCGGGTTCATAGGAGAAGTAAAATGAAACTTTTGGCCGCCGTATTTCTCTCGGGAGCGTTATTGACCAGTATTCTCGCGCAACGTCCGCGCACCATGGACCCGGAAACCAGCAGTAAACCGACACCTCCTCCGGCGCCGAAATCATTCAAGGCAAAGTATGAAGGGGGAGTTTTCGGCTATAACAAGACGATGGAAGGTACGCTTACCTTCGACGATGCTAACAATCGGCTGATTTTTAAGGATAAGAAGACGCCAAAAGAGATTCCCATTCCTTACGAGGCAATGACGTCGGTGTTTGCAGATACCCAAAAAAGACAACCTTCAGCCGCTACCGTCGCGAGCCAGGTGCCCCTGATTTACTCATTCCCCGCCCGCTTCATCAAGACTAAGGTTCAATATCTGACGTTGCAGTACAACGATCCAGACTCAAAGATGACCGGCATTACCAGTTTCAAACTTGAAAACAGGGAACTTTTGGCTTCGGTGGTGGCCACGCTCGCAGCCAAGGCGAATATGACTCAGCGGGGTGACATCTACGTAAAGAAGAAAGATGCGGACACCAGCAAATTAGCCCCGTGACTCAGCGCTCAAGCTCATGATCCCTTCCAATCTCATTAACTGACTGGACTAAACTTGATTGGTCCATCCGGTCTAATGGCAGCGCAGTGAAAAGTTCTATCCGGCGGCGAAGTTCAGATGCGGTTGTTTGAAATGCTCGTCTGATATCTTCGTCGCTTCCTTTTGTAGCGGCAGGATCGGTAAGACCCCAATGAGCGACTACGGGTTGACCCGGCCAGATGGGACAAGCCTCGCGAGCGTTATCGCAAACAGTAATCACATAATCGAAAGCTGTTCCCTCAAACTCTTCCCAGGATTTGCTGCGCGCTCCACTCGCATCGATCTTGTAAGTCTCTTTTAGAACTTCAACTGCGAAAGGGTTTACCTTGCCGGTTGGGAAAGAACCCGCACTGAACGTCACAAATTGAGACCCACCAATCTGCCGCAATAGATATTCACCAAGAATACTGCGAGCCGAGTTTCCGGTGCATAGAAAGAGAACTTTATAAGGATTAGACATTACTTTCGCTTATTTAGTATCAGGGCGACGAGCGCCGCGCCGGTGGCGATCGTATTCGCCAACAATGCGAGAGCTGGATTACCAACAGCAAGACGCTCGGCCATGGTGCAGGACCCTACAACGGCGGCCACCAGAAAGCCCGTCCCCACCAGTTCAGCAACAGCGCGACGCTTCAATCCCTGGTCCCTTAGTTATCTCGGCCGGAGCTGTTGTGCAGCACGCGCTTTCAGCTTCAAGTGTCGTCCCACACTCGCAAGGAGCAGTTTCAGCGAGATTGTCTTCCAAAACAACAAAGACTTCCCACTCGTTTCCATCAGGGTCGCGAACCCAGGATTTGTCTTGTAGCGCGTAACAGCAACTCGTTTGCATCTCGTCGCGTGGCACTAGTCCCGATTCTGTCCAGCGTTGCCGCATTTCGACCACGACGTCCGTTGAAGCGACTTGGATACCCAGGTGGGAAAGAGCGCCACGCTCTCCAAACGCATGCTGATTAAGGGTCAGGTTAAGCGGCGGCTGTTGAACGTCAAATTTTGCGTAACCGGTCCGCACCTTGCTCGGGTCGATTCCCAGCATCTTGCGATAAAAAGAGATGCTTTCCTCAACATTTCGAACGTTTAGCGCCAAGTGCGCCTTTAAAGTCTGAATCTGCTTTGTCATATTACTCTCCTGGCGTTTTGCCTGTTAATCAAATCCCAAAGCCCCGTCCCTAAAAAAGAACATTCGCTTAAGCGAATATGGGTGGCAGTATCGCTTCTCAAATGGATATATGTCAAGGCATATATTGAAAGCGACGGAATATGTTAAGATGGGCGCGTTATGAGTGAAGGTAAAGAGTTGAACGACAAGGAGCTTTTCTTTAGTGCTCTGGCCGACCGGACACGCCTGCGTCTGCTGAATTTAATGGGCAGTGATGAGGTTTGTGTCTGCTTCTTTGTTGAGGTTCTGAAAACGAACCAGCCAAAGATTAGCCGGCACCTGGCCTATTTACGGCGGGCCGGCATCGTGAACACACGACGCGATGGTCCATGGATGCATTACCGGATCGATCAGCCATCGGATCCTGACGCTGCTCAGGTTCTGGCCCAGGTCCTTGCCTGGCTCGCCAACGATCGCGAAATGCAAAAGGATCGCCAACGACTGGTTAAAGTGTGTTGTGCTCCGCAGTTGCCGGTGGCTATCAAAGGAGCGCCGCGTCCCGCCCTGGCGAATTCTCCACTTTAAAATCTCTAGTGAACGCTAATTGATAGCTTGTAGGAAGCCTTCCCTGGAGAGGAAGTCGGTCGGACCACGACGATCAGGTAATCACCGGTTACCGGCAAGATCTTGTTGAAATCATAATTCGCATCAAATTCCAACCCTAAGTCTGCGTTGTCAGGGGCAGTGAGATCAAAAACTGCGGAACGGCGTGGTATTGAGGTAAGCTTTATTGAAAGACGTTGGCCCCTCCTTGCCCCCAAAACATATTCAGCTTGCTGCTCATTTTTGATCGAGTCGTTGATGACTGTGCTTGACGAGCCAGGCTTGAATTCAATCCGAAGTGGTTCTGCCTTTCCACCGCCCTGTGCTGCCGCACCTATTGCGCTCACCGCTAAGACGAGCCAGATCGCACAGAATTGCAACAGACGTGAATACATTGGGCCATTTCTTTCAGAAGAGTGGTTAATCATTACGTGTTGCATCGTTTAGATAGATCCATTTAGAAAAGAAGGTAGTCAAGCTCTTCCCCGCAGAGACTTCCATTGCTTTTTCAAAGTCGCGAGTTACAACCGACCTACCAAAATTAGCGCGCGTGTAGCTCCGAAGCCCTTTCCAAAAGGCCTCTTCACCCATTTCCTCGCGTAGTAAGTGCATAACAAAGGCGCCCTTGTCGTAAACAAGTGTGCGGTCCTCTCGAGTGGGATGAAGCCAATTGGGAAAGACCAGAGACTTGTCTTTTCCCGCACTCTTAATCTTTTCGTAGCTCGAGCGATACTGCTCTATTTCTTTAAGATAGGACTCGTGACCAAAGCGATGTTCGAGATAGGCGGCCGCCATAAATGTAGCGATACCTTCATTCAGCCAGAAGTGGTTCCAGTCCTCGCAAGTTACCATGTTGCCCCACCATTGGTGCGCGAACTCATGGGCACCGAGCCATATATCCTTCTCATCGGCTAAAACACGGCTCCCATAATCTTCGTTAAGCGCTGTAAAGCTACTCATCTCCTGTTCAGCGTCGCCGACCGCGAGCACCTGCGAGTAAGCGTGATCCTGATATTTAACGCCAGCCCGATCCTCGAAAAAGGTCAACATATCTTTTGTGTCTCGAAAGATGCGGAGTACCTGGTCGTCTGAAAAACTAGTCGCCAGATATCGCAGCTCAACTGCACCACGGCGTTCAGAGAGTGTGCGAAATGGTCCAATTACGAAACCAAAGGTATAAGTGGGAACAGGTGAGTTTTGTGACCAGGTCGTTTGTATTCGACCATCGGCTAGAGCCTGGTGATTCGTTTCCTTTCCGTTGGACAGATGAGTCAGTCCGGGTGTTGAGGTAAGGACGATTCGCAAAGTTGCTCGGTCATCCGGGGAATCCTCACAGATCATCCACTGGCTGGTTGAAAAGATTGTGTAGACCTGATTCTTTTCCGGGAAGAACCGAATGCCATAGCGAGGTGAGCCGTGGTAGGCGACCTCAACTTCGGAAATCGCCCGAGGTTTTAGAGTAGCTGGTAGTGTGATTTCCAAGCGATGATCTGCGACCGAGTTCTGCAACGCTCTTCCTTTACTTCGAACGCCATCGATGATCAGGTCGCCGGAATTAAGACTCAATTTATTTAACGCTGTGGTAGTTGTAAATCGGATCTTTACGATTCCTTTAATCGTCTTTGCTCGAATGTCGGGCTCGAGCGCAACGTCGTAATGCAACACATCTACACTGCGATTACGAGCCTGGGCCGCGACGCTCGCAGCCTGCGATATGAGCAAAACCAACAAGGCGAATAAATTAGCGATGATGAAAGCGTAATGTTTAGCGAGTTGAACCTTGAGCATGTACGAAAGCGCCGCCCGATCGGCGCACTCCAAGAGGTTGAGTCAGCATCGGAAGAACTTCGCTTGAATCAAGGGCATTATGCGCCGGATGAAAGTTCAACTCAAATTGTTTGTTTCTAAACCGCAGCAGAGCGCGCCGAGAGCATTCGCTCATCCTTAGGCGGAGATTGGTTGGCGTGCCTTGGACCAACGATCGAGCAACCGCCGACGATTTTCAAGTTTTCTCTCAACGTTCGAAGCCTTCAAGACAAGCGTCTCCAGGTTTGCCAGATAATCTGGTTCGCCGATTGTTTCTCGTATCTCTTCAACAAAGGGCTGCAGCTTTGCGAAGACAACAAGGTGCTCGGTATTCGCCTGAAGAAACATCTTCTCGTCTATGCCGCCGCTGTTTACAAGCGCCGTAGCGACTTCCCAGTGCGACGACACCATGCGGTAGAAAGCGCTCTCTTTTTCACCACTCTGCATGAGAGCGAGGATCTCAAGCCCGCTTTGAGGTTGAAACTGGCTGAAAAACCATGCTCGAGCCTGTCTCATCAAAGGCTCACTGCGTAATTCGTAAAGCTTGAGGATGACGAGCGCGTCGTCTGCGTTGATAGCCATCAGGGTTTCTCCTTCTCGAAGACGGTTGGATTGTTGATCAGAAACTGGTAATCGGCTGGCCGCGCTTGGATGTCAGCCGTTTGTAACATTAGATGACAAAGTCCGAGATTATGTTCAGCGTCAGGATATGCGTCCTCCGTTTGGGCCAACGCGAGCTGAAATTCGATTTTCGCTTCCTTGAAATCTCCCTGAAGCGCCAATGTCACGCCGAGGTTGTTATGGCTTGCAGCGCCATGAGCTCCTTCACTTAGAGTGGCAAGACGAAAAAGTCGGGTGGCAGTTTTTAGATCGCCACTATTGACAGCAATTACGCCAAGCTTAAAAAGTGCGGGAGCGTAAATCACGCCTGACTCGCGCGCAAGTGAGTAGGCCTCTTTTGCTTCATTCGGCCGCTTTAAATCTTCGAGTGCAATACCCAGAGCGTAGGCCGCGCGCGGGTATGATTCGCGGATTGCAATTGCTTTCTTATAAAAAAAGACGGCCTTCTCTGTTTCCATCAATTCGTAATAGCAGACGCCAATGTTATAGAGCGCCCGCGAATACAGCTCAGGTTGCAGTGGTCCAACCTTCGCGTACTCGCTTATTGCATCCTCATAACGCTCTTGCGCGACGAGAGCATTTCCTGCATTTAGGAATACTTCAGCAGAGTTCGTTTGAGCCATCAACCGTCCCTCAACGAACGTGAAGAAGATCAACGTCGTATACAGAACTGACTTAGAGACCATCTTGTTAACCTCCATTGCTGAAGGCCAACTTTAACCAAACCGTCCAATCAGGTCTTTCCTGATACTGCTGATCGTTTGACTGTTCTTGCTGATTATTCCAACAGCTAGTGGAGATTATTCCGATAAGAACTGGGGGTCGTGCCGGTTTCGCGCCGAAAAAGTCGAGTGAAATGACTCTGATGACTAAAGCCGGCTTTCAGACCAACTTCAATCAAGGGCAAGTCGGGAGTGGCCAACAACGCCTTGGCTCTTTCAACGCGAAGCTTGATCAGATACTGATGTGGGGTTGTTCCCGTCGAGCGTTTGAACTCACGAGCGAAATGAAAGATGCTCATACCTGCGACATCGGCCAAGGTCTCGAGCCTCAAATCCCTGGTGTAGTTTTGGCTGATAAAATCCTTAACGCGACGGAGTTTCGTCGCGGAAATACCGCCTTGATAATGGTGCGGAACTTCGACAGGTGACGTGTAATGACGAAGCAGATGCACCGCCAGAAGATTTACAAGCGAGTTGGCGTATAAGCGACTTCCTAAGCCTTCGGAATACATCTCACTCTTCAGCGCCAGTCCAATGTTTAAGATAACCTCGTCCTGGTGTGAGTATTTTTCGACTAACTCGACTGGTCCAACCGCTGTTTCCAATCCAGCGCGCGCGAGCAACGACGGATCGATAAAGAGTGATAGATGTTCGGAAGGCCCGTCCAACACC
The DNA here is from genome assembly GCA_035457105.1 of Pyrinomonadaceae bacterium. Lineage (GTDB taxonomy): Bacteria > Acidobacteriota > Blastocatellia > Pyrinomonadales > Pyrinomonadaceae > PSRF01. The sequence continues at coordinate 8,656 of DATIBX010000011.1, forward strand.
GCAGCGTGTTCGAGTTTAGAGGGAAGGACAGCCACACAGCCTTTGACTTCAGTGCCGCACATTCCACGACCACTTTCAGTCCGGAACTCACCTTTGACGCCATCGCTCAATACGATCAATACAGCGTGCTCACGATGGCTGTGCGCTGGCAACTCACCGCCATTAGAGCGCCAGTGCTCAACGCGAAGGCCGTCGTAGGTGGCACTTCTTTTCACCTCATCGAGTGCTGAACTGCTTGCAATCATAAGATTGGTCCAGATTCGATGGACTTATTTTTCAGTCTCTTTTGTTGGTAGCAGCCTGCGACCTGCGGCGGTTGCGTAAGCAGCCAGACGGTGATGAATCGCTTCACGGGCCCGAGTGAATGAACGAGACTCACGGTAGAGCTGGTACTCCCAATTGGCACCGAGTTCGAGTGAATTAAACTCAAATGCCAATTGAGTGGCATCGACGTCTGATTTCAGATGTCCGGCTTTTTGAGCGTCCATGATCGCCTTCCGGAGTGTTGCCAACCATTCCTTCATTATTTCAGCGATGCGATCACGCACGACGCCAGGACGACTATCGAACTCTGAGGCGGCAGCAGCGAAGAAACAGCCCCCGCGAAAAATTCCGGCTTGTATATAGCCCAGCCATGTGTCGCAAAGTGTCCAAAGCCGGACTACACCTTCCTGCGCTTCGAAAGCGGGTTTGATTACTTCTTTGATAAAGATGGAGCGGGCCGTCTCAACAGTTGCGACCTGTAACTCTTCTTTCGAGCCAAAGTGAGCAAAGAGCCCGCTTTTACTCATTGAGAGTTCGAGTGCTAACCGACCGATGGTTAGTCCTTCCAACCCTTCGGCTGAAGCAATATGAACGGCGGTTTCGAGTATAGCGTGGCGGGTACGTTCGCCTTGCGCCTTCCGCCCAACGGGAGGTCTATCCTCAACGCTCTTTTGTAAACGAGCTTTCGCCACGACTTAAATGAATTTTCACTTCCCCTGAACGTAGGGAGGTATATAGCACGAACGTTCGTTTTATATCAAGGGATAGCTGTGCTGGCTTTGGTATGGAAGGCCCGGTGGAAATGGAGGCGTCGCAGAGCTTTGGTCTATCTAATTCCCGCATGACTCACGAAACTATATTGTGCCCAGAAGCTCGTGTCGCACACGTGACCAAATCAGGTACGAAGCCCTCCATGTTCCCACCAGGTTCTCAGCGAGTAAATTAGGAGTATCCTCGCTGGAATGTGATTGCCTGTTTACTAAGCAATGAACATGCCAAGAGCAAAATACTTTAGATTTTCGACGTCGATATTTTAGGAAGTTACCCCGGTGAGGCAGTATCTGTATTGGAAAGTAGACATTAACGCACTGCT
>DATIBX010000012.1:0-6703 GCA_035457105.1 Pyrinomonadaceae bacterium
TAGCTACACGACCCGAACAATATCGATGGATTGTCTACGCGCGTTGCGGGGTGTCCATTGCTGACAGCCAGGTTACCCCGTGGCACAGGGGCTGATCCGCTACCGCTGCTTCCTTCCGGACCTGACGGGGTTTACGGTGCCGCCTTGCACGGGACCTAACTATCAGCAATCGACATCCAGCCTCGCTCAATGTCGTCTTGGCGGAGAGGGAGGGATTCGAACCCTCGGTACGGGGTTAACCGCACACACGATTTCCAGTCGTGCACCTTCAACCGCTCGGTCACCTCTCCACTGAGTACGAGCAGGCACTTGGGTACCCTGCTCTGCTTTTCAAAGATATTTCCATGGGGCATTTCGACGACGTTTTCGCGAGATGTTTGGACAACCTATCACAAGGATTTATCAGGGGCAAAGACGAAACACGATCGCGTCGCACGTCACACGATCGTCACTCGTTATCGCTCTTCTCGTTTGGAATTCGGATTAACGGGTTGCGGGGAAAGTTGCTCTCTTAAAGCAGCTTTCTACCCCAGTTTGACATCCCTAAGCAGCCGGAATATTGTCTGGCCGCACAGCGGCCGCCGTGGTGCTGAAAGTATGCGGTCCTACGCATCGTTCTCACGTGGAGCATCGAGAAACGACAAGCTACTTGCAAGGACAACGCCTCCTCGTTTTGCAAAGATTACGTAATACGAGTCGTTGCGGCGTCGCTATAGGGATTACGCTCCTCGGAATCTTTCTGTCGGCGTCAACGCACGCTGCCGTACTCACGGTCAACAGCCCTGCTGATGTTTCGGATGCTAGTCCCGGCAACGGCATCTGCGAAACGGCCCCCGGAAACGGCGCCTGTACGCTGCGCGCGGCTATCCAAGAGAGCAATGCCCTGGCCGGTATCGACCAAGTCAATCTGCCGCCCAACAGCTACGTTCTGAGCCTTGTCAACGAGCTCGCTATAACCGACAGTCTAACCATCACGGGTGGCGGTGCGTCGACCACCATCATTGATGGCAACAGGAGTGCACGCCCTAACAGCAGAGTCTTGGTTATTGGCTCCGGAGTAACTGTAAATATTAGTGGAGTCACGATTCGCAACGGAGGAACGGATGGTCTTGGTGGAGGCATCCTTAATCTCGGCACATTGACGCTAAGCAACAGCACAGTAAGCGGGAATAATGCCGGTCAAGACGGGGGCGGCATCTACAACGCCAACGGCGGCACAGCCATGCTTACTAACATCACGGTGAGCGGGAACAATGCCGGCGAAGATGGCGGCGGCATCATGAGTTTCGGTAGACTGACGCTGACCAACAGCACAGTGAGTGGAAATAACGCCGGGGACGATGCCGGGGGCGTCTTCAACGTCACCGGCGGCACAGCGATGCTGACTAACATCACGGTGAGCGGGAACAACGCCGGCGACGGCGGGGGCGGCATCCGTAACTCCGGCTCCCTGACGCTGACCAACAGCACAGTGAGCGGCAACAATGCCGGCGGAAACGGGGGCGGGATCTACAACTTCCTGGGGACCGTGAATGCTTTCAACAGCACGATTACCGACAACCTGGCCGACGCCGGCTTGAACGGCACAGGAGTAGGCGGCGGAGTGCATAATGACGCTGCCGCGACTTTCAGCTTCCAGAACACCATTCTTGCAGGAAATTTCGAGACGCAGCGGGTTGGAAACGTTTTTGTTGCAACTACCGGCGAATGCGATGGAGCAATCACTTCGAGTGGTAACAACTTGATGCAAAAATATGATACCAGCCACTGTATGGTCTTCGGTAATCTTCTACTGGCTGATCCGAAACTCAGCCCGCTTCAAAACAATGGTGGTCCTACCCAGACCCACGCATTGCTCGCCGGCAGTCCCGCGATAGATGCGGGCAATCCTAACGGCTGTCTCGATAGCACAGGGGCACCTTTGCAGATTGATCAGCGAGGCTTGCCACGAGCCACTGATGGCAATGGCGATGGCACAGTGGCCTGCGACATCGGAGCGTTCGAGCTAGATGGGCAGAATGTAAGCCCCATGGTTTCAATAGGCGACGTCACGGTCACTGAGGGAAACTCAGGTACAGTGAATGCTACTTTTCAAGTGACCTTGTCGGCACCGACCTCGCAGCAGGTGACAGTTACATTTAGCACGGGCAACGGTACTGCCATGGCTGGTACAGATTATCTGGGCACCTCTGGCACGGTAACCTTCAATGCTGGTGAGACCTCGAAAACCATCACTGTTGTGGTCAACGGTGACACTATCAATGAGCCGGATGAAACTTTCTTCGTGAACCTCAGTAATCCGGTGAATGCCACGATTGCCGATGGACAAGGGCTCGGTACGATCATCAATGATGATGATACTTCGCTCCCGCATGTCGCTATCAATGATGTGAGCATAGGGGAGGGTAACTCGGGGACGACAAACGCGGTCTTTACAGTGAATCTCTCCGCCGCAAGCGGCCAAATGGTAACCGTCACCTATAGTACAGCCAACGGTACTGCCACGGCAGGAAGTGATTATGTAGCGACGTCGGGAACTTTAATATTTAATCCTGGCGAGACGACAAAGAGTTTGGCGGTCATGGTTAATGGCGACACGTTTTCTGAGCCCAATGAAACTTTCTTTGTTAATCTCACCAGCGCGACAAATGCGATCATCGCTGATGGCCAGGGAGTCGGAACGATCGTTGATGATGATGGTGCACCCGATGTCCGGCTTGGCAATATTTCCACACGGAGTCGTGTGCTAACGGGTGACAACGTCATGGTCGGCGGCTTTATCATTGACGGATTGACGCCGCTAAGAGTGCTTGTACGTTCGCGTGGTCCGTCCCTGGCAGCAGCGCCTTTCTTCGTGCAAGGAACGTTAGCGAATCCGTCACTGCGCCTGTTTTCAGGGCAGAACGTGATAGCGCAGAACGACAACTGGCAAGATGCTCCGAGTTGTTTTGGTGGTTTTCCGTGTGAGGACGCCACTCAGATCACGAGCACTGGTTTAGATCCTTGCCAGCCAAATCCCGGCCAGCCGGGACCGCCGCCGAAGTGCAATCTGGAGTCAGCGATCTTAGTCACACTGCCGCCCGGGGCTTACACAGCAATTGTCACTGGGGCGAATGGAGAGACTGGAGTAGGGCTGGTAGAGATTTTTGAGGCGGACAACAGTATCGAAGCTGAGTTGAGCAACATTTCGACCCGGAGCTTTGTCCAGAGCGGAGACGACGTGATGATTGGTGGATTGATTATTGAAGGGAATGCATCAGCCACGGTACTGATCCGCGCTCGCGGTCCTTCAATGAGTGGCGCACCGTTCTTTGTGCCCGGCACTTTAGCAGATCCCCTTCTGCAACTCTTTTCTGGACAGAACGTCATCGCGCAAAACAACAACTGGCAAGACGCCCCGTCATGCACTGGATTTGTCTGTGGGAATGCGGCACAGATCGCCGCCACTGGCTTGGATCCGTGCCAAGCAAATCCAGGTCAAACCACAACTCCTCCAAGTTGCGCTCAAGAGTCGGCGATTCTTATCACCCTTCCCCCCGGAGCTTATACCGCGGTCGTAAGCGGAGTCGGCGGAGGAACAGGCGTGGGACTAGTGGAGGCCTTCCAGATGAACTGAGCCTGCGTTGTAAGCAATAGCTGCAGCGGCGGTTATGCCGATACCGGATTGAGGCAACGTGCAACTACAGCTTCAAGCTCTCTCAACGAAATCGGCTTTTGAATGCAGTCGAACAAGCCTGCTTGGAGCAACATATCGCGATGTGGCTTCGCGCGATAATCAGCAGTCCAGGCAATCACCGGGATGTGTGCCGTTTCCGGAATTTTCTGCAGCTCGCGGACGACTTCAATTCCGTTCATGTCCGGGAGGCGAAGGTCTAAGAGAATGAGATTTGGAGTGCCTTCCATTGCGGCGTGGATGGCCGTCCGACCACTCTGGGCTTCTAGAACTTCATAGCCATGGGCGGAGAGGAAAAATGCCACCAATTTGCGCAGGTCTTCGTAATCGTCAACAACAAGGATCGTTTTTGACGACATACAAACCTCACCCCAAGAGGAATATATCGCAACACGATGTTTAGAGCTTAATCACGGTTGGTTGTGGCTCGCAAGGGCCCCGACAAAATATAAAAAGAGTCCGATCACTCACGGACCGGACTTATGAGGGCCGGAGAGACTGTGTACTAGCCAATTTTCGTGAACTCCTCGACTCGATCTCGTGGCCGCTGGCACCGTCATTGCTCACTTCAATGTTAATGACGGAGTTATCTCATGGAGTATCGGCGAGCCGCGAATTCACAAACCTGGCATTTTTGTCGAAACTGTTCCCATTGGCCGAGCGACAGCTTCAACATTATTGTTTCAAAAAAGCTGCCGCTAGACTTTGAACTTTGCATCGAATGTGTTGCTCTGAGAGATCAGGAGCAGCGGTGCAACTCACGGCCGCCAAGGGATTAGCCCCTCTTCGCAGATCGCCTGTTCTCGTCGGAGTGCTCGGCGTGCTGTTCTCGCATTCCGGTCCCGACGCTCTTTTAAGGGCCGGTTCACCAGCCCATCAAGGAACGAACCAGTTTTTATGGGACAAGCGGCTTTAAGCTTCCATCAAGCTGTACGGTTTTCCCTAGTGATAACTTCAGCACCAGCAGTCTGTCCCCACGTTGCTCCTGGCCAGAAATAGTTTTACTTTTGAGGCGCCGTCGTTCTGAGTCTGTTCTGATCGCAAGACCGTTGAATCCAGGCTACCAAAACTACTATGTCGGATGCCCCACCACCAGTTTTCAGATATTCGCTAAATCGGCGATTTCGCGAGCTGCTGCTTTGGATCTTGAGGAGTATGACGGCGGCGACAGACTCAATACCGCCGGATCTGCGCAAGGAGTCTATTAAAAAGATTCTCCTTGTACGTGCCACATTTCGCCTTGGGGACGCGCTCCTGGCGTTCCCGGCCGTCTGGTCTTTCCGAAAGCAATTTCCGCACGCGCGCATCGACTTTGTCGGAGGCCCCATTTCGAAGGACCTCATGAAGAACATGCCGCTGGATAACCACTTCACTATCAGCCGGCGTTATCCGGGGTCCGCTGTGGACTATCCCATGCTGCTGAAGCGCTTACGCGGCGTCCACTATGATCTTGCCGTCGACGTGAGCTGCTCTCAGTCGGCTATGGGCGCATTCCTTGTGGGGCTTTCCGGAGCGCGCTTGCGCGCCGGAATGCGAGGAAAATGGGACAGGTGGTTGAACATAAAGGTTTCCAAATCGGGAGAAATTAACAAGTATAAAACCTTACCTAAATTTTTGACTAACCTCGGAATTCATTGCGAATCGCCGGCTTCGAAAATAGCCCTTTCCGATCTGGAGCGCGAAGCAGCGCGAAACAAAATCGCAGCGTTGACGCAAGGGCGGCCGCACACGCGCACGATCGGAGTTTTTGTCGGCGGTCGTAAATCCTGGGGGAAGCGATGGTCCACGGCGAATTTTTGCGAACTCATCACAGCATTGCACGACCATGGCCTCACCGTGGTAACTTTCGTCGGGCCGGAGGAAAAGGAGACGTTGGGGTTTTTTCGTGCTGCCTTGGACAAAAACATTCCTATCATCTTTGAAAGTTCGTTGAGAATGTTTGCGGCTATGATTGCAAATTGCGACCTGTTCGTTACGTGTGACAGCGGCCCGATGCACCTGGCCTCCAGCTTGGGGGTCCGGACGGTAGCTATCTTTCGTTACCGCAATTTTGACCGGTGGGGAGCGCCGGCCAGCAGCTCGCGTATTGTCCATGACCCTGCCGGATCCTCCACCGGCGCGGTGCTAACCGCGTGTTGTGAGGAACTGGCAGCGCATGATGATTACAATCAAAAATCTCCTGTGGCTTTTCAGAAAGTTCCAAGTCTGCGTGCCATTCCGGTGGTAAATCAGGCGCTCGATCGGCTCGAAAGCGCGACGGTCCTCTCCCGACTGCTAAGAGTCGGAGACTGGTTACGCCTCGGTTTCGTTGTGCTGCTCGTACTTTATGCTTTGTTTGTGCCTGCCGGAGTATTCGAGGAAGGCGCATTTATGGAAAATTTTGTTGATGTGCTCGGCGGCGCAGCCCTGCTTCTTGGCGGTTTACTCTACGTTTGGGCGATCAGCCACGGCCCCGCCGGCGAACGCTGGGATCGATCAGTGCCACGAAACCTGCTGAGAACCGGGCCTTATGCATACGTGCAACACCCGCTCTGGGTCGCCTATTTGCTAACCGGCATTGGGATGATTTTTATCCTCGATGCTTACATTTTTGTATTTTTGTTGCTGATAATCGGCATGATTTACCACCACATCATCGAACCAGCAGAGCGACATTTCCTAAGAAAATACTTCGGCGAAATTTTCGATCAGTATTGCCGCGCAACGCCGAGATATATTCCACGCGTTCTCCCCAAAGGAAACTTGTTCTTTGGCCGACGAGTCGGCTTCCGTGAAATCGGTCCGATGTTGGCACTCATTCTGCTGGTTTTCCTTTTCGAAAGCATTCAGTCCCCACACAATCGTCCGTTCATCGGTACCTTTTATCATTGGCTTCGCCTTCGATAGCGCGAACCGAATGACATTTCGCCACCCGCTGCCGCTTCGCTGGCAGCTGAGTTTACGCTCGACAAAACTTTAACCGCTTGAAAAAAGTTTTGATTGTTGAAGCTTTGGCGGTTTTTTTTGGACCCGCCCGAGTGCCTCACAAAA
>DATIBX010000013.1:0-4661 GCA_035457105.1 Pyrinomonadaceae bacterium
AAAGCAATCGTGAGGATCACAGCTGAAAATTGAGTGTGACATCCGGTCGCTTCGCTCGCGGTACTGTAGGGGTGGCACCGCCCCGGGAGTAATGACGTTTTTGTGCAAAGCGAATGATACCTATGAAACAGCATTCAAAACCGATTACGCGTCGTGACCTCCTGAAGTTAAGTGCGTTTGCGGCAGGGGGCCTCCTCGCGGCCCCCATGATCAATCGAGACCGATACCAGCTTTTTGCACACTCTCCAATCGAATACTCTCGCCGGACGATCGACCTCGTCAAACAGTCGACGGTGATTGATATGCTTGGTCCACTCACGCTCGACTTCGAAAAACAAGCCAGATGGTTTGCCGATCCTGAGAGTTTCACTAACGCCGATTTGCAGCCCTACCGAGACTCAGGGATCAATGTTTTCCATCCAGCAATTGGAATGGGAGGTCCCGATGCTTACGCGGAAGTTCTGGAGTTCTTCGCCTCCTGGAACGGGTTTATTGCAGATCACGACGAGCAGTTCATGCGGATCGACAGTGCATTCGATCTGCAACGGGTCAAAAAGTCGAACAAGATTGGAATATTGCTGGGTCTGCAAAACTCCGATCATTTCCGTAGACCTGATGATGTCGACTTCTTCCGTGGCCTGGGCCAGCGCGTTTCCCAACTCACCTACAACGCGCGAAACCTCATCGGCAACGGCTCGACAGAGCGACGTGACGAAGGTATTTCGGATTTTGGCGTCGCGATAATTGAACGAATGAACAAGGTGGGAATGGCGGTCGACGTCTCTCACTGTGGAGATCGTACCACTCTCGAGGCTTTTGAAATTTCCCAAAAGCCGGTGCTCATTACGCACTCGAATTGCCGCGCGCTGGTACCCGGTCATCCTCGATTAAAGACTGATGAAGCAATCAAAAAAGTCGGACAAACCGGCAGTGTGATGGGAATTACGGGTGTCCGAATGTTTGTTAAGGGTGAGGAGCCTACTACGATCGAGCATTACTTGGACCACTTCGATTACGTTAGAAAGCTAATCGGCTCTGAGCACCTGGGCGTCGGCAGCGACATGGACCTTTATGGCTACGATGCCATGCCACCCGATTTGAACAAGCAATTGCGTGCTTCTTATAAGGGAAGCTATGGCTTTCGCGAGAAGATCGATATTGAAGGGCTTGATCATCCAAAACGAATGTTTGATCTCACTGAAGGACTCGTGCGTCGCAACTATAGCAACCAGGAGATACAAAACATTCTCGGCGGCAATTTTGCGCGGGTTCTCACTCAGATCTGGACCGTGGAAAAGGTTGAAAAGAAAGAAACAGGATGACTCTCTGGTCAGTGCTTTGCCACCTGGCAGTGAAAAATTACGGTCCTAACACCTCGATGGCAGCAACTGCCTCGGATTTCGAAGTTGGAGTTAAAAGCATGAAACTCAAAGGCATCGTCACTACAACTCTTCTGGCAGTACTAGTCATCTTCCCGCTGAGCACGGTCCGCGCACAACAAGGACCGGGACCAGAGTTTGATAAATACATTAATGACGCACTAAAGGAATGGCAGGTTCCCGGGTTGGCCATCGCAATTATCAAGGACGATCGAGTCGTACTTGCCAAAGGATACGGAACACGCGAGTTAGATAAGTCGTTGCCGGTCGACGAACACACTTTGTTTGCCATCGGCTCGTCTTCCAAAGCATTCACCGCTGCGTCGATTGGAATGCTGGTTGATGAAGGAAAGCTCAAGTGGGAAGATCCGGCAACCAAGTACCTTCCAGGTTTTCAACTCTCCGATCCTTACGCGACTCGCGAGTTAATGGTAAGCGACTTATTGAGCCACCGTAGTGGACTGACTCGAGGTGACCTGCTGTGGTACGCGTCTCCTTATGATCGCGACGAAGTTCTGCGACGCGTTCGTTACTTAAAGCCAACCTGGAGCCTGCGAGCGCGCTTTGGGTATCAAAACATCATGTTCCTGGCGGCCGGTAAGATTGTTTCGACTGTTGCAAACAAGAGTTGGGATGACTTTATTCGTGAAAGAATCTTTGAACCACTCGGCATGAAAAGTTCCAGCACCAGTATCAAGGCATTCGCGAACTCCGATAACGTGGCTTCACCGCATGCAAAACTGGACGACAAGGTCCAGGTTGTTGCGTGGCGCAACATAGACAACATTGCGCCAGCCGGTTCAATCAACTCGAACGTGCTCGACATGGCCCAATGGGTGCGACTGCAACTCGGAGATGGGGTTTACGAAGGCAAGCGTCTCATTAGTTCTGCGGCGATCAAAGAAATGCACACCCCGCAAACCATCATTCGGCGGGAAGGTCCAATGGAGAGTTTGTATCCCGAGGCGCACTTTTTAACTTATGGTTTCGGCTGGTTCCTCAGTGATTACCGCGGCCGAAAAGTTGTCGAACATGGTGGTGCGATCGATGGAATGAGGGCAGAAGTCGCAATGATGCCCGAGGAAAAGTTGGGGCTGGTAGTTCTTTCAAACCTGAATGGAAACATTCTACCTCATGCGCTGATGTTCAAGATTTTCGACTCATACCTGGGTGGGACTCAACGTGACTGGAGTTCGGAATTGCTAAAGACCACCCAACGTCTCGAGGAGCAGGAGAAAGCCGCCGAGAAAAAAGCCGAAGCCGAAAGGGTTAACGGCACAACTCCATCACTCGCGCTTGAGAAATATAGTGGACGATATCAGAGCGAGATGTATGGTGAGGCAAAGTTTTCGGTGGAAAATGGAAAGCTTGTGGCGAGGTTTGGTCCAAGTTTTACCGGTGACCTGGAGCACTGGAACTACGACACATTCCGGGTGACGTGGAGAGATCGAATGGAGGGCAAAGGGCTTATCAGTTTCCGGCTAAACGCGGTAGGCAAAGTAGAGAGTGTGAATATCGAAAGACTCTCAGACTTTACGCGGGTTCCGGATGAAAAGCCTGCTGGTCCTGCCGTAACGTCATCAGCGAAACAATAATTAATTTTACTTCTTGTGCGTTAAGAAGTATCACCGCAGAGACGCAGCGCAGCAGAGCCGATCTTGAATTGGATAATAAGTTGAATTTCTCGGTGCAACCTTTGTGTTCTCAGTGACTCCGTGGTGGTTGGTATTCCAAATTAGCCCACCACAGAGTCACAAAGACCACTGAGGCGGCACAGAGAAATCCACTCGAAATACTTATTCGTTAGATCTTAAGGGAGTTTGAGAGGAAAAAGATCTGTAGCGGCATTAGCAGCTTATTTCTTACTCTCATAATAAGAACCTGTTCGTCCGTTACGCTGATTCGCGGAGAAAGCGCGAAGAAACGAGGTCAGAATCGTGAAACAAATTAATGCGATCATCCTTTTATTGTTTTTCACAATCTCTTCACTGGGCCAGGTTCCCGCCGCTAAACCAGCAAGTGGTCACACTACAGAAGAGAAGCCCCAGTCATCCGCAGTCAAGGCTCCTACGGCAGCGCGGGAGTTAACCGCTTCTGACGTGGAAGCATTCCTTGACGGCTTGGTGCCCACCCAACTCGGCAGAGACGATATTGCCGGGGCGACAATTGCAGTCGTAAAGGATGGCAAGCTCCTGTTCGCGAAGGGATATGGTTTCGCCGACTACAAGCAGAGAAAACCCGTATCTGCAACTGAGACTTTGTTCAGACCAGGCTCAGTATCCAAACTATTTACGTGGACAGCGGTCATGCAATTGTATGAGCAGGGTAAGCTCAATCTTGACGCTGACGTGAACACTTATCTCGATTTCAAAATCCCGGATGCATTTGGTGCACCTGTGACGCTGAAACAGATAATGGTCCATACCGCCGGTTTTGAAGGACGCATCAAAGACATCATCGGTGTGGGAGACACGAGTCCGGATCTCGGCAAGTATCTAAAGACTCATATTCCAGAGAGAATATTTCCGCCGGGCACGACTCCAGCTTATTCAAATTATGCTACGGCGCTTGCAGGTTACGTGGTTGAACGAGTATCTGGTCAACCCTTCAACGAGTATATCGAACAGCACATTCTGAAGCCGTTAAGCATGAATCACTCGACCTTTGCTCAGCCGTTGCCTGCGACCCTCGTCCCAGGTATGTCGAATGGATACGCGCGCGCTTCCGGTGACGCGGAGCCGTTCGAGATCGTTGTGCCGTTTCCTGCCGGAAGTCTAAGCAGCACCGCTACGGACATGGCCCAGTTCATGATTGCGCATCTGCAGAATGGCCAACTGGGCGATGCGCGAATCCTGAAACCTGAGACGGCCCAACTCATGCATAGCAGGTTATTCGGACTTGACGATGGGTCGAATGGTTTTGCTTATGGTTTCTATGAAGAGTCGCAGAATGGTCAACGAATAATTGGACATGGTGGGGACACGCAATACTTCCACAGCGATCTTCATCTAATGCTCGATGCGAAGGTGGGATTCTTTGTTTCGTACAACAGTGCAGGTCGCGGAGAGAGTTCGCCACGTACCATGTTGTGGGAGTTATTTCTGGACCGTTACTTTCCTTACACGCCGCCTGCGGGAGCCCAAATTTCGAGCGCTCAAAGTGCAGCCGACGCCCGGTCGATCAGCGGAAAATACTTATTAAGCCTTCAATTTGAATCATCTCCCTTCAGGGCGTTTTCGCTGATTGGAGAGTTCGACGTTTACCCGGTGGCGGACGGAATGA
>DATIBX010000014.1:0-15846 GCA_035457105.1 Pyrinomonadaceae bacterium
AACACATCGACGTGCTGATCCAACGCCATCTCGCCGCTTGTCAGCGTGCCAGTTTTGTCGCTGCAGAGAACGTCGATACTGCCAAAGTTTTGCATCGCTTCGAGGTGCTTGACGATCACTTTCTTTTGGGCCATGTGGACGGCGCCCTGGCCCAAAGTAACCGTGGTAATCATCGGCAGAAACTCCGGGGTCAACCCGACCGCCAGGGCGACGGCGAACAGCAACGACTCCATGAAATTGTGATGCAGAACGACGCTTACCAGTAGAACGAAGAGCACCAGCAGAATAGTGGTCTTCATGATCAGTAAACCAAACTGTTTGGTGCCTCGTTCAAACTCCGTTTCCGGTGCCCTCGTAGCCAGACGAGTAGCGATGTCGCCAAAGGCTGTGTTTTTTCCGGTAGCCGAAACGATCGCCGTTCCGGTACCGCTGACGATGGACGTACCCAGAAATATTTTGTGATGCTCAGTGCTTTCTGGCTCGTGGGGTGATTGAGGATCAACCGCAGATTTTTCCACTGGCAGCGACTCGCCTGTAAGGGCGGCTTGTTGCACATGTAAATCTCGCGCTTGAACCAAGTCGGCGTCTGCCGGCACGAGGTCGCCCGCCGCGAGTTTAATAGCATCGCCCGGAACAACCTCGCGTCGAGGAATCTCAACCCACTTGCCATCTCGCAGCACTGTGGCCGTGGGAGCAACTTCTTTGCGAATGCGATCTACCGCCCGTTGCGACCGATAGGTCTGAATGAAGTTCAGCGTCACGCTCAACAGCACCATCACGATGATGATCGAGGCGTTGATGACTTCTCCCAGAGCCGCGGAAATGGCACTGGCTACCAAAAGGATGATTGCGAGCGGATTTGCAAAGAGGATGAGAACCTGAACGAGGTTCGCAGAGCGTCTAACAGTCGCCGGTTCGTTTGGACCAAACTTCGCAAGGCGAAGCTTCGCTTCATCTGCAGTGAGGCCAGCCAGTTGTTGGATTGCGTTAGGCACGGGAGAATAATCAGTAAATCGTAGAAGTAGAAGCCTTCAAAAGCAAAGTTGATGCGCAGAACATAAGGTTGGTTGTCATGCACAAACGAGCCGACAAACGTTCGTGCGATCTAAGATCTCATGGCATTCGAATGTAGACATTTCATGAATGAACACGACGACAACTCCTGAACGATAGCACCGAGAAACAATGATCCTGTGAGATTAGGAAACATTCTTTTCAAAACTTCAAATCAAAACCTCAATGCGAAGGAGCACACCATGCAGTCTCAGAAAATGCTGGAGAAGTCTCAGGAAGGTCGCCGGTTTAGATAATCTGCGCTTTCAGACACAGCGCAATCAATGCCGCTGGTGAGAAGGGCTGACAGTTCCAGCGAGTGGTCTGTCCACATGTGGACTGCGAAGACTCTGGACAACGCCACGATCGGAACAGCATATCCGGAAGCATTATGCCGCTTTGCTGGGAGTGGTCGAGCGGCGTATGGACTATCAAAGGGAGTGATAGGCTCGCAGCAGATTGCAATTACTGCACACGAGATCGGGCATAACCTGGGAGCGACCCACCCGAACCAACAAGTACCACCCGTACCAGAGTGTAACAATACCGTAATGAGCAGCAGTGTGAGCACCAATCCGCAATTGGGCTTTTGCCTGATGAATTTCCGTTGCTGTCCGCGGTGAGACCTACTGCGACGACGCATGTCACTAAGATTCTTCCTTCCGCTCGGCCATCACGAGCTTCGCGAGGCCTGATAGTACGCGACGCGACCAATCAGCAGATTGCGGTGGTCCATAGTTTTCGCATTCACAAAACCGGCTTCAGCCATGAGCAGCAATAAACTAAGCGTGGATGCCGAACTGGAAAAGTTGCAGCGCGAAACATTCGATTATTTTTTGCACGAGACGAATCCCGTCAACGGGCTGGTAATCGACAAGACTGCTCCGGCTTGTCCTGCCAGTATTGCCGCTACTGGACTCGCGTTGGCATGTTATCCCGTGGGTGTCGAGCGTGATTTATGTCGCGTGTCGCCGCAGTAGAACGAACGCTAGCGACGTTAAGGTTTTTTTGGAAGAGTCCTCAAGGTTCGCAAACAGACACCACTGGATACAAGAGCTTTTATTATCATTTCCTTGAGATGGAGACAGGCCGACGTGCTTGGCAGTGCGAACTGTCAACGGTAGATAAAGCTTTTCTGCTCGCGGGCGCTTTGACGGCGGGAGTCTACTTTGACTCGGAAGATGCGGACGAGCGCGAAATTCGCTGGCTCGCCGATGAGCTTTATCGACGCGCAGATTGGCAGTGGGCGCAAAACGAAGATGCAACAGTTACACACGATTGGAAGCCCCAAAGCGGATTTCTTGAATATCGCTGGAAAGGTTACGACAAGGCGATGCTCCGCTACATTTTAGGACTTGGCTCTCCAACTCATGCGCTGCCTGAGAACCGCTACACAGCGTGGTCGTCTACGTATCGCTGGGAACACCACTACGGATATGAATATCTTTATGCAGGACCACTGTTCGCGCATCAGCTGTCGCACGTTTGGATCGACTTTCGAGGTATTCAGGACGCTTTCATGCGAGACAAGGGCATCGACTATTTCTAGAATAGCCGCCGTGCTACGTATGTCCAACAACAGTATGCGATCGACAATTCCGGGAAATTCGCCGACTATGCTTCATGCTGTTGGGGAATAACCGCGAGTGAGGGTCCTGGTCCGACCGTCGTCAAAATCAATGGCGTTGAGCGTCATTTTTCCATTACGTCGCGCGGGGCGTTCCTTACGGTTCCGACGACGGCACGTTTGCGCCCTGGGCAGTGTTGGCATCGCTGCCCTTCGCACCCGAGATCGTGCTATTCGCTCTTGACGATTGTATTCACCAGGCCAAGTTAACAAAGTTCAATTCCTATGGCTTCAAAGCGGCCCTTAATCCAACCCACCCGGGAGAAGCCGGCAATCCGTACGGATGGTGGGTATCGCCTTGGCACTTCGGGCTTAATCAAGGCTCCATTGTGTTGATGATCGAAAACTATCGTACGGGCTTGTTGTGGCAATTGACGCGAAACTGCCCACCTATCATAAGCAGCTTGCGTCGGGCGGGTTTTGGTGGAGGTTGGTTATGACTTCTTCCGAGCGGAATGAAACTTCTGGACGAAGCAGGGCATCCGTAATCGAGGTCGATCTCAAGAATTCGTATGACGCAAGCGAGTATGCGAATCTTGAGAACTACTTGAGCACGCTCCGCGGTGTTCAGGGTGTTCATTTTGACCGCACACGCGGTGTGGTCCACTTGATGTACGACCCCTCATTGACAACACCCGAATCACTTGAGAGAAAACTTCATGAGTTGGGGTACAAGTGTGAGTGTAAGAGTTGCAGAGCCTCAAAATGCCAACCCGGTCATCCAGCTGTTGGAACCAAGGATGAGACAGTGGCAGTTCATGTTGAAGCAAAAGCTCTCGACGCTGGAGCTCACTCGCACGCCATCCATGAACAAGCAGCACATGTGATGGAACGACCGGAAACTCGCGTGACCACGCATGCGGAGATGAAGCATGAGCATGCAGGACACGGCGCAGCCATGGTGCGCGATCTTTTCCGACGCTTCATCGTATCGATCATACTTTCGATTCCTATTGTTTTATTCTCTCCCTTTGGAAAAATCTTGGGCCTGTCCGGGATGCCGCCCTTCGGCATTCCGATGGACCTCCTCGGTTTCATCCTCGCGACTCCCGTAGTCTGGTGGGGAGGATGGCCCTTTATTTCCGCTGCCTGGCGCGCCCTGAGACGCGGCGAAGTCAACATGATGACGCTCATTGCGCTGGGCATCTTGGTTTCGTACACATACTCAGTTGCCGCGTCGTTTATCTTCAAGGGTGAAATATTTTATGAAGCGGCAGCGATGCTTACCTCGTTCAGTCTTGTCGGTCACTGGCTGGAGATGCGCAGTCGGTTCGCCACCGGAAAGGCAGTGGAGGCACTGCTGAAGCTCGCTCCCGCCACTGCCCGAGTAAAGAAAGCGGGAGTGGAAACTGAAATTCCTCTCGAACAAGTTGCAGTGGGTGACGAAATTGTTGTCCGACCGGGTGATAGAGTTCCAGTTGATGGGGATGTCATTTCCGGTTCTTCTTACGTAGATGAGTCAATGATCAGCGGTGAGCCGATACCAGTGAGCAAGACTCAAGGTGCGCGCGTAATTGGCGGTACGGTGAACCAAACAGGCGCATTCAATTTTAAAGCAACCGCAGTGGGTGCTGAGACGGCACTCGCCAGGATCGTGCAGATGGTCCAAAATGCCCAGGCAAGCAAAGCTCCCGCGCAACGCATTGCTGACACGGCGGGAAAGTATCTTGTCTTCATTGCACTCGGCTCTGGTCTTCTCGCATTTCTAATTTGGTATTTGGTTGGCGGCGAAGGATTCCTGTTTGCGCTCACCGCCGCGGTCTCAACGATTGTGATCGCATGTCCTGATGCCCTTGCGCTTGCTACCCCTACGGCAATAACCGTTGGCGTAGGGAAAGGTGCCCGGGAAGGAGTGCTCTTCAAGAATGCAACCGCACTCGAGGCTACCGCAGGAGTCGACACAGTTATTTTTGATAAGACCGGCACCCTGACCGAAGGGAAACCAGCACTCACTGATGTCATTGCCGCAAATAGTTTCAGTGATAGTGAGCTACTGCACTTTGCGGCTTCGGCCGATCAGCCTTCGCAGCATCCACTCGCGCAAGCCATCGTCAAAGGCACTCAGGCACGCGGCATTGCATTGTCTTCACCTGAGAACTTCAATTCCATTCCAGGACATGGAGTTGAAGCAATCGTTGATCAGCGCCGAGTATTCATTGGAAACAAGAAACTAATGATGCGCGAGAAGGTTTTGCTGGACGGACTTGAGGAAAGGGTTGCCTCTCTTGCTTCCGACGCTAAGACGGCGATGTATGTCTCGGTTGATGGCAAAGCGGCGGGTGTCGTCGCCGTTGCTGACACAATTCGGGAGAGCGCAAGGACGGCAGTAAAATTACTTCATGACTCTGGTGTGCAGACCGTGATGCTAACCGGGGACAACAAGTTCACCGCAGACGCGGTGGCCCGACAACTGGGAATGGATACTGTGATCGCTGAAGTCTTGCCGGAAGATAAGGCCAACGAGGTAAAAAAACTTCAGGCACAAGGTCGGAAGGTGGCGATGGTGGGAGACGGAGTCAACGATGCTCCAGCCCTTGCGCAGGCAGACGTTGGAATTGCAATCGGAGCAGGAACGGACGTGGCTGTTGAAACAGCCGATGTGGTCCTGGTCAAGAACGATCCGGCCGATGTTGCCGGCTCCATTCAACTTGCACGAAAGGTACGCGGCAAGATCAAACAGAATCTCTTTTGGGCCGCCATCTACAACCTTATTGCCATACCGGTGGCAGCAGGAGTCCTTTATCCTTCCTTCGGTTTGCTCTTGCGACCGGAATGGTCCGCCCTCGCAATGAGTGCTTCAACTGTAACCGTCACCCTTAACGCTTTGCTCCTCAATCGTGTCCGCCTGAAGCAAGAACATACTGGGTTCTAACTTCACGCAATGAACGAGTTAGTGAGAAAACCCATCCTGTTCTTTTCCGACGCAGCTACGGCTGCCGACAAGCAAGAGGCGCTGGACGCTGGTGCATAAAGCTATCTGACAAACCCCTTTGGGATCGCGGATTTGGTCAGCGGAGTCGAAAGCCACAGGGTGAATCGTTTTTGGGAGAAGCCCCCGAGGGCAACGGCAGAGGAGCTGGTGAGAACGGGCGGACTCTGGAATACCTTCGTCACTGTAGGCCGCGCAACCGCGTTTCTAAACTTACTTTGCGCGACAGTTCCAGCTGCGGTGGCCGAGTTTGTGGGTGCTCTCGAACTCGGCGATGTTGAGCGCGCGTATCGCGATGCGAGCTCGATAGACTTCTCGAAGAATGTGCTGAGCTTGGAGCCGCGTCGTTTGCTAGTAATGCGTGACGCCTCTTCCGGATGGGTTGATTTAGGCGATCCAGACCGCGTGGTCAACACGTTAGTTCAAAATCAGATCCAGCCGGAGTGGCTGCTTACTATGCAAGGGTCGTATCTTCCTGGCCCTACTACAAAAACCCTTATGCCACATTGCGGTCGGTTCGACATGAGTGCTCCGTCTTCGCTTGGTGCGGAATAGAAAGAGGTTAGGAAATGTTCAGTGCGAGTTCTACTAAACCAGAGAGCGTGACGCAGACCATCGGCGAATTGATTGAAGTCAGCAAGTTCGACACTCTCTACAGAGATCTCTATCTTCAAAGGGCGCGCAAGTTGATGTCGACCACGTTGTCCGAGGCGGCCTACACGAATATCAAAGAGGGAATGGCCGTGCTCGGCTTGCTCGAACATCAGTTGCGTGCCGCAATCGAGCAGGGCAATTGGACCACAGCATGCGAGTTCACTGACCGTGTGAGCCAAATACGAAAGTCAGCCGCGGCCAAAAGTGCGTCGATAGGGCTGGCCGAAGTCGTCTATGATAGGTCTGCCAAGGTCCCTGTGGATCCCTTCTCGCCCGGTTTTCATGTTTTCCTGAACGCTTCGACCGAGGATCTTCGCGAATGGCGTGAACATGCGCTTGAGATTCTCTCAAGGCTCACACGCATCGACTCCTCTATGCAGGATCTCTACACGCGTCGTCTCGCAGATTTTCAAGCCCTGAAGATCACAGCACAGACTGAGCAAAAGGACCGGACGTCAGCTGTAGGTGCCACAGTCCTTCAGCAGGAGGCCTTGAGCGCGTTCGATTCCGGCAACCTCTCGCAGCTCAACAGCGTGCTCGAGGCGCTAATCCAAAAGGCGCAAGTCAAGGAAACAAAACAGGAATCTACAGCCATCACGCAGACCGAAGACGTCGATCTCGGCCCAGACCTTCTCTTTTCGTTCTCGGAAACGACGCTCGCAGCCGCAAGAAAACTCGGGCTCGCACATGTGCGTACCCATTCGCGTCGCCATCTCGGCTATCTCGCGCCGTACGCATGGCAGCCGTCGTTCCTCAAAACTGAAAGCCGGAATTGGGCGCGAAACCAGTTGATAAATCTTATTGACGCGTCGAATTCAGCAGGTCACCTGAGGGATGCGATCGAGGTTTTCCTTCTCAATCCGTTAATCAGCTCTGGCGGCACACACTATCGGCCGTGCCTCGTTGCCGAAGACCTGCTTGTAGAGGATTTCGCAGAACCGGCGCCAAGAGCTGAACTGGCGCAAGTAGAGCTGCTTGCTGTTTTGGGATTTGAGAGACGCTGGGGGCTGACTCGCATGGAGATTGAAAACGCGCTTCTACAGCACGGGCCACGCATACTGAAGGAGCAACTCGGACTCGATCCTGAAGCGTTCCGGCTGGTGGCGATACCGGCGGACATCTACATCGAGCTTGGCGCCGAACGTGGGTGGGGCCAGAGGGAAATCTGGACTCACTTTGACGGCTACTGGGTGCGGGAAGGCGGGAAACTGCAACCGCTTGCGGGCGGTGACAAGCGATTTGGCGGTGTACACGACATAATCAGCTTCAGCCCAGCCTACTCTACAGACAGGCTCCTCGTTCGTTTTGCCGTGGTCCAGCGCAAGCGCATGATGACCTGGCATCAGAAGGGATGACGTCGGAGTAATCATATTCGGATAGCACGCTTGCCAGGCTACAGTAGATACGCAGAGAGTGTTACTCGGTTAGAGTCTGAGAAAACCTTTTCTCAATAGATCGAAATAATTTTGTCCACAAATTGGCCACACGGCGAAAAAGAGCGTTGACGCTCATGGCCGTATGTAGTTGATGGATTGTGAGTGGTCGGGGCGAGAGGATTCGAACCTCCGACCTCACGGTCCCGAATCTTAGGCGCGGCAAAAACGTAAGTAATTGCCTTTTCGAAAGTTGCAGCCACCAAGGCATTTCTAGGTTTTTGTATCTGTTCCCATTCTTTACCATTCGTTATCGGTTGCGTGCTGAGAATTCTGTCCACAAATTGGCCACACGCGTATTTAGCAATTAACGACTGGTTTGTTCACCCTTTAACCGGGGAAAGAGTGAATCGCGACACTGCAGTTCCAGACATTGCTCAAGTGCCAAATAAGACGTTGAGCCTCCATGATGACGTCAATCATTAGAATGGACCATGCAAAGCGCACGCATTGGAGGAATCAAGCTCTCGGCAAAGCTTCGTAATTGTTTATTTTCCCCACGACAAAAACATGCCAACAGCTGCTAGCCTTCGTTGGAAATTTGTATCAGAAATGTTCCGCGCAATGCCTTCCAATCCCCCGACCGAGTAGCTCGTAGCGGATTGTTGAAAGTTACCATCTACGAAGGCGAGCGATTTGTAAGAACTGATAGAGAGAACATGATCATTTCCGTGGCCGAAAAGTTAGGTGAAGAGTTGAGCTATCATTTCCGTCACAAGCGAACAGGAAAAGGAGCCTAATGATACCCGAAAAACTGATATGTCAGGTAATGGATAGATTCAAGGCAACCCTTTGCGAATGCACTAGGCTGGTTATAAGTCACGGCGGAGTTAAGTGGAACGTAAGCCTGTATACCTTTCGACCCTGACACCTTCGCTTAAGAGTGGAGTAAAACTCGATCAACCACTAAAGCTGAGCAACTACCCGTTTGAGTTTTTCGTTCACCTGAACAGCTACTGCGTTGAGAGTTGCATTGTCTCCAACCACCGATAGCATCGTCTGGGCGTCTATAGCTGCAACTACAGATTTTCCCGGCTCGTCAGCTTCATAAACGATTACATTGCAGGGGAGAAGCAACCCGATGTTGATCTCTTGCTGCAGAGTCTTGAATGCGAGTGGCGGATTGCAAGCGCCGAGGATCACATAGTTGCGGAAATCCAGGTCGAGCTTTTCTTTCAATTTGTCTTTGATGTCAATCTCACAAAGCACGCCGAAGCCTTCGGCCTTGAGCGCAGCCCGCGCCCTTTCGACAGCCGCTTCGTAAGGAAGATCAACCATCTTGCTGAATCCGTATTTTGAATGTTGTAGTTGCTGAGCACTCATCTTCTTTTCCCCTTTTCCACTGTAACCCAAATTGCGAAAGGGCAGGGCTTCTGCAGCCATCCGGCCTGTCAGTGTTGGTTATACTTACTTTCTAAATCACGTAAACTTGTTGCGTCTCCAACTGCCGCAGTGTTCCAGTCATCGTTTAGTGCTTCCGGTCGAGACTCGACGCGGCACGCGTTCGCCATTCAAGTCGGAACACCGAGACGCGGGAGCACCCAGCGCATCAATACAATGTAAGCCGCAAAAAATAGGATCCCCCATAACCATTCAGCCATTCTTCTTAACTCCTGATCCTAGTTGCCTGAGCTATCAAAAGGTGCGTGGCGGAACGTAGGTTGTCGCCAGGAATCACTCGTCGGCGAAACTGACCTCAGGCTCAAGCTTGGTTTCAGTTTTGATCGAATTGGAAATCAGACAATGCTTCTCGGCCTTTTCCAGAATGCGACTGGCGCGTTCGGCGTCGCTAGCATTCCTGATGACGAGTTTCGGCCGCAACGTGATCTCAGTAATCATGAACCCCTTATCAGCTAGCTTCTCAAGCTTTCCTTTGGCATCGGCACTAAAGCTGACAAATTCGAGTTTCGAATTCTCAGCAATCGCCAGGAACGTTGTCATGAAACACGAGTTGACTGACGCTACAAAGAGATGTTCGGGAGTCCAGACACCTTCATGTCCTTTGAACTCAGGCGGTGCGTCGACTTTCAGGCTCGGCAGCACGGGCGCACTCAAATCTCCGTGACGCTCTCCAGTCCACTCAACTTCCGTTTTGTAGTAATAACTGTCTTCCATAATCGCTCCTTGCGATCTCTAAAATCGATGATGGCTTATTCGATCAGGCGCTGGCTCTGCGCGATATGTACCTCAAGCACTTTGCGGATCAAGTCACAGGCCTGTTTCACTTCAGGAATCGCCAGTGAGCAAAGCACCTGCTTGCCGTTGCGACGAGTTGCGAGAACGCCGGAAGACTTCAATATCGACAGGTGCTGAGAGATGCGCGTTTTGGAAATACCCAGCGCCTCCTGCAATGTGGAAACCCCCTGCTCGCCGCTCCCCAGCAAATCGAGAATCTGTAAGCGCGCGGGATGGGCGAATGCCTGACAAATACGCGCCTGCCGTTCGAAGACCTCTTTGCTGTTGGCTTTTACAATTCCGGCGCTCATGACTGCTCGTTGCTATCGCAAGCTTTGGGCCATTTCAAAAGTCTCACTTTGCTGCGAAAGACCTCGGTGTTTCTAACTGCATGCAATTCAACTGGGCAAAACTCCGCACGTTCAGTTCCACATTTGCGTAATTTTGCAACTGTTGACTGGGACCTGCTTAAGGAAATCAAGTAGTTACGAAGAATCCTGCGGGAACGATGATTGCTATTTGCACCGTGAAAAGGAAATGCTTTTCGGCAGATAACAAAGGAGGTTGGAATGAGAAGGTTAGTCATCATATTCGCAACGCTTGTGGTCGGCTCTCTAATTCTTTCAGCCGGTTCCTCAGCGCAGCGCAGAGGCATGGCTGGCGAGCGAATGTATAACCCGCAAACTGTCGAAACGATTAGCGGAGTGGTGGTGTCGGTTGGCAAAAGCGGTGGAATGAACGGCATGTCGCAGGGCGTGCATGCTGTCGTTAAGACCGATACGGAAACGATCTCGGTTCACCTCGGACCTGCCTGGTTCATCGACAATCAGGAGTCACAGATTAGTCCGAATGACAGAGTCGAGGTAAGGGGTTCCCGGATCACCTTTGAAGGCAAACCCGCAATCATTGCAGCTGAGGTTACGAAGGATGGACAAACGCTCACCCTCAGAGATGCGAGCGGTGTGCCCGTTTGGAGAGGTTGGAGGAGAAAGTAGGCTTACGCTTTCCGGCAAACAAACGAGTTGGGACGGCCCGCGTGTGCAAAGAACCGCGTCGCCTCGGTTCCTCAGTAACAACGTTTTTTCGCCTTGCTTGAAAGGAGACCCTCAATGAATGTCGAAAGATATTTGCGCTTAATCGCCGGAGGATTCGTGTTGATTACGTTGCTGCTCGGTTACTTTCACAGTCCTTACTGGTTTCTGTTTACCGGCTTCGTCGCAGTCAATCTGATCCAGTCAGCGTTTACAAACTGGTGTCCGATGATGACCTTCTTGCGTCGCCTGGGAGCAAGAGAACAGACGCACTAACGCGCAAGGGAAATGAACAGAGAATCTCAACAATCGCGGAGCTTTTCGATTGGTCTGCGCTTTCTCCTGATCACAGCGCTTTTACAGCCATTCTCAGGTTTCGGCCAACAAAGCGAGACGGCTCAATCCGCGCAGTTGACGCTCCCACAAGCCGTTGAGATCGCGCTGCGCAAGAACCCTCTAACTGAGGCGGCAGCTGCCGGTCGCGCGCTGGCCGATGCGCAGCTTCAGGAAGCACGCTCAGGCCGCGTGCCGCTGCTACAGGCCAGCGAGACATTTACCAACAGCGACAATCCAGTCTTCGTATTTGGAAGTCTCCTGGAGCAGGGCCGCTTCGCACCGCAGAATTTCGCGATCAACTCACTTAACCACCCTGACCCGCTGAACAATTTTCGATCGGCGCTCACCCTGCGGGTGCCATTGTTCGATCAGCGACAAACAGAAACACACATCACGCAGGCAAGAATTAGAAGACAGCAGGCCGACCAGAAAACTGATCTGGTTGAGCAACAGCTCCGCTTTGAGGTAGTTCGAACCTACTACGCGGTTTTGTTGTCTCAGGCGCGTCTGGGTGTGGCCGATGAAGCGACAAAGACTGCCGAAGCTGACGAAAAACGCGCACGGGATCTTTTCGAAACCGGCTTAACAGTCCAGTCGGACCTGTTGGCTGCCCAGGTGCAGTTGTCTGAGTTTCGTCAACAACGAATACAGGCTAAGGCCGAGATAGTAGTTGCGCTCGCTGCTCTAAATGCCGCTCTCGGATCTCCAATCAACACCCCGGAGCAATTGTCAGGCGAGCTCCTCGACCGGAACTTTGAAGTTGAATCTGTTGAGTTGCTTCTGTCCGAGGCTTTGCAGAACCGGCCCGACTATCAACAAGCGATCGCATCGATCGAGGCCAACGCGGCACAGGTTCGCGGGGCTCGCGGAGAATGGTTGCCGCGCGTGGAAGCAGTTGCGTCTGCTGGTGCAAGTACACGTTATCTGGTCACCGGAGGCAGCGGCGACTATGCAGTCGGAGCCAGCGTCACTTTTAATGTATTTGATGCCAGCCGAAAGGCCCGCAGCGATCAGGCACGTGCAACGGAAGCAATGGCCAGAGCCCAGGCCGATCAACTCGCAAATCAAATTCGTTTCGAAGTTGTACGTGCCTATCAGCAATACAGCTCAGCACGTGAGCGATTGGCGGTAGTTGCCCAGGTATCTGCGCAAGCGAGTGAGACATTGCGTATTGTTCAGGACAGATATCACGCCGGACTAACGACTATCACTGAACTTCTACGTGCGGAAACAGCCTTAGTCCGAGCGCGCAGTGACGTGCTTTCGGCTCGTTACGATCAGTACATCGGATATGCAAGTGTGCTCCTATCAGCCGGACGTTTGAAAGATGTCTCACGCTTCACGTCGTAAAGGAGAATTGACATGAGAAAGATCTTGCTTGTCACCTTCGCACTTTCACTTACGGCGATCACTTCCTGTGCGAGAAAGCCCCAGACGTCGCAACCCGCAGCAATAATTCAAGGAGTGAAAGTCGAAACAATCAAGCCTTCACCAGTCGAAGATTATTACGAGGCAGTAGGCACTGTCCGCGCCAGGAACATTAGCGTCATCGCGGCAAGAATCATGGGCAATGTCGTCAAACTGTACGTGCGCGAAGGTGATCGGGTCCGAGCCGGTGAGACCTTGCTCGAACTCGAGAATCGTGAAGCCGGAACTCAGATCGCAAAAGCCCAGGCTGGGGTTCACGAGTCGACCGACGCGCTTGACGAAGTTGACAAAGACATACGCGCAGCCGAATCAGCACAGCAAGCAGCGAACGCCAATGAAAAGCTCGCAAACACAACCTTCGGTCGGTACCGGACGCTGTTTGATCGAAAATCTGTTAGCCCACAGGAATTCGACGAAGTCAGGACGAAACTTGATATCGCCAAAGCTGAGAGCGAACGTGCCGTTCGCTTGTTGCAGGCAGCAAGAGCAAGAAGGGCGCAAATGCTCGCCCGCATCGATCAGGCAAACGCCGACGTATCGGGCGCGCGGATCTATGCAGGCTACTCACGCCTCGTTTCACCAATCAACGGCATAGTCGTCTCGAAACAGACCGACATAGGAACAATGGCTACGCCGGGTGCGCCGCTCATCACAATCGAAAACGATTCGAGCTATCAGCTTGAAGTTGCAGTCGAGGAATCCCAGCTAAGCAATATTCATCTTCACGATCAAGCGCGCGTTCAGATCGAAGCGATTGGTGAAAGAGATCTGCCTTGTTCTGTAGTTGAGATTGTCCCTGCCACTGACCCGAACAGCCGCAGCTACACCGTCAAACTAGCGTTGCCAAACATTGTCGGAGGTCAGTTGAGATCGGGACTCTACGGGAAAGCGAGATTCATTTCCGGCCAGAGGCAAGCGCTCGCAATTTCACAAAAGGCGATCATAGAGCGGGGACAACTAACGAGTGTATTTGTGGTCGATGAGTCAGGAGTTACACGGCTGAGATTAATTAAGACGGGCAAGTCATTCGGTGAAAAGATTGAGGTGCTATCCGGTTTGACTGATGGCGACGAGATCGTCGTCGACGGTCTGTCCTCCGTTCAGGATGGCAGTCGCGTCCGCGACGTGCAACGTGCTGCGGTCCGATAGGGTCGATTATGAACGACAAGCTTGGACTGGCGGGAAAGTTCGCGCAGGCCTTTATTAATTCTAAACTGACACCGCTTGTGATTGTTGCGTCGATCCTGCTCGGTGTTGGCGCAGTACTCCTGCTACCGCGTGAAGAAGAGCCGCAGATCATCGTCCCAATGATCGATGTCTTTGTGCAGATGCCTGGAGCGTCGGCGAAGGAGGTAGAGGAACGCGTTACGAAACCAATGGAGAAGCTGCTGTGGGAAGTACCCGGTGTGGAATACATCTATTCAACTTCATCTCCCGGTTACGCGATGGCTGTGGTTCGTTTTTACGTCGGCCAGAATGAAGAGGGCAGCATCGTTCGCCTTAATCAGAAGATGTCGGCCAATTACGATCTGATTCCGCCCGGCGCCAGCCCACCTATCATTAAGCCCCGTTCAATTGATGACGTACCAATCCTCGCGTTGACTTTCTCAAGCGATCGTTACGATCACTTCATGCTCCGTCGCATTGCGGCGCAACTTCATGACCAGATCAAGGAAGTTGCGGACGTGTCCGAAGTCAAAATCATCGGTGGTCAGCGAAGACAGATCCGCGTCACGCTGGAGGCGGCGCGAATGGCTGCGTACAACGTGGCGCCTGCATCGATCATTCCGATCGTTCAGAACACGAACAGTCAATTGCACTCAGGCAGTTTCGCAGCGGGCAATCGCGAATTTCTAGTCGAAACTGGCGGATTTCTGAAATCAGCAGAAGAGGTCGGCAATGTAGTGATCGGAGTGGCGAACTCTCGTCCGGTTTATCTTCGGGACGTTAGTACTATTAAGGACGGCTCGGAAGAGCCGGTTGATTATGTGTTTTACGGCACCGGTGCAGGCGCTCACAGCGATGAGCAGTCTCCCACATCAGCATCGGGATCAACAGTCGCTCCAGCGGTCACAGTGTCGGTCTCTAAACGAAAGGGAACAAACGCAATCACAGTTGCCGACCATGTGATCGATAAGGTCGAACAACTAAAAGGTTCTCTGATTCCAGCGGACGTTAAGGTTTCCGTCACACGAAACTACGGCGAGACCGCCAGCGAGAAATCAAATGAACTCCTGCTTCACATGATGATTGCCGTGCTGTCAGTTTCGGTATTGATCTGGTTGGCGCTCGGCATTCGTGAATCGGGAATTGTCGCTACCGCGATTCCGGTAACTCTGGCGTTAACGCTCGCGGTCTTCTACTTCTACGGCTACACGCTCAATCGCATCACGCTTTTCGCCTTGATCTTTTCAATCGGCATTCTGGTGGATGACGCGATTGTGGTCGTCGAGAACATGGCGCGCCACTATGCGTTGCCGGAAAACCGCGGGCGAGCGAGGATTGACATTGCCGTTGAGGCAGTCGCCGAGGTCGGTAATCCAACTATCCTCGCTACCTTCGCCGTGATAGCGGCGATCCTGCCGATGGCGTTCGTCAGTGGCTTGATGGGTCCGTATATGCGACCGATTCCTGTGGGCGCATCCGCCGCGATGGTGTTTTCTCTCCTCGTCGCTTTCATCGTTACCCCTTGGGCCAGTCTTCGTTTGCTGAAAGCTCACAACAATCCTGAGTCAGCTGATCACGAAGGCTGGACCACGCGAGCTTATCGTCGCGTGATGGGAAACCTAATTCATGAACGTGTGTGGCGTTATGGATTTCTTGCCCTGGTCGCCTTGCTATTGCTCGTCTCATTTTCGCTTGTTGGTCTGAAGTTTGTGAGAGTGAAGATGCTGCCCTTTGATAACAAAAGCGAGTTTCAGGTCGTCATCGATATGCCCGAGGGCTCGACGCTCGAGCAGACCGCGGCGGCGACTCGGGAACTCGGTTCATACATCTCGACCGTTCCCGAAGTCGTCAATTACCAGATGTATGTCGGCACGGCAGCTCCGTACAATTTCAACGGGCTTGTGCGACATTACTTTCTGCGTCGCGGTCCTAACGTGGCAGACATACAAGTCAATCTCGTTTCGAAAAACGACCGTTCAGCGCAGAGCCATGATATTGCAAAGAGGGTCCGGC
>DATIBX010000015.1:0-8929 GCA_035457105.1 Pyrinomonadaceae bacterium
ATTTGTGACTTACCTCGACGACGCGTGGATCCAGTTCGACCTGATCGACTACCACGTTCGGATCGTCTGTGACGAATTTTCGCGCCACGATTCCCCCGCCACCACCAATGATCAAAATGTTATCGATTTTCTGTTTGAAAATTCTGGCCAACTGGAACGCATTTGAATAGCTCAATCTCGTTTCATACGGCGGATCGAGGTCTATTCCACCTTCGACATAATTATTGAATTGAAGAAAGCGCGTCTTCCGTTGTACATCATCAATAACGAGGATGTGATGGTACGCAGAGTCTGCTTCGTACACGATCTTTCGGTCCGTAGTCGGCCTGAGACTGGCTCTCGAACCGACAATGCTCGCACTTGATATCAGGAAAGCTATTACAACGAACCAGATCTTTCGTCGCAAAGGAATTACGACCAGCAGCGGCAGAATGAGCAAGCTGATGCCTAGGATTTGGAGTATTGCCCGCACACCGATGGCCGGAACTAACCAAAACGCAGTAATTAAAGTTCCAGCAATGCTCCCGAGTGTAGAGAGCGCATAGAGACTTCCAGAGATATTCCCCATTTGCTGAACAGATCGAGCAGCGAGGCGGACAGCGAATGGTGAGACCATGCCCAACAACACGCTTGGTCCGCCAAAGAGGAGGAGCGTTGACAAGAGCGGTCCTAGTCGCTGTCCCGGTCCGAGGGACAGAATTGCACGACATAGACTGTTTGCGTATATGGGAATGAGCAGCAGCCAGATGCCGTCGAACAACAACAGGTAGATCAAGACATTAAAGTCAGGCCGGCGATCGGCAACCATCCCGCCAACAAAGTAACCGACCGAGAGTGCTGCTAAAAAGATTGAAATGATCGCTCCCCAAACGTAGATGGAAGAACCAAAAAAAGTCGCGAGGACGCGACTGCCGGCCATTTCCAAGCCCATTAAAACGGCTCCGGAAATTACGACAACTAGTTTGAGACGCCAGTTAGCTGAAGACGATACTTGAGGTGTAATTGAATTGGGCTCGATCAACGATCCGGACTACTCCAGAACCAATGAGCCCTTGTTGAGCTCTTCCAGATATGCTGTGAGACGTTCTTTGTTTTCATCATCAATGTGACGAATCGTTCCCCCGACAACCCACTTTGCAATCCCACGCTCGGATTCCACCCGGTTACGGCTGATGACTCTAATCACTGATTCGATTAGTCCATCCAATAATTCAAGCCGGACAAATAGAAGACAATCATCGCTTTCAAGTTGGTCCCTGTTAAAGCGTGAACCAACGAACGATATTGTCATTCCCATCTTGCTGATCGAATCACAATGGCCTCGAGAGACCTGGCCATAGGTAGCAGTTCCACCTGAAGCATCTCCTTCGACCAGGGCTATTGCCGCTGGAATGTGAACATTATATCGGGGGGCTCGCCTGCGCGCGCCAACCTTTTCGAGTTCAACAGAGGGCTCGCGATCGAGCGTGGCAAAAGGGTCGAAGCCTTTGAATTCATGACCGCACCGATTACAAAGCAACTCGTGCAACCCCAACATTCGTACGGGCAGTGGAGCATCGTGGTAACCGCGCTGAACTCTTGGGCTATGACACTTCGGGCAACGCATCAGCCATAATCCTAACAGGACTACCAACGTCGAGACCATATTCAAGTTGACATATCGCGCGATTAACCCCGGTTTAAAGTGCCGAATTTTGTAATCAAGGGCCATTAATCGTCACTGCCATGGTTGGGTCTAAGGTTGAAGTCCACCACAGAGACATCGAGAACACAAAGGTTGCACGGAGAAATCCACCCGAAATACTTTTTCATTACCGGCATTCTGAGAGGAACAAGAAGTTATTGGGTAACTAAAAATAAGGACAAGCTGCAGTTCAAGAAACTATTCGTATCGCAACGCAACCATTGGATCCACCTTAGTCGCTCGGCGCGCCGGAATCCAACAGGCCAGCAATGCAACGAACACCAACAACATTGCAATCGCAATGAACGTCAGGGGGTCGTTCGCGCTGACCCCAAACAACAGATTCTTGATGGTCCGGGTCAGAACCAGCGACGCAACCAGCCCGAGCGCAACTCCAGCCAGCGCCAGTTTCATCCCCTGTGAAATAACCAATCTGAGCACATTACTTCGTTGCGCTCCGAGCGTCATTCTTAGACCAATCTCACGAGTCCTTTGCGCGACCGCGTATGACAACATACCGTAAATACCGATGCTTTCTAGCAGCAGCGCAACAACCGCAAAGATTGTAAGCAATAACATCGAGAAGCGACGGGGAGCGACTGACTGGCCCACAATCTCAGTCATTGTACGCACGTTGAAAATGGCCTGGTCGCGATTTAACGCAGCGATCTCGCCACGCACCCTTCCACTCAGACTCGAGGGCTCTACACTCGTACGCGTCAGTAAGTTAATACGACGAACCTGCATCGGGAGCTTATCCAATGGAGTTTGATTAAAGGCAGTATAAAACTGAGGAGCCCGAATCGCCGGACCATCGAGGTTGTCGTGTTCGACATGACGGACCACACCGATGATTTCATAACTCGGTATCCCCGACGCTGACTGAGATATTCGCTTGCCAATAGGGTCCTCGTTTGGAAAGTGCTGTTGGACCAGGGCTTCATCAACAATAACGACCAGTGGTGTCTCCGGTTTGTCTTGAGCGCTGAATACCCTGCCACGCAATACCTCGATCCCCATCGCTCGGAAGTAGTCCGGGCTAACGGTGTAGCGAATTCCAGCTGGAGCGTTCCCATTTTCCGGTCGTGGTCGGCCTTCAATAAAAAATGTTGGATGATTTGCGACTCCCAGAGGCAATCCATTCGATACTGCAACCGCCTCCACCCCGGGTAACTGCCGTATATTTTCTTGTAACTGTTCAAAGAAGTTGGCGATCTGCTGACCATCAGGATTGTTGACTGAGACCTGCATGGTAAGAAGGTTCTGCGCTTTGAAGCCCGGATCAACCTGGAGCACCCGTCGGAAACTTTGAACCAAGAGACCGGCTCCGACTAAAAGAGTTAGTGTTAGAGCTACCTCACCGATAACCAGACCGCCACGTAGTCGCTGCCGGTTGCCCGACGAGCTCCGGTCACCCTCCTTTAGTGATTCAGTGAGATTCAGCCGAGAAGCCTGTAAGGCTGGAGCCAGCCCGAACAACAGTCCAGTCAGTATTGAAACAAGAACGGTAAACACCAGGACTGATCCATCGACAGCAGATTTGTCCAAACGAGGAATGCCGTCAGGCAATTGGTAAGCGATAAATCCAGTTCCCCAATAAGCAAGCATTATTCCCAGCAACCCACCGATCATTGATAGCAGTAGGCTTTCAGTGAGCAACTGACGAATGATTCGAATGCGACTCGCTCCTAGCGCCAGTCGAACGGATATTTCCCGTCGCCGTGTGGACGCTCGCACCAGCAAGAGATTCGCGACGTTCGCGCAAGCAATTAATAACACCAGGCCAACTGCACCGAGCAGGATTAACAAGGGCTGTCGAACGTCGCCGACGAATGCTTCGTGCAGGGGCAGCAACACCGCACGCCGTCCGGTATTGCTTTGGGGGTAATCTTGCTCGAGCCGTGCGTAGATGACGTTGAGTTCTGACTCCGCTTGTAGCAGCGGCACGTTAGGCTTCAAGCGAGCGACCACACTGATACCCGGATCGGCCCCTCGAGTTTTAAAGCGCTCCGACTGGAGACCTACAGGGACGGTTACGTCCGCAGTCAAGCCATACTCAAAATCCGCGGGTGTCACACCGATTACCGTGAAGCTCTGATTATTAAGAGTGATCTGTTTGCCGATGATGTTTTGATCGTTACCGAACCTTCGACTCCAAAATCCGTAACTCAAAATCACAGCCGGTGTTGCACCCTGCCGATCTTCCTCGGCTAAAAAGTCTCGACCGATGAAGGGTTTCACTCCAAGCGTTGACAAAAACTCCGCTGATACCAATCGACCCTGTAGACGTTCCGGTTCGCCGGCTCCGGTGAGGTTGAAATTTTCATTAGCGCGCACGGCCGAAGTAGACTCAAAAGCCTTTCGATCGTCTTTCCAATCGGCGAAGTTGGGATATGAGACTGAGCCTCGGGCCACGTTTTCTCCAATCATCACGAGATGTTCAGGGGCTTGATAGGGAAAGGGGCGCAGCAGCACCGCATTGACGATGCTGAAGATCGCCGTATTTGCACCGATACCCAGACCGAGCGTCAGAATCGCAATGAGGGTGAACGATCGGTTCTTTAGTAACATCCGGCCGCTGTAGCGCAGATCCTGCCAAAAGGTTTCCATTAGTCCACCCCCTCTAATTTCGTATGCAAGATCTTTAATGCTGCCAACATTTCCAAAGCTTTTCACGGCCGAGATACGAGCCTGCTCGGGGGCCATTCCTTGTTCTTGATTAGCTTCGGCCTCCATCTCGATGTGAGCTCGCAGCTCTTCGTCGATGTCCTGTAGTACTGCATCGCGGTGCCTCAACGCTCGCAGCCGGTCAAAAAATATCCCCAACCAGTTCATCACTTACTCCTAAAAACTATTTTGCCGATTACGCAGTCTCACGTCGCTTCCCTCATCTTAGCGACCACTAACGCGAGTCGATCCCAACTCTCTTCCTCAACACGCAACTGCTTCTCGCCGGCCTTAGTCAACTTATAAAACTTGGCCCTCCGGCCGGTTTCATTCTCGCCCCACTTTGACGTTACCCACTTCTTCTGCTCGATGCGATATAACGCGGGATAGAGCGCACCTTGTTCCACGTGAAGCATCTCGTCAGACATTCTGCGAATCCTTTGGATGATGCCATAGCCATGAAGCGGACCCAGTGACAGGGTTTTCAGGATGAGCATATCGAGCGTGCCCTGCAGCAAATCAGCTTTCGGATTAGTCACGATTGACCCTTTCGGATTGAATAAAAAAGTTCTTGGCGGCTTACACCTAAACGTTTTAGGCATGCTAACGCAGTGATACCTAAGATGGCAAGGCTTCAAGTGGGATAAATACGGGTTGACCGCGACAATTCTGCGGCGTATTGTGACGAATACCCGACTGTTCGTCCCGACATTGAATCCCCCAAAAACGAAGTTCCTAAGGCTTCCCCGGGAGTTTGTATGTTTACCAGGTCGAAAATGGCAGCGGTGGTGGTTTTCAGCGCCAGCCTGATTGTTTTCGCACTCTCGCCAGCTTCGGCAGCGGCCAAGACGAAGGTTCGCGCACTCAGCCCATCAGAGTTAAGAAGCGCCCAACGGCGATTGATAGAAATGGGATACCCGTCTGGTCCAATGGGAGTTATGACCTTTCAGAAATGGGAGGGACGGAAAGTCTCGAGCCGCTTAACACGAGCCGATTACGAGGCCATCATGAATGCGAGCGCGCCGCAGGCCAAGGATGCGGATTATGGACACGTGGAAGTTGATCTTGACCGTCAAGTGCTGTTGTTGATTGGAGACGACGGATCAGTTAAAAGAATTCTTCCCGTTTCGACTGGCAGCGGTCGACGCTATAACGAGAAAGGCATGAAAGGTTTGGCATACACTCCGAGAGGCCGATTTAGAATCTATAACAAACTCTCGGGTTGGAGGAAGTCGCCACTTGGTTTGCTTTATTATCCCAACTACTTCAGCGACGGATTGGCCATTCATGGAAATCCTTCAGTACCTCACAGCCCACAGAGTCACGGCTGCATTCGCGTTCCGATGTCAGCAGCTCGTGATATTAGTCGCAGCGTGCAGATCGGCACTATTGTGCTCATCTATGACAAAGAGTCATTCGTCTCCGCAAAGGACTGGGCTAACGCACAAAATTAAAAACAAGGTAATCTGCGGATACTAATGAATCGAACAGCACGAATTCTTCTACTACTTATCATCACAATTGGAGCAGTAACAGTTGGGGCATGGCGAGTCGTTCGTTTTAAAGAGCGAGGCGCAATCAACTATGTCTCAAATGCGGCCTCAGTGCCCGTAAACTATAGCGAACTTTGGGCACGCGCGGTTGAGCGCGTCACTGAGGACCGTGGCGCGATGGGCGGCGCAGCTGTAGAAACCCCAAGTCAGTTGCGACACTACAGCGATCGTCATTGGTTTCTTGCGAGCCAGATCGCGGAAGTGAAGAAATTCAATCTGCCGTCGTGTCAGGACTACGTCGAGCTTGCGACCATGATTCAACGCGGCGAACTCGTGACCCTGCCGGCCGTCACTGATACTTATATTCTCTTCGGTGTGGGAGCTCGAGCTGACGACAGCGCTTTCAATCGGTATGAAGACGGAAATAATGTCGACTTATATGATGACAAATCGCTCCAAACGCTTGCTGAGAATTTCGTCGGACGCTCGTTCAATCTGGCTGACCCCAACGACCGTAAAGTCTTTAAGGTCAGTATGTTGAGCTCACTTAGACCAGAGGCGGTAAAGGTTCTTGAAGAGATCGCAAAAGTCTATTCCAGCCGGTTTGGCCGGCCCTTACCGGTTAGCTCTCTGATTAGACCAGAGCAGTACCAACATGTGTTGCGCAGAGTGAACCGCTACGCTGTGCTCATCGAAACACCACCGCACACCACTGGACTCGCATTCGATATTGACTATCGCTACATGAGTGGGGCGGAACAGAATTTTCTAATGGCAGAACTTGCGCGTTTGAAAGATGCAGGCCGGATAGAGGTGATTCGCGAACGCGGCGCAAATTATCACGTGTTTGCTTTCATTAACGGCCAACGCCCTCCTGACGAACTGATCGCCGCATCGTTGGAAGAAGCAGGTGGTCCAATGCCGGAAGAAAGTCCAACAGCTACTCCGGAGACTAAGGTAATCCACAACTCGCGCGCCGCTGCTAAAAAGACAAAGGCCTCAGCAACGCATAAACACCAAAACACCAAAACCAGGAAGCGCCGGTAACGACGCACACCAGACAAGTTGGCCAACCGGTCGTCTGCGATCTGAACTGTTCTTTGTAGAACTATGAAGATGGTTCGCTGCGACCCAAGACGACGTAAGACACGGTAAACAGCACACCCAAGATCATGTCTAAACCTGCTGGGACCAACACGACTGCTGCAAGGCGATGCTGTAAGAACAAAATCACTGCCGCTATACTGAATCCCGCCTTTTCCAGAATAGACGGGATTATCGCGGGTCGAAAACGAAGCGGATCTCGCGACATCACCAGAAACAGAACTTGCCATGGTACGGTCACACCAATAAAGCCGTAGAAGAACTCGGGATGAGTAATCGGTGGCGGATAGTCACGTCCAGTTTGCGCCTCCAGGAAGTACTGCGGCAGCATCACTATTAGGCCGTAGATTCCAGCAATCAGGAAGGTAAGTCGGGCAAATTTCATGGCTGCGAATCCCTTTTCTAGTAAGCTCGATGGTCCAACGAGTGGGGAATCGATGAACTGGGTATGACTCAATTGGGCTTCAGTTCGACTAACTCAAGTCGAATTGTCGTGTCGCCGGTATTTTCGGCCCAATGCTTGGTTATCGGATCACGATAGATAACGTCGCCAGTGCGAAACTCACCATCACTTACTGTGCCATCAGCTGCATGATTCCGGAATTTTCCCCCTTCAATCACATAGATGACGTAGGCCGGGTGAGAATGCACGTTTTCTTTATCGCCCGGCTTAAGCGTAGCCTCGAGCACTCTGACGCGGGCGTTTTCAAGTTTCACGGCAATGGTTTTTGCGTTCACAACCGCCGGATCTTGTGTGGCTGTCACGCTTGCATCGCCTTGCACAAAACCGCTAACCAGTAGAACAAACAACAATACAAAGGTCCGTCTCATTCTATTTTTTCCTCATGCCAGAATTCGCGGAAATGAAATCATGCAATTACATTGCGGAGCAAGCAATCTCTGGAAAATTCATTCCATTCAATGGATAATGCCGCGCAAACTTTAGGAGGTGTTCCATGCCTAAGATCAGAGTCAACGACCTAAACATGAACTACGAACAACAAGGATCCGGCGAACCTTTAATTCTCATTCCATACCTTACTGGCGATAATGCCTGCTATAACTTTCAGGTTGCCGATTACGCGAAACATTTCACCTGCATCTCAATCGATCTCAGAGGTACAGGCGAAACAGACAAACCTGCTGGAGTACACTCAACTGAGCTGTACGCCGACGATGTCAATGCCTTCATGCGAGCTATCGGAGTCGAGCGGGCTCACGTTATGGGTCTTTCGTTGGGAGCCGCAACTGCTTTATGGCTCGCGGCTAAGTATCCTGAAAAGGTCAAGACGTTATCAGTGCACAGCCCATGGACCAAGACCGATCTATTTATTAAGACGACCTTAGAAGCCTGGCAGATAATGGCCAAGGCGTTGGGAAGTGTTCAGGAGATGGTGATTAAGGGGATATTTCCGTGGTGTTTGACCCCGGATCTCTTCGTCAAGCAGCCTGAATATATCGAAGGTCTTGCGGCGTTTGTTAGGTCCCGTCCGGTTCAACCCCTGGAAGCGTTCAACCAAAATGTCGAGGCAGTTATAACGCATGACGTGGAGTCGCAGCTCAATAAAATCTCGGCTCCGACCCTGGTCACGTTTGGCCGCTATGACTTGATCACGTCTCTTCGGTTTGCTGAACCAATTAGGAGCAAGATTCCGAATACTGAAATGATCGTGTTTGAAGATGCTTCGCACACTCCAATTTACGAGAAGGTGGAAGAATTCAATCAACGAACAATGACCTTCCTGAAAAATCATTCAGGTTTGTCTGCGAGCATGAGGAGCAGTTAATTTAGCCGGCAACACTCAAACTCCAGAATAAGTGTCCCTTGGACAGAGCGGACACTCACAATACCAGAATCTCGCAGTTGGGAAGAAGGGTGGCAGAGCGGCGAATATCAAGACTCTCTGTAGCTGATGCCTAGCGACGCCAACGCTCTTCACCCTGCGTCTCTTAGCGATCCGACCAACAAAGCGCTCTGCCA
>DATIBX010000016.1:0-2713 GCA_035457105.1 Pyrinomonadaceae bacterium
TATTCCGCGCCGTTGGCGCTCCGAAGCGCCACGATTAGTGAAGCTTGTGAATTCTCCCCCGAACAAAACCGAATACCGCGCGGTGTTGATCTTCATTTTGATCGCAGCGGTTTTTGTTGCGCTGCGTTTTTGGCGGCTGACTAGTTACGGGTTGTGGTTTGATGAGACGTTTAGCCTTCACGCGGCAAGGTTAGGATCCACAGAACTGCTCAAGTTCGTCGCGCGGGATATCGTACATCCGCCATTGTTCTACGTCGCGCTCAAAGGCTGGATCACGATTGGTGGCGAGTCTCTGCTCTGGCTCAAACTCTTCCCTCTGATCACTTCCATCCTTTCGATAATCCCGTTTGTATTACTCTCCAGGGAATTACGTCTTAAAACAAGTGAACTGAACCTGTCGTTCTTTCTATTCGCGGTCAACCCGTTCCTTATCTACTACGCGCAGGAACTGCGAATGTATAGCCTCTTGCTGTGCCTGGTACTGTGGTCGTTGACACTGTTTCTTTACTTTCTCAACAGGCACTCTAAATTCCCGTATCTACTCCTGGTTGTTAATCTTCTTCTCATCTACACGCATTACTTCGGGTGGTTTGTCGTATTCGCTGAGTTCTGTTACGTGCTCGTCCGGCGACGTGACCGCCTGAACTATTTCCTGATACTCGTGCTTGCACTCGGCGCCTGCTACGTACCGTGGGCACTGGTTGTTCGCGAGGCACTAATCGAGCGAAGAGGTCTTGGAGAGAATCTCAATTGGTTATCACGACCGGGTCTTTCGGAACTCGTTTGGTATTACGCGACTTTGAACGGCAACTTACTCTTGCGTCGAACGACTGCGCTTGGGTTTGTTTTGTTCGCGACACCAGTTGTCGTTTGGATCTATCGTCGCTGGCAGAGCGATGATGACTTCAAGTTAGACTTCCTGCTTACGTTTGCCTTCCTTCCCGCGGCATTAGCTTTCATAGCGAGTTACGTGTTGCCGCAATCGATTTGGGGCGAGCGATACTTGATCGTTGCGTCAGTTGCTTATCTTATTCTGGTATCGAGCGCGGCGTTGCGCCTGCCATTAACTCAGTTGAGAACGATCGCTGTGGTCCTGATGATCTGCTGGGCGGGAGTGTCATGCTACAGAAATGCTATGCACGCCAGGGATAGGATTAACTGGTATGAGCTTGCGCAAACTATGACGAATGTCGAGCCGCACAACTCGAAGGTCACGGTTTACACGGACGCGGAATTTGTAGCGTCCCCAATCAGGTTTTCTTTAACTTCGCTGGGAGAACAAAGGTTCGAGGTGATCGCAGGCAACG
This sequence comes from Pyrinomonadaceae bacterium, assembly GCA_035457105.1. Lineage (GTDB taxonomy): Bacteria > Acidobacteriota > Blastocatellia > Pyrinomonadales > Pyrinomonadaceae > PSRF01. The sequence continues at coordinate 1,308 of DATIBX010000016.1, forward strand.
ACATGTTTGGCCGGCCCACTCGCGACATCCTGGAGGACGCTTCTAACGATGACCATTTTTGGATGGCATATCGACCAGGCGAGCAGAGTTCGCAGTCACCTCAGGAATTTCTCAGGGCTCGCGGGTGTACGATTGACAGCGAATTTAACGTCAGCGCCCTGACCCAGAAAGTAATCTATTTTCCTGTCATCTGCCCTCGCTGATTGTGCTGATTAACCGCGATTTGTTAGAACTTCCCCGGACTTGATGAAGAAAGCGATTGAAAACACAAAACCTGCCGAAATAGCGCTCATAGGCTGTGGCGCCGTTTCTGAAACCCTCTATACCCCGGTTTTGCAGGCGCTTGAAGGGGAACGGGTGGCGAGAGTGGCGGCACTCGTCGACCCCGGGAAAGCGCAACGCACGACGCTCGAAAAGTTTTTCCCCGGCGCCCGTTCTTTCGCCGATATGAGCGAGTGTGATTTAACTACTTTTGATTTAGTCATTATTGCTTCACCGCCGAAGTTCCATGCTGAACAGACCATTCTCGCTCTCCAGAAGTCAGTACCGGTGTTGTGTGAAAAGCCGATGGCCCAAGACTCTGCGCAAGCCAGGCAGATGTTAGATGCTTCTCACCAGACAAAGACACCTCTCGCAGTTGGACATTTCAGGCGCTTCTTTCCCGCGTCGAAGATGTTGAAGTCGGTCTTCGAAAAGAAACCTTTCGGAGAGCTTCTTAATTTTTCCGTGCAGGAGGGTGGGAAGTTTGCGTGGGGCGTGGCATCGGCCGCTCTCTTCAGCCGCGACCATACGCCCGGAGGTGTTTTGTACGACAGCGGCATTCACGTAATCGATCTTCTGTTGTGGTGGTTAGGAAAACCTGAAGACTTCAGTTACGAGGACGACGCAATGGGAGGGCTCGAGGCAAATTGTTTACTCGAAATGACGTACCCCCGCGGCGTTACGGGTAAGGTGAGACTGAGTCGAGATTGGAGCACGCAGAATAGATACCTTTTCTCATTTGAACGGGGGACATTACTCTTTGAAGTCGGTCAGGCCAACAAGTTGAGTCTTTTAATTGATGGGCTTCCATACGTGCTCGGAGGCGAATTAATGAAAGCAAACTCCACAGACGGTACAATTCGCGTGGCAACGCAGACCGTTCTGCAAAGCTTTGGAGAACAGGTGCGCAATGTTTTGCGTGGTATAAGAAACGAAGAGCCTTTGATGGTTCCGGGTGATGAAGCCATTCACTCACTTCAGTTCATCGAAGAATGTTATAGCCGGCGCAGGTTTATGGATATGCCCTGGCTTGCTGACGACGAGCGCTGCACCGCGCAAAAACTAGCCAGGGGTCTGAATTGAGGGTCGCAATCACAGGTGCAAGTGGCTTTGTCGGCAACCGGGTTGTAGAGAAATTCTATCTG
>DATIBX010000017.1:0-12414 GCA_035457105.1 Pyrinomonadaceae bacterium
ATCATCGGCACCCGCTTCGAAGCCTGCCACCTTGTCCGCCAGCGCGTCATGGGCTGTTAAGAACAGAGTTGGTGTTTGCACACCGCGGTCACGCACGCGCTTCAACAACTCGAGCCCAGACATGCCCGGCATGGAAACGTCGAAGATAAAGCAGTCGAATCGATTGGCCATCGCCGCCTCCAGCGCTGCCAATCCACTCTCCCTCTCTTCCACCTGAAAGCCGAGACGACGAAAGTACTCCGCCAGTAACAGACGCATATCTGTATCGTCGTCTGCAATAAGAAGCCGCGTACCCGCGTACTTGCTGTTTAATTGTGCTTGCTGTGCCAAATCGTGATCCTGCCGGGGAAAGGGATCTAAGAATCCAGTACCCGATGTGTCCGAAAATTATAACTCACGCCACAAATAGCCAACCGGAAATATCCAGCGCATACTAACATGCGAATCAGGAGGACGGGGAAATCTGTCAGCCTTGACGCAATTAAGTTGGGGTAAGTATATTTTCTCCTTAGATTTTGGGCCGACTTCTACCCTTCCTTATAGCAACTGAACAGAGCCCTTCGCAACCAGAGATGAGTGATCTTCGTCGCCTGTTAAAGTATTTACGACCTCACTGGCCAATTTTCACGCTCGCGACGATGTCGATGCTGATGGTCGGACTCCTCGAGAGTGCGATTGGCGCCTTGATTGTTCCCATCTTTGATCAGGCATTTGTGCACAACGGCGGCCATCGCACTTCCACCCTTTTCGGATTACAACGAATCATTCCGGAAGCACCATTCGAAGCGTTGAAGATGATCTCGATTTTGCTGATCGTCTTCACTCTCGCTAAGGGGGTTGCTGAATATTTCTCTACCTATTTGATGGCCCGCATTGGTCAATCCGCCGTCCTGAAACTTCGCCAGGATCTATACAACCACGTACTGGCCCAATCAGCTACGTTCTTCGAACGCCATCGCACAAACTATCTCGTCTCGCGATTGGTCTCAAGCGCTGCCGCTATCGAGACGGCCGTGACCAGCACTATCCGCGATATGCTTCGCGAAAGTTTTACGTTGATTGCTTTTTTAACAGCCTCCTTTTATTACAGCTGGCGTCTTACGCTCGGCTCCCTCGCTATCGCGCCGATCATCGTCGTACTCACCGCCAAGTTTGGCAAATCACTGCGCAACCTCGCGAGAGAGAGTTTCGAGGGCAGCAAGAGGCTGACCGACACTGCACAGGAAGCACTTGCGAATCAAGGTATCGTCAAAGCGTATCGAGCGGAGAAAAGAGAAGCCAGCCGTTTCACAACCGTGGCTCAAAGTATTGTTCGCGCAAACCTTCGCAGTGCGAGCATCGCTGGAATCTCGCCGCCGACCATCGAAATGATAGGAATTCTGTTTGCCGTTTTCCTGCTCTTCTTTGGACAGCGCGAAATCATTGCAGGTCGAATGAACCAGGCCCAGTTCCTCGCGTACATTTTCTTTCTGTTTCGCAGCTACGATCCGATCCGCAAACTTTCGCGACTGCAAAACAGCCTGGAACAAGCATTCGCGGCCGCTAATCACGTTTGGGAGGTCATGGACGAACACTCGGCGATTAAGGAGAAGCCAGGCGCTCGAGAACTGAAGCCGCTTAAGGAAAAAATAGTTTTAGACAAAGTATTTTTCGGGTACGACAACGAGACTCGTGCAGTGTTGCGCGGCGTCGACCTGGACATTCCTGCCGGAGCGATGGTCGCACTCGTAGGCGAATCAGGCGGCGGCAAATCAACGCTCACCAAGTTGTTGCCGCGCTTTCATGATCCATCGTCGGGCTCGGTGCTCTGGGATGGAATAGACCTGCGTGACGTAACGCTTTCGAGTTTGAGATCTCAAATAGCGCTCGTTACGCAGGAGACCGTCCTCTTCAACGATACGGTTCGGCACAATATTGCATATGGCAAACCGGAAGCGAGTGACACCGAGGTTGAGCAGGCGGCGCGGATTGCCTTTGCGCATGATTTCATCAAAGAGATGCCGGAAGGCTACAACACCATCGTTGGTGAGCGAGGCATCTTTTTATCCGGAGGACAGCGCCAGCGACTTGCAATCGCACGTGCGATCCTGGTTAATGCCCCGGTCCTAATTTTGGATGAAGCTACCTCAGCGCTGGATGCCGAATCCGAAAGACTAGTACAAAGCGCAATCAGCAATTTGGTCCGAGATAGGACCACGATCGTGATCGCTCATCGCCTCTCAACGGTGAGAAGGGCGAACCTCATTGTAGTGATGGCTGCTGGCAAGATTATCGAAATGGGCACCCATGCAGAACTTCTTGATCAGAACGGTAAGTATCGAAAGTTGTACGAACTTCAATTTGCAGACGAAGAGGAAATGCTGGCTGGTGTTCAAGACTAAACCCGACCTGCAACTTTAATGTAAACGCTATGAAATCAATGACCGGCTATGGTAAGGGAACAGTATCCGCAGACGATTTCTCTGTGTCTGTAGATTTAAAGACCGTTAACAATCGTTTCCTCGATATTCACTTGCGCGTGGGTACCGAATGGTCGTCGTTTGAACCAGTCATCAAACGCCGTATTAGTTCCCGACTATCACGTGGCCGCGTAGATGTAGCGGTCAGCGTTGAGAGGACTACTCAAACTGCCTACGAACTAAACCGGCCTTTGATAGCCGGCTATGTCTCAGCGTTGCGACAGATGCAACAGGATTTTGGCATAGGCGGTGACATCGACATCAACGTGCTGGCCAGAATTCCCGGCGCACTCCAACCAGCCAAAAGTGGACCAGACGACCGTATTAGTACTGCGTTGGAACAAGCTCTGGATCTGGGCCTGGACGAACTCGAGAAGATGCGTCAACAAGAAGGCGAGGCCCTGCGCGTGGAACTCCGCGAGCGTGTTCAGCGCATCGAGGGTCTGGTGCCAACGATCGAGGCCGCTGCCGCAGGGTTGGCCGACGCTTACCGGCAACGGCTGCAAAAGCGAATCGCCGAGTTACTCAATCGTGGTGGTCAGGTGGTTGAAATCGACCCGGCCAGACTGGCGCAGGAAGTAGCGTACCTGGCCGACCGCAGTGATGTGAGCGAAGAGATGGTACGCCTTCGCAGCCACCTCTCACAGTTCCAGGAAGCTCTGGACGCAGCAGGCGAAACGGGTAAAATGCTCGATTTCTTGTTGCAGGAATTAAACCGAGAGGCCAACACAACCTTGTCGAAGTCGACTGATTTGACGATCAAGGAGGCAGGGCTGGCAATTAAGGCAGAGGTCGAAAAACTTCGGGAACAGGTTCAAAATGTCGAGTAGAGTAACGGAAGTGGTTTCGCAGAAGACAATTGCTGGAAGCTCAACCCGCGGAACGCTTTTCGTCGTGAGCGCACCATCCGGTGGTGGTAAAGGAACAATCATTCGAACCGTGCTGGATGTTGTGCCTAATCTAAGCTATTCTGTTTCCTACACTACTCGCGCGCCTCGTAACGGTGAAGTTGAGGGCCGCGAGTATTTCTTTGTAAACCGGAATACTTTCGAGGAAATGGTGGCAGCCGGTGAGTTTCTAGAATGGGCCAATGTCCACGGAAACCTGTACGGGACGGCGAAACAACAAATACTCGAGGAGACAGGGAACGGCGTCGACATTATCCTTGAAGTAGACGTCCAGGGAGCTGCCAGTGTTCGCAAACTGCTGGTCGACTCTATCAGCGTTTTCATACTGCCACCGTCTTATGAAGTGCTTCGCGACCGATTAATCGCACGCGGAACCGATTCTCCTGAGGAACTTGAGATTCGGCTGCGTAACGCGCCACAAGAACTCAGTCAATACACAGCGTTCGACTACGTTATCCTTAACGACCGACTCGATCGGGCAGCAGCGCAACTAGCATCGATTATCGATGCCGAACGAGCACGGTGCGTGCGACAAGAGACCCTGGTCAACGCTGTTATCGAGAAGTTTAAATTGGGTGGTTTGAAGTGATTGAAAGCAATCCGAAAAGGAGTAGCATGCCGACATCGACCGAGTTAGCAGAAACTGAAGTAGAAAGCCGCGAGACCCCAGAAGTAGATTCCAAGTATCGCCTGATCATACTTGCGGCAAAACGCAGCAAACAGTTACAGCGAGGAGCTCAACCTCGTATTGAAATCGATCCTCAAAAGCACAAACCTACTCGCATCGCGTTGGAAGAAGTTATCCGCGGTCGAGTTCACTTCAGCATTAAACAGGACGGCCGTGCTCTATCGCCTGCTGAATAGGTTCGTTTACATTCCTTTATAGTCTGGTCCCCCGCCACCTTCCGGTGTTACCCAGTTGATTATCTGGTAGGGATCCATGATGTCGCATGTCTTGCAGTGGACGCAGTTTGAGAAGTTAATCTGGAGCCGTTTTTTTCCCGTTCCTCCATCGTCTACCATTTCATAAACGGCCGCCGGACAGAATCTTTGGCAGGGATTGGCGTACTCTTCCGCACACCTCGTCGCGCAAATATTGGTGTCCAAAACATGTAAATGAGCGGGCTGGTCCTCATCGTGTCCCACCGCAGCGTGGTATACATCCGTAACCTTGTTGAAGGTCAATTTGCCATCGAATTTGAGTCCATCATAGCGCTGCTCTAAACGGTCTCCACGATAGCCATACGCTGAGAGTTTCTTCATTTCAAGATGACCAGCTTGCGCCTTTTCGTGGTCGAGAATTCCCCATGCTCGACCTCCCGTAAAAAACTGGAGACCGGCATTTACAATTCCCAGCCACCGCCCCCGCTTGAATCCCGCGTGAAAATTTCTGACTTTGCGCAACTCAGGAACAATCCAGCTGTCTTGCAACGACTGCTCATAACGCTTTAGTTGAGTTGCAGAAAAGTCCTGGGCCAACAAAGCTTGAAATATTGATTCTGCGGCAAGCATCCCACTCTTGATTGCGGAGTGAATTCCTTTGAGCCGTTGCGAATTCAAGAGACCGGCGGAATCACCTGTGATCAATACTCCATCGGCGAAGGTTCGAGGCATTGCAAAATAGCCACCGATCGCAACTGTCTTCGCTCCGTAGCGAATCATCTTTCCGCCCTCGAGTAGCTTCGCAACGTAAGGATGAGTTTTGTATCGCTGGAACTCTGCATGTGGATCCAGGAGCGGATCCCTGTAATCAAGCCCCGTGACGTACCCAATATTCAGAATGCGATTCTGCATCCCGTAGATCCAGCCGCCACCATAAGTCTGCGTGTCGGAAGGAAAGCCAAGGGTATGAGTTACGCGGCCAGCCGGGTATCGATCATCAGGCAGTTCCCAAAGTTCCTTCACCCCAATGCTGTAGACCTGGGGTTCTTTTCCTTCATCGAGACCAAGTCGTTCGATCAATTTTTTTGTCAAGGAACCGCGCGGGCCTTCACCCAGGACGGTAATCTTCGCTCGAAGATCCACGCCTGGTTCATAGTTAGCTTTCTTCTTCCCATCTTTATCAATTCCTTTATCACCAGTTCTTACCCCCACGACGCGATCAGAATCATCAAACAACAGTTCTGAGCCGGGAAACTCTGGAAAGATATTGACACCTGCGTCCTCGCATTTCTCTCCGAGCCAGGCGGTTAGCCGGTTAAGAGACACAATGTAATAACCGTGATTCTTCAAAGGCGGTGGAGTTATTGGTGATCGAATGGCCTGCTTCGCAGTCAGATAAAGAAAGAAATCCTCCTTAACCGGAGACTCGAGCGGAGCGCCTTGTTCCTCAAAGTCCGGGATCAACTCTCGCAGCGCACGAGGATCCATAACAGCGCCCGAAAGAATGTGAGCACCAACCGTAGACCCTTTTTCAATGACAGCAATTTCGATATCACCCAAAGCTGGTCCAGCTTGCTTGCCATTAGCAACAGCTTCGTTATGTGTCTTAACCAGCCGGTTAAGATGGAACGCGCCGCTCAGGTTAGCGGGACCGGCACCAACGAACACAACATCAAAGTCTAGAGTTTCACGTTCCATTTATTCTGAATTCCTGCAATTAGAGTAGGGGAAAAATGAATGACCATTCAGTTTGGAGTATAGCAAAACAAAGCTACTAGACTAAACGACGACGACCTTATACTTGTTGTAATGTGACGTCTCATTGGGGCTTCCGAGACCGTGCGAAAAGTCAAACCTTCTCATTCTCCCCAAGCTTAAAGCTCCGTGTAAATGAGACTGAAAGCGTCAAACTGAACGAGTGCCCGACCTTACCATGATGTCTTTAGTGGATTTCGTATTTGGCTCTTTCTTCCAAACTTCGTAGCAGTGTCTGGAGCGGTACCTGGTGTACACTTCCGCATCGCCATGAGGATCACGCTGAAACCTAGCATTTGGTCACTGTTCGTTTTAACCATCGCGGCAATTTGCATCTTCGCATTTCGTTCCAGCGGAAGAGACGACGTCCGAAAACTCTCTGAGATCCCAACAACAGTAATCTGGGCCTGGGAACGACCTGAGAATCTTAAGTTCATCGATCCCCGTAAAATCGGGGTCGCGTACCTGGCGAAGACACTCTCTCTCTCTGCTCAAACAGTAATCACTCGACCTCGGCTGCAGCCACTTGAACTGCCTGCAAACACAAAAGTAATCGCGGTAGTGCGCATCGAGTCCGATCGAATTGAGAAGCCTGCGTTAACCGATTCGCAACTCAACCAACTAGTCGGTGAGATAGTTTTGCTCAAGGAGTTGAATATTTCCGCGATCCAGATTGATTTTGACGCCACGACGTCCGAGCGATCTTTCTACCGCAAACTCATTGTCGATGTAAGTAAACAGATTTCTCCACTACCTCTATCGATAACTGCTCTCGCTTCCTGGTGCACCGGCGACCGCTGGCTGCAAGAACTTCCCATCGGCGAGGCGGTTCCGATGTTGTTTCGCATGGGTGTCGAACGTGGCGCATTCGCATCGCGTTTAGCCGAAGGCAACAATACGTTCGCCACTCCTTGTGACCACGCTGCCGGAGTTTCAACCGATGAACTGATCGCTGCCCCTAAAGTAGATCGGCTTTATCTGTTTAGCCCTAAACCCTGGACTCCGATTTCGCTTAAGCAAGCAATCGAGGATTTCCAAAGATGACCCCAACACTGACCCGTTTAATTGGAACCCTTCTCCTGGTCGCTCTGATCTGTAACACGTCAGCATTTGCGTGTGGTCCATTTGCGCTTGAAGCGATATTTGTTCACACGGTCCACCCCGGTTATCCACTCGAAAGCTTTGCCAGGGGCGACATCGGGGTTGTGCAGCCAACCTATGCGCGCTCGTATCTCTACGTTGCCTACCGCTACCTCAACGGAACGAGTTTCACCGAGTCTGAGCAGAAAACTCTGACCGAGTTCTGGAAAGATCGGCTGGAGTATCGCTGGAGTCTGAATGAAGATGAATGGGTTAAAGCATGGTCCCTTGCTCGAGCGAAAGTGCCGGGACTAAACGAGGCACCCAAGATCGATGTGTATCGCAGCCGCGATAAGCCGAACGAGTACGAAACTTTCCTGAATTGCCAGAAAGATGCTTTCGACACAGCCATTTCGACGCTCAACGATCGTCTCGCTAAATATGGCGGCGATAGTCCAGTGCTGCGTGAGTGGGTTACAGCTCAGGACCAGGTGTTCAGTAATTGCGCGCAAGGTTCCTCAATTCCTCCTCTTCTAACCACCCCTTCAGATCAACTCGCCGACGCCGATCGCAAATATCAGATTGCTGCGGCACAGTTCTACGCGGGTAGTTTTGATGAGGCGAGAGCCGGATTCGAAGCGATAGAACGCGATCAATCTTCACCCTGGAAAGTGAACGCCGCGTATCTAGTGGCGCGCACGTTAATCAGAAAAGCCAGCCTGGGTCCAGATGACGCAAAAGCAAAAGCTCTGACTCAGGCTGAATCGCAACTCACCCAGATTCTTAAGAACCAAAGTCAGAATCAGGTTCACGGTGCGGCAACCAGACTTATGGATCTGGTAAAGGTGCGTCTACATCCGGCGTCGAGATTGCATGAATTGGCCCACTCGCTGATGCTGCAAGATCGCGATAATCGGTTCCAACAGAATCTCTGGGACTACACGGCATTGTTGGATCAATTCCTGGAGACAGAAGACGCCGCAAAGCTAACGACCGCGACCGAGATTATGCAGGCGGACGATCTTTCTGATTGGATTGCCAATTTACAATCAGCGGGAGATACAGCTGAAGCACACGCGCTTACGCGGTGGCAAGCGACTCACTCTGAAGCCTGGCTAATCGCCGCCCTGGCAAAAGCGGACGGCAAGACCGGCAATAACGGCAGTCTGATCGCCGCGGCCCAAGCCGTTCCTGCTAGTTCAAAAGCATTTGCCTCTGCCCGGTTTCAGGCTGTTCGCCTTCTCGATGAGTCTGGGAAAACGGCTGAGGCCCGGCGTCTCGTGGATCAGGTGCTAAAAGACCATCGCGATCAGCTCGACCAGTCAGCGAAGAATCTCTTAATCGGCCAAAGATTCAGCATGGCTACCAACTTGAGCGACTTCCTGAGTAATGCTCCCCGAATGCCTGCAGCTCTGAGCTGGAACGACGACGGTCGTGAAGTACCGACTGAAGAAGCGCCGGAAGAAACGAAGTCTATTGCCGGCAAGCCATTTTTTGACGAGGATGCAGCTCAGATAATGAATCGACAGCTACCGCTTTCTCTACTACAGGAAGCCGCAACAACGACGCAACTCCCTGAGAATCTGCGACGCGATTTGACCCAGGCAACATTCATCAGAGCTGTTGTACTCGACGACCTGAAGACTGCTGCCGCAGTTGCCCCAACCCTGAAGGATCTGGTGCCGGCGCTTAGTAGCCTGGTCATCGATTTTGAGAAAGAGACGAGCCCGGACGCCAAACAATTCGCTGCCATCTACCTCTGGCTTAAAACTCCGGGCATGGAGCCAGTCGTCGACGAAGGTATCGGTAGAGAAACTCCTCTGAACGAACGCGATACCTATCGCGATAACTGGTGGTGCTCGGCTACCTATTCAAATGTCCCTAATTCGGGTGAGACCAAGGGCGAAAGCAAACCGTTTACGTCCCAGGCCGTTAGTTCGCCAAGATTTCTAAGTCCGCAATTACTGGCAAGCGGGACAAAACAATTTCAGACGATCTCAGCGATCGGAAGCGCTCCAAATTATCTGTGCCAGCAGGTAATCAACTGGGCCACGAAGAATCCTGGCGATCCCCGAGTCGCAGAAGCCCTCCACCTTGCGGTGACCACAACTCGACACGGTTGTACTGACGCCAATTCCGGTCGTTGGTCCAAAGCCGCTTTTGATCTCCTGCATCGTAAATACGGCAATACATCCTGGGCGAAGAAAACGCCCTACTGGTTCAAAGAGTAGTAGCAATCATGAAACAATCTACAAATCGCCTAATTAACGAGACGAGTCCTTATCTTCTCCAGCATGCCCACAATCCCGTCGACTGGTATCCCTGGGGCAACGAAGCATTCGAAAAAGCTCGTGAGGAGAATAAGCCGGTACTGTTGAGCATTGGTTATTCAGCCTGTCACTGGTGTCACGTCATGGCTCACGAATCATTTGAAAACGAAGAAATTGCGAAATTGATGAATGAATTGTTCGTCAATATTAAAGTTGATCGAGAAGAACGGCCGGATCTCGATAGCATCTACATGAATGCCGTCCAGATGATGACTCATCACGGCGGTTGGCCCATGACTGTCTTTTTGACTCCTGAAGCAGTTCCCTTCTACGGCGGTACCTATTTTCCTCCTCAAGATCGCTACAACATGCCCGGGTTCCCTCGCATACTGATCAGCGTGGCAGAGGCATACCGGGTTCGACCGACCGACATTGCTGAGACTTCAAATAGCCTGCTCGCTGAATTGCGACGAATGAGCGTATCAGACCGAGATGATCAGGCAATTGAAACTGAAATGCTCGATGCGGCATACGTGGGCATCGTTAAAAACTATGATTCCAGTAACGGTGGATTTGGTGGTGCGCCAAAATTTCCCCCTGCGATGTCTCTGGAATTTCTCTTACGCATGCACTGGCGGACCGGGAATATCGATACGCTCGACCTGATCGACAACACGGCAGAAAAGATGGCCCACGGCGGAATCTACGATCAACTGGGGGGCGGATTTCATCGCTATTCGACCGACGCGAAGTGGCTCGTACCGCACTTCGAAAAAATGCTGTACGACAACGCTCTCTTATCTCGGTTTTATTTGCATTATTTTCAACTCACCAGATCCGAGTTAGCCCGCACTACGGCCGTGGGAATTCTCGATTATGTCCTTCGGGAAATGACAAGCCCGGCGGGTGGATTCTATTCCACGCAGGATGCCGACTCTGAGGGCCATGAAGGCAAGTTTTTCGTCTGGGAACGCGCCGAGATTATTGAAGCACTCGGAAAGCGTGACGGAGAGCTTTTCTGTAACTACTTCAACGTAACTGACGAAGGAAACTTTGAGGGCAAGAATATCTTAAACGTGACCCACTCGCTGATAGAACAGGCGCGGGCGGCAAATCTGGATGAGAGACAACTGACCGAGATCATAGAACAAAGCAAAGACAAGCTGTTAAAGATCCGGAACTCGCGAACAAAGCCCGACCGTGACGAGAAGATTCTCACCGCCTGGAACGGACTAATGCTCGCAAGCTTCAGCGAGGCAGGCGCAATCCTGGGTCGTCTTGACTATACAGAAGCCGCCCGGACGAACGCGGATTTTCTCTTGCGCGAGATTTGGCGAGATGGCCGGCTCTTGCGCACATTCAAAGACGGTGTGGCCAAATTGAATGCCTACCTTGAAGATTACGCATTCTTCGCTGAAGGCCTGCTAACACTTTACGAAACAACCGGTGAATCAAAGTGGCTGCAGAGCTGTAGTCAAATCACCGAAACTATGGTCGAGCAGTTCTGGGACGATGAGGAGGGTGGCTTCTACTTCACCGGTAAGAATCACGAAGACCTTATTGTCAGGACGAAAGACTATTTTGATAATGCGACGCCTGCCGGAAATTCAGTAGCCGCGGGCGTCCTTCTGCGATTGAGCATCATGTTGGATAAAGAGAGCTATCGCAACCTCGGAATAGCGGTGCTTCGAGAGGTCGCTCATTCCGCCCGTCGCTATCCCTCGGGATTTGGATATGCGCTGTCAGTCGCCGAGTTCTTGTTGGCGAGCAAGAAAGAGGTTGCTTTGATCGCCAAGGATCGCGAGATACTGAAGGAGTTTATTGGCGCCACGTGGCGAGAGTTTGTCCCTAACAAGGTTGTCGCCGCTTCGTTGGAAGAGGAGATTGATCAAACTCCGGTCCGTCTCTTGGAAAACCGCACAGTTATCGAGGGCTCGGCAGTCACTGCTTATGTTTGTGAGAACTACACCTGCAAAATTCCTGCTACTGGAATGAGCACATTTATGGACCAACTGCTCGAAAAGTGAGAAAGGCCAGTTGGGCTGAGCCAGAATCAAATGGTTTCGAAAGAGGTTCATTTTCCATTTATCATTTCCCATTTTCCATTTGGAGTTCGTTGAAAACGGAATTAGTAATTCGAGATACAGCCAGCTCTACCGCGTTTCCGGTAACTGACTCTTGCCAGCCTTGAATATTAGGTTAGCTGGAGTCGGGAGCGGTTCACATGAGTTATTACCGGAGCGCAGTGGCAGCGGCTCACTTTAAATTGTTATTAACCAGACGAAATGGAAAATGAGAAATGAAAAATGATATATGGAAAATGGAGCCAATCCTCCCGCCAACGCTTTGCCAAACCAACCCCTTCCCTTGACGGCAACATCCTGATATGGCTATAGTTAAACCTGTGCCAAACAATGTTGGGCACACTTACCTGCGAAGGTTTAGTGCGGCTAGCCCCTCGCAAATTCAAGTCAAAAAGCCAGTTAAGTGGTACGCAAGGTGCGATAAAACCTTCCCCGCACACTTAATTCAAGCGGAAAGAGTAGGCAAGCAGTTTGGTCCGCTACCTTCAGGAAGGACGTAGCCCCAAGATGTCGACCCTCAATCGGAATAGCACCGTTCTATTGCTGTGCGTCGCTCCTATCTGCCTGGTACTAGTCATCTGGGGCGCGATCAGCACCTTGAGTCTGCCCTGGTCAGCGCCTGCTGGCCTTTTATCGTTTGTAGGGATCGCCTTACTCTCTTTTATCTCGGCCGGATTCTCGGTCGCAGTCACTGATGAGCAGCGGCGAAAGTGGTCCCACAAATCGGTCGGCGATGGGTTTGTACTCCTTGCGATCATCATGTACTCAGGGTCAGCTACCGGTAACGCTGGCCCGGCGGTAATTCTGGCAGCCATCACCGCTGTCGCGGCCGGATATAGTAGTTACAGCCGCCGTGCAATAGTTGGAGTTGCCTCAGTCTCGGTGATTTCGACGCTGTTCATGGCGTGGATCTATAACTCAGTAGTTGACGTAGTAGCCGGTACTGCAAACCTCGCCGGTACCTCTGGAATCCAAT
>DATIBX010000018.1:0-3736 GCA_035457105.1 Pyrinomonadaceae bacterium
TTTGACCTTGAAGGTTCCCTTCGTGATCTGATCGATTCGATGTGAAACACCCAGTCCGTGCAGCGGACCAAGCGCCAACGATTTCAGCACCAGCAGATCGAGGGTCCCTTGCAACAGGTCAACTTGCCTTCCCGCCATGTATCTCTCCTATAGACAGTCTGTAGGAAGTACAGATAAAGGTTTTCATATAGAATGTCAATACGAGCGACGCTCGGACATTGTTCAGCTTTTAAGACCTCGCCTATGAATCATAGAAACACGAATTAGATTTTCTTCCTGCGCAGGAGAAACGCGGCAACGATTCCCATGTAAAACGCAGTTCCCCAGTGAACAAAAAGAGGGGCCGCAAGACCTGAATTACCGATGATGACAAGGCCATCACAGAACGGAATTGATATAGAAATCGCGAACAGGATCGCAGTCACTCGTCGATTTCCACTAAACAGAAATGGAAGTATGACGAGGCCCGAACAAATGTCCCGAATGCCCTTAATCCACATAAACGGAAAAGCAGCGGGGTCGTGGATCGGAACACCGTAGGCCGCCGACGCACCGGCCGGATTGAGTATGAAGTTGATGCCAACACCAATTATTCCAATTGGAATGACTAGCGTGAACCAAAAGAGAGCCGAGTATTTTCTTAGTTCGAATGTATTCATGTCTGTATTTCCCTCCATCACATCAATAATGAAGAGAAATAGGGAGGTGGTCATTCACCTCGGTTAATAAAGGATCAGATCTTCTTGTGGGTTATTTTTTTGAGAGAAACCGTCGCCGGATGCGACTCAAGGACTGAGGCTCGATTCCTACATACGAGGCGATGTAATACTGCGGAAGACGCTGGACAAGTTGCGAAAACCTATGAACAAAATTCTGGTATCGGACAGCGGGCTTGTCCTGATAAAAGGATGTAAGCTGCTGGATTGAGTCGACGAATATTTCTTCCGCGATCAATCTACCGAAACGCTCGCCGAAAGTGACCTGTCGGTAAAACCTCTGTAAATCATCAAAACTGATGGCCCGGATTTCCGCCGCTTCGAGTGCCTGTATGTTAATGGATGATGGGCGTTGCGGGAGAAAGCTCGGATAGTCGCAGATGAACTCGTTTTCGGCTGCAAAGTAATAAGTGGCGTCCCTTTCGCCGGTGTTTAAGTAAAACCGGAAAACCCCGCTTTCGATAAAAGCTGCCTCGCGGCAGACATCGCCTGCTAAAAGGAAATGCTCGCCTTTGGCGAAATGCTTTACTCTGAAAACATTGTCGATAAATCGTTCTTCGTCTTCGTTAAATTCGATGTAAGTGCGAAGTTTCTCGATTAAGCTCTGACTCATTTATCTATAATTCTAACCGAAGCACGCGCCGCGTGAATGCCGGTGTGGCGATTGCCTATAAAAGACTTGAGCGCTGATCACCAGGTGGCGCACCCGAGCTGTACAAGCACGAGCAAGGATTCCTTCAGAACCATTTTGATAGCTCGGTCGATTGATTTCAGAAGCGGAATGCAGCGCGAGAGAAAGCGAGTATCGAGCGCACCAGTAGATCAGAGGTCGCTCCATAGCGGCGAAACGTTTTGCTTGGATTTCTCATTAACAACGAGGGTTGCAGTTTTTAGGCTGAGACAGCCGAAGGAGTTGCCATGGTAATCGAATTTCCAGATGAAATTTTCGGGATAAAAGTCGAAAAACGAGTCATCCCGCGTAAGGGCGGAAAGCCATTCCTATTCAATTCTCACACACAGATCGGCGTGCTCCACTCGACCGAAAATCCTTCTGTGGAAGGATCGTTCAAAACTCTCAAGGCAAACTTTAGTGCGCCACATTTCATTGTCGGCGAAGGCCGGATCCTTCAGTGCCGGTCACTGATGCACCAGGCCGCCGCGCTGGTCGGCAACGCGCCCGTTTTCGCGAACGCACAGGCTTCGATTCAGATTGAGATGGCCGCCTTCACGGGTGGTTCAAAGGAAGCAACCACTAATCTTTGGATTCCAAGTGATCCGGTGCTGATTCCGACAGTCGCCATTCTCGCGTATTGTGCGGGTAACGGCATCGACATTCCTCTCCAGGTTCCGACCGAAGATTGGAAGGACAATGCCGATGACATGCCTTTGCCATGGGCTTCTGGTCCAACCAAAGCAAAACCTAATCGCAAGATGAACACCCGGAGGATTCGTGCCGCGAAGGGTGATTTTCCAAAACTCAAGGGTTGGTGGATGCACGTCGAGGTTCCCGGACAAGCCGAGTCGTGGCACCACGACTGCGGGAGGCTCAAACGGCGTGACATGCTGAGAATGGCGCTAGAACTTTTGCAACAACACACCGAATAGCAAAGAGGCACAACACCCGCAAAGGCACAAGCATGGCACCTTTGCGGGATTGTCTTGTAATACGTTAAAGCTATATGGACTCGCTCATTATTAAGCTGCGGACTTGAACGCGAAGTATGGATAAGAGCCAGCTCTATCTAATCGGTGACGTTGCCGGCTTTACTCCGCAAATCGGTCGCCTGGTTTCGATGATGAACTATGCGCGACATACCACACTTACCGCGGTGGCGGATTTAAGCGTTGAGGAACTTGACTACCTGCACGACCCGCAGACCAATTCCATCGGCGCGCTCCTCTTGCACATCGCCGCGGCGGAAGTAGGTTATCAAGCAGCGACTTTCTATGCTCGGGATTTGACCGAGCAGGAGAAGCACGAGTGGGGTGCCGCGCTCGATTTAGGTGAGAGAGCGAAGCGCGAAATCAGCGGACACGAGTTAGATTATTACCTGAGCAGGCTGCAGCAGGTTCGGGCAAAAACGCTCGATGAACTTGGGCAGCGTGAGGATTCGTGGCTCGAAGAACAGACATCCCTGGGGAACGGGCAAAGCGTGAACAATTACTTCAAGTGGTTCCACATCTTTTCGCACGAAATCAACCATCGGGGGCAGATTCGCTGGTTGCGGACACGTGCAGCTAAGAGACCGTGAGTCAGCCGGCCAACAATCTGGTTGGTTAGAAAAGAAAAATTATTTCTGAATAGGTAACAGCGCGAGGAGCCTCTCAATCACCTTGAGATCGCGCGGGGTAGAATCCACACTCGTAAAGTCGACACTGTTGAGAGTCGGAAGGAACAGAGGGAGATCTTCAGGATTTGGAGCGCCCGGCAGTCGTACCGGAATCACAGATATCGATCTTCGTTTTTGTTCAATGAGAAGCATTTCGACTTCTGACTTTTGCCACGATCCTAAAGGATACGAACCAACCAAAACCAGAGCTGTCGGGATGGACCTTAGAATCTGGTCAAGAGCGGATTGCCACGACGTACCTCCTCTAATTTCCCTTTCATCCAACCAGACCGCCAGGTTGCGATTGCGAAGTTCGTTCGTGATCCATTTTGCTGCTTTACGGTCCTTAGAATTGTAACTCACAAAAACATCCCAGTGCTGATGATCAGCTTTGGATGGTGCGGTGGATTCCGGAGCAAAAACAAACGGGGTCAAAGGATAATAGCCGAGCTGACCGGACTTCAGTCCTTCAAGGAGATAATTGGTCTCTTCCAGCGCGGGATCATCCATCTGCTTTCGAAGCTTCTGCGCTTTCTTCAACTCGTCGCGGGCTTGGGAGAGCTGTGCGACAACTTCCGGAGGCCTCTTTTTCGAGACGGTAGAAGATTGAAGGAACTGGGCTACGTCCAACATGAGAGCCTCAGCAATAATCTCGCGGCCGTCAGCTTCGGCCCATCGATAACCACACTC
>DATIBX010000019.1:0-5745 GCA_035457105.1 Pyrinomonadaceae bacterium
GCAGAGAAGTTTTATCAGAGTGCTTTTACCAGCTCCATTTGGTCCAACGATCGCAGCGAGCTTTCCGGCCGGGATCTTAAGATTGAAGTCGTCCAACGTTTTAATCGGACTACTTGGATAACGGAACGAAACGTTATGGAATTCTATTCCGACTTCGCACCCCGCTAACTCCAATTTTGTGCTGCCGATGGACTCGACTGCTGGTCTTAGATCGAGAAATTCAAACAAGTTTGTCAGGAATAACCCATTCGCGTAAACCTGTCCGACACTTTCAAGCAAGGTCCTTATCAATCGCTGTCCTTGATTGAATGCAACATAGATGAGGGCCAACTCTCCGAGCGTTACAAGACCGCGCGAGGCCTGCCAGGCCATCCATCCCAGCGCCACACCAGCGATTGCGAGCGCAAATGTACTGGCCAGTAGTTCAGCCAAATTTTGTCGGAACACGAGACGCAGTCGCTCAGTGCGGAGCTTATTGCGAAACAGCTGATAGGTGCGTTGAAAGAACTGGCCGAGGTCAAATAGCCGAATTTCTGCTGCCGAGTCCGCACCGGTGACTAACCAATCGTAATACCAAGCCTTCCTCTCCAATGGTGTGGTACGCAGCCTCCATTCGTACTGCACGAGCGCATATCGCAGAACTACGTAGAGCGCTGGTAACGTGCTGAGCAGGAGGACGAGCGAGAGCCATGGGCCAAGCGGAATCAAGATGGCCCCCATTGCGAGGAGCGTAATACCGTTTTGGAGTAGCGAGCCGAAGTTTTCGAGAAGCGCTACCGGCCGCGAATTTGATTCGAACCGAGCTCGATGAAGATGGTCGTAATAATCGGGCAGTTCATAGAAAGCGAGATCGACTGCCACAGATTTTTCCTGAATCAGGCTGGCCACATGGTCCTGTACTAATTCAGCTTGGACTGCACGTACCCAATTAATTGCGGCGCGAACAATCTCGATTAGCACTATTACCCCGCCCAGTAACAAGACGAGCGGCAATACTCGGGCTGGATTTCCTGAAATAGCGCTGACCACACTATCGACCAGGAGTTTTGTCAGGTAGACAGTCGCGGCGGGCAGTAACCCTTGTAATACGAGCAATATTAGCCAGGCGATGGTCCAGGGACGTGCGACATTCCACACGAGACCCAAACCGCGATAGAAGTAAGGCAGCCGCTGCCTGGCTCTTAGAAGAATCGCCTTAAATAAACCGAGGCTTGGAGCCATAGTCTACCAATCATTGCTCTTTGAAATCGGAAAGTTTGGCAGCCGGGGTGAAAGTGATCACAACTAACGCGGTGTTGGGTCAAACCGCTGAGCTTTATTGGTTTGAAATCTCAATTAAACCCTGGTCGACGAGTTGATCTACCAGAGCAAGCAGGTCCTGTTTCAAGACATCGTCATCGACTTCATATTCTTGGCGCAAGAGGTTATAAGCTGCCTCAATCGAAGTGGAAATGGTCAACACTGAAAGCATTCTTGTCCCAACATCGTCAAGACCAAAATAGCGCTCGGTATCGAGATTTAGAATTACAGACTCTTCCTGTAAACTTGAGATCAAGACATCGTCCGGAAGCTTCACGCGGTCAGCGAAAGTGACTGGCATCGTATGAACATTCTCCTGTTTATAACGGCGCAGAGTAGAGTTCAGCATCCTAATGAGAGTCTAAGATCAAGTCAAGATTCGTCGTAGGGGCGGCACTCCGCGGCCGCCCCATCATCCCCATCGGCAAGAATTTTTTTGGAATCTGACCGCATTTGGTGAATGATCCAGGATAATCGATGACGAGCGCGTTCCTCTGTAACAGCTGAAATGGGTCCGCAAGCACCGGCTCGCGACCTTTACAATTAACCCTTAAGGGACTGGCCCCCTAATCATGTCGAACCTAAAGCTTACCGATATTCACAAATCCTTTGGTCCAACGATCGCGCTTGAAGGTGTAACCTTTGAAGTCCGAGAAGGTGAAGTGCACGCTTTAATAGGCGAAAACGGCGCCGGCAAAAGCACTCTCATGAACGTGATTGCGGGTGCACTGCAGCCCGACAAAGGCGAGATGTCGCTGGATGGAATCAGTTACTCGCCCGCAAGTACTCTCGAAGCCAGACTCAAAGGAGTAGCTCTCATTCACCAGGAGTTGTCGCTCTGTTCTCACTTGACGGTGGCGGAAAATATCTTGATGGGAATGGAACCTTCGCGCGCAGGTTGGATTGACCGGGAGCAGATGCTGCGACGGACCAGCGAAGTATTAGAAACATTTCATCACGCAGATATTGGTCCAAACACAAAAGTAGCTAATCTGTCGGTTGCCGCTCGGCAAATAGTTGAGATATCTCGAGCCCTGGCAGCGCAGGCTCGTATCATCTTGATGGATGAACCGACCAGCAGTTTGCAGCGTAACGATGTCATTCAATTATTTGCACTGATCCGTAAACTTAGCGCCGAAGGGATCGCCATAGTCTATATCAGCCATTTTTTGGAGGAAGTACGACAGATTGCAGATCGCTTTACTGTCTTGCGCGATGGACGAAGCGTGAGCACTGGACAGATATCAACGGTCAGTGACGACGAGCTGATCGCCAAGATGGTGGGACGCACTCAGGAAACACTCTTTCCCGTACGTGATAGACCATCAAATGAATCAGAGGTTGCACTCGAAGTATCAAATCTTAGTGCGCCGCCACTTTTGAAAAGTGCAAGTTTCAAACTGAGAAGAGGTGAAATCCTCGGCATAGCTGGATTGATGGGTTCCGGACGGACGCCAATGCTTCGTGCAATTTTTGGTCTACAACGTTCGGAAAATGGATCAGTGTTAGTGAAAAATAAAAATCCTGGCAGCGGACAAAACTCTGCGACGGTGCGTCTAATTCAGGGTTTGGGTTACCTCAGCGAAGATCGCAAAGGTGAAGGACTAAATCTGAATCTTTCTGTTGCTGACAACACTACTCAGACCAAGTTCTCGTCTTGTTCTCGTTGGGGTTGGATCGATCTCGCAAAGCAACAACAACAAACCAGGCGTCTGATTGAACTCCTGAAGATCAAAGTTCGCGGACCACAGCAGACAGTTCAGTCGTTGTCCGGGGGCAATCAACAAAAAGTTGCACTTGCAAGATTGCTCCATCAGGATGCCGACGTTCTGTTACTCGATGAACCAACACGGGGGATCGACATCGGTAGTAAGGCCCAGGTCTACAAAACAATTGCTGAGTGTGCCGCTCAGCAAAAAGCGGTCGTGATGGTGAGTTCATACCTCCCGGAGTTATTCGGTATGTGCGACCGGTTGGCCGTTATGAGCCGCGGGAAGTTGTCGCCGGTAAAACCAATCGAGGAATGGACTCCCGAAAGTGTTTTACAAACTGCGATTGGGTCTGAGACTGAGAATGAGAATCTCCGACTACAACGGTAGTTTCCCTGCCCAGAAAATGGGTGTCACAACTTGCCTATTCTGTGCAACCTTTGTGTCCTTTGTGGCTCTGGGTCATGCTCTCTTAGGAATTTGCCCCACCACAGCGACACAGAGAACATTAAGGTGACACAGAAAGGTTCAGATCAGGACATCACTAAGAGGGAAGAGTTCAATGAAATCTTTATTGATAATCTTATTGTTGGCAGTTCTGATCACGGGAATCGCGAATGCGCAAACCGTACCGTCGCCGCTCAAACAGATGGTCCAAACTGAGCAGGCTTTCTCCAAGACAGCGGAAGAGAAGGATACTCGCGATGCTTTTATGAGCTTCATTGCCGACGACGGGCTGTTATTTCGCCCAAATGCTGTCAATGGCAAGAAGTGGATGCAGGACCATCCTGTACCCGCATCAGACAAACATCCATTACTCGCGTGGCAGCCGGTCTTCGCTCGCGTGGCAGCGTCAGGCGACCTCGGTTTCACGACGGGTCCGTGGGAATTTAAGAGTGATCGAAGCGATGAAAAGGCTTCCGGATACGGCCACTTTGTCACTATCTGGAAAAAACAGGCAGATGGCTCATGGAAGTTTGCAGTCGATCTCGGTATCTCTCATCCCGATTCGGCAGGACCTCTAAAACTCTGGGACGTGTCAGACGAGCGCACCCCCAAACCTTCGAAGCTCGTGAATGTACTCGAGGAGCAAAATAAATTGATCGCGCAGGACCGTGCCTTTTCCGATCAGGGCCTGAAGGGTGGGTTGATAAAAGCTTTCACCTCTTTTTCTGCTTCTGACATCAGACTTTATCGAAACGACAGACTCCCGTTTGTTGGTCGCGAAGCTTCCTTAAGTTATTTGAGTGCTATCAAGCTGAATTTCGTTTGGAAGCCAACCCAAAGCGACGTCGCACGCTCTGGTGACCTGGGTTATACGGTAGGTACATACGAAGCGGTGCCGGCCAACGACCCGGGCGGGAAAGTCACAGAATTGGGCAACTATTTAAGAATCTGGCAAAAACAAAGCGGGTCATGGAGAATTGTTCTGGACGTTACCAATCCGGTTCCGTAAAGTTGAGCTGTGAGCCTGAGGGTCACGGCTCGCTTCGATGGGAGAACCAGTGGCGCCGGAGAACCTTCATAATTCGTTAAACCCAAAGAACCTACCACCAGCTCGTGTCTTCAGAGCGCCTGGTCGTGTCAACTTAATAGGCGAACATACCGACTACAACGCCGGCTTCGTTCTGCCTGCCGCTATCGATTTTTCAACGCGAGCTGAATTACACCCACTCAAAGAACGTAGACTAGAAATTTATTCAGAAGAGTTTGATGAATACATCGAGCTGAATCTCGACGCTGAGTTTCCTCGTCCGACCGGGCATTGGAGCGACTATGTGATTGGAGTCGCTGTCACACTCGAGAATGCGGGTCATAGGCTGAAGGGTGCGAGGATTCGTATTCGCAGTGACATTCCGCTCGGCGCCGGTCTCAGTTCCTCAGCCGCAATTGAGGTGGTGACTGCTTATTCGCTGGTGAAGCATTCTCGTTTGAAAATTGACCGGGTTGAGCTGGCAAAGTTGTGCCAGAAATCGGAAAACGAGTTTGTTGGTGCTCGAGTTGGCATCATGGACCAGTTTGCTTCATTAAATGGACGGCTCAACCATGCGCTCTTGCTTGATTGTAGATCGTTGGATTTCAAGTTGTTTGAACTGCCCGACTCAATTAGGTTGGTTATTTGCAACACAATGGTCAAACACGAGTTGGCCGGTAGTGAGTACAATAAACGTCGCGCTGAGTGTGAGGCGGGTTTAAAAAAGCTGGCTGAATTTTTGCCCGGTATTACCGCTCTTCGAGATGTCTCCGCTGTCCAACTTGAAGAGCATCGCGAGGCGTTACCAGAGATAATCTATCGCCGTTGCAGACATGTCATAACGGAAAACGCTCGCACGCTTGCTGCCGCTGGTGCGCTCGAAGTGCTCAATCTGCCTAGTTTTGGTTTGTTGATGAACGAGTCGCATCGCAGTCTTCGCGATGACTACGAGGTTAGCTGTCGAGAATTGGATTTAATGGTATCGCTAGCTCATGAGGTCGACGGAGTGTATGGCGCCAGAATGACTGGTGGTGGTTTTGGCGGTTGTACTATCAATCTCGTAGACAGCGACAAGGTCAAGAGTTTCAAAGCGTACATTGCTGAAGGTTATTACAAAGCGACGAAGTTGCTGCCCGAAATCTACGTTACTAACGCCGCCAACGGCGCCGAAGAAATTTGACTTTGGAGTGCGCCGGCCCGGCGGCGCTTTTTGAGTTCTCAGATTTCAAGCAACTATTTAGAATCGAGTCGACCGAAAGACAC
>DATIBX010000020.1:0-6647 GCA_035457105.1 Pyrinomonadaceae bacterium
ATTACTCGCCGCGTTTTCGAATCGCATTACTTCGCTTGTCAAAACTTCTTCAGATCAACCCTCTCCAGGCGTTGATCCGAAAAGGGCCAACTCTGCAGTAATGCAAAATTTGATACGTTCTTCAATTGAAATATAGGCGAATCGCTCTCGCGGTTGGCCTTAACCTGAAAGAATTCGGCATCGGTTACGTTATTCAACCAGAACGCCGGACGCGAGTCTGGCTTTAGAAACTTGACTTGAATATCGCGCATTTGCAACCCTTTGACGTGTCTAAAGAAAAAACCATAAGCCGGAAGATCGCCAAACATTGACGGTTCCGGATAGGTGTCCTCTTTTTCCGGAGGTTCCCGAGAAGCCTGTTCTCTTGTCCCACCACCCTGCGAATAGATCCTGATGTTCTGCAGGGTCACGTCTTCAATTGCAACTCCCGGAATGCCACTAATGATCGATGAATACCTCGGATCTGCATTGAAAACTACGACGTTACTGATCATCACACGACGGATTGCGCCCGGGCGTATCGTGTCCTTTGGACCACGATTACGGGAGCCTAGTCTAATAAAAATCGGCGAGTTGCTGACATCTCGCATGGTTATATTTGAGATTGCCACGTCTTCCAGCCAAGCGCCATCCACCGCTTCGAGTGCAAGGCCACGCGAGTAATCAAACACACAATTTGTGATGGCTACATTCTTAAACCCACCATTAGATTCCGTGCCTAATTTGATTCGCCCAGTTGGGCTGAACGTTCCATTTTGATTCATATAGTCGCGTTTATACGTACCATCCAACAAAGTACCCTCGTCATAACCACTAACCTGACAATTTGCGATAGTGAGGTTTTCAGTTACACGTGAATACCCCAACGCAAATGAACTCTTGGGACAGATGCCATCGTCAAACGGCGAGTTAACTGTGCAGTTTGAGATTCGCACATTCTTACAGGCATCAACGTCCATTCCGTCTCGATTGGTATCGATCTTGACATTATCGATGGTCAGATTGTCGACACCTGTTGCGAGAATCGCAAAGTGCCCGCCATGAAGGATTGTCACATCTCGGATGATGACGTTGCGACAAAGCTTCAGACTGATCGACTTATTTCCCCACCCGGACTCTACAGCATCACGTGGGTTTGGATAGCCAAACGGACCCGATCGAGGATCTGAATCGGAATTTCCCAGTGCATCGTTTTGTTCTTTCGTTCGGGATTGATTTCCACTGCGCACCAAACCCTTCCCCCAAATGCGGCCTGGTCCAAGTATCGAAATGTTTTCGAGGTTCTCGCCCCAGATCAAACTGTTGTGCCAGTGACTGTGGCCGAAATCCTGATACTGGTCCCATTGGTTCGGCTCTGGCGCGTCATATTTGCCATCACCGTCATGCGGATCGGCGGCAACGATTATGGCTCCCTGATCGAGATAAAGCGTCACGTTGCTCTTCAGGCGAATTGAGAACGAACGATAAGTACCAGCGGTGATCCAGACTGTTCCACCGCTAGCTGCCGCGGCTGCATCGATAGCTTTGTTGATTGCCGGCGTGTCCAGAGCTTTACCATCACCCTTCGCACCGAAAGACTTAGGATCAAACGTTGTTGAAGGGTTTCGATTTACCTGAACGCCATGATGAAACTCACCGGAATAGACCTTTGAATGAGTGCCGAACAACTGAAAAACAACCAACAGTGATAGCCCAGAAATAACTGTACCGAAAGTTCTTCTCATCTTCATTCATACCTCCGCCGCGGGAAATTAGCACTGCGCTGGTCTACTGCAATTGCTCGTTCCGTAAATATCAAGTTTTCATGAAGCACTACTGTCCATCCATTAGCTTACCAGAACATAATCCCTGACTTCCCTCACTGCCTTGTGGAAAATTGTCATGAATTTTCAAAGTCCTTCTAAAGCAAGCACGCCAAAGTCCTTTGCGTAAAGACTAATTTGTAGTATTTATTCCTCACTCCAAAAGTTACGCACCTTTGTAACTAACGGCTTTTGAGTTCCCTGCTTAAGAATTAACTCTGAGTTGCTGTTGTCCGATTGTAGTTTCGGTCGACTAAAAGCCCGCAAACTAAGAGTCTCGAGGAGCGACCTTGAAACAGAAAAACGAAAGCAATGAACCACGGACCGAACTGCCGCGACGCCATTTCATCGGCGGCACGATCACAACTGCTTTGCTCGCCACGAACGTTTTGTCCCAGGCCAGAGACTACAGCCAGAACGCACCGCCGGTTCGCTACCCAGATCGCGACATCGTGGTTCTTGATCCACGCTTCGCCAAATACAAGTTAGGTAACGCCGCGATTCAACGACTACACACTGGAACACTCTGGGCAGAAGGCCCGGCATGGAATGGAGTTGGCCGTTACCTGGTCTGGAGCGACATTGCGAGTAATGTGCAACTGCGTTGGCTCGACGACGACGGACACGTCAGCGTCTTTCGAAATCCAGCTAATAACAGCAACGGAAATACCTTTGATTATCAAGGCCGACAACTGTCGTGTGAACACGGCATGCGCCGCGTCGTTCGCTACGAGCAAAACGGGAAGGTCACCGTGCTGGCTGACAAATGGCAAGGAAAACCTTTCAACGCACCTAACGACATTGTGGTCCATCCCGACGGTGGGATTTGGTTTACCGATCCCGGCTACGGCAGCATGGTGAACTATGAAGGCAACAAAGCCCCGCTTGAGATCAAGGAGGCAGTCTATCGAATCGATCCAGCGACGGCGAAGGTCGATATGGTTACCGATGAGCTCGATAAACCCAACGGTCTCTGCTTTTCACCCGATTACAAGAAGCTATATATCGTCGACACCGGAAAGATCGGGGGCATTCGCGTCTGGGATGTCATCGACTCGAAAAGGATCCAGAACGCGAAACCATTTGTCGCGGATATGACAATAAATGGATTAAAGGGCGGTACCGATGGCGTTCGGGCCGATACTGATGGAAACATATGGGCCAGCGCTGGCTGGGCGGGAGACGGTTTTGACGGGGTATTTGTCTTTGCACCTGACGGCCAGCGAATTGGCCATATAAAGCTGCCCGAAACTGCCAGCAATGTCTGTTTTGGTGGCCCTAAACGAAATCGCCTCTTCATAACTGCCAGTCAGTCTTTGTATGCGGTGTACGTTGAAGCTCAGGGAGCGCACATCGCGTAGTGAGAGGTTAACAATGCTGCGATGGTCCAAGTCATTTGATAATTATGAATTGAGATTTGAGAATTGCTATTTGTCACGGCACAAATACGAAAAAGAAATAGAAATTCTCAAATCTCAATTCATAATTATCAAATGATTCCATCCTTATTAAAGAGATCAATTCAGTGACCACCCTAACTTCAGTCTCGAGCAATCAAGGCATTGCTGCCAGATGCCGGCGACGCGTTACGCGCCGGCTCATGCCTTACCTGTTCGCACTTTACGTCATTGCCTACCTGGATCGAGTAAACGTCGGTTTTGCAGCGCCGGGCGGCATGAAAACGTCACTTGGATTCACTGATGACATCATAGGGTTCGGAGCCGGAATTTTTTTCATCGGGTACGTGATCCTCGAGATTCCGGGCAGCATCCTCTGCGAGAAATGGACAGCTAAAGGATGGATCGCGCGCATTATGGTTTCGTGGGGCATCCTCGCGATACTCACCGGATTCATCCACTCCAAAAATCAGTTTTACATAATTCGTTTTCTCTTAGGTGCGGCTGAAGCAGGTTTTTTTCCCGGCATCATCGTCTATCTCAGTCACTGGTTCCGCTACCAGGATCGAGCTAAAGCGGTGGCCTTTCTAATGGCGGCAATTTCTGTGTCGAACATCGTTGGTTCACCAGTTTCGGGTCTGTTACTGAAGATCAATTGGCTGGGGATCGAGGGCTGGCGATGGATGTTTATCCTCGAAGGAATTCCAGCAATCGTGATGGGCATCGTGACACTCTTTTATCTCACTGACTGGCCACGTCAGGCTAGTTGGTTACCAAAGGACGAGCAGGAATGGTTAATACGAGAGTTAGAAAAGGAAAAGTCGATAAAACATGCAAAGCACCCGCTGAAAATACTCGAGGCGTTCAGGCATCGCGAAGTCTTGCTCCTGACTTTGGCTTATTTCTTCATGGTCACTGCGGTTTATGGTCTAAATTTCTGGCTTCCTTCAATCCTTAAGAAACTATCGGATTTCCCAAACTTCATCGTCTCACTCATCGTCGCTTTGCCCTATTGTGTTGGTCTGTTTTCGATCCTCGTAATGGGATGGCATTCTGACAAAACTGGGGAGCGTCGCTGGCATACAGCCCTGTCAATGATGACTACTAGTTTAGGCCTATTACTGAGCGTCGTGGCGGGCGACATCACGCCGCTTGCAATTGCAATGTTTTGTTTGGCAGCGGCTGGAACCGCCGGCTATCTTCCCGGTTTCTGGGCCCTGCCTACCAGTTTTCTAACTGGTACAGCGGCAGCAGCCTCGATCGGATTGATCAATTCATTCGGAAATCTTGGTGGTTTTGTTGGACCATACGTCGTTGGTTACATAAGCAAAAAGACAGATTCTTACATCGGCGGAATACTCTACTTGTCGTTGTCTGCGCTCATCGCCTCGTTTTTGATACTCGCGTTGCGAGCGACTCGTAAGGAGCGGAAACCCGCAGCGGAGCTGAAAGAGGTCCTGGCTGATTAAGGAAATACATAAATGAAGCGTCGTAGTACAGCATGGTTTGGTCCAAGAGATAAGGGCGGTTTTATTCATCGCAGTTGGATGAAAAACCAGGGATTACCTGATCATCTTTTTGACGGGCGACCGGTGATTGGCATCTGCAACACGTGGTCCGAGTTAACGCCTTGCAATGCACACTTTCGAGTGATCGCAGATTACGTCAAGCGTGGTGTTTACGAAGCAGGCGGTTTTCCCCTGGAGTTTCCGGTGATGTCGCTCGGCGAAACACTCATGCGTCCGACTGCCATGCTCTTTCGCAATCTCGTCAGTATGGATGTCGAAGAGTCTATTCGCGCGAATCCAATCGACGGAGTCGTGCTGCTGGCAGGCTGCGATAAAACTACGCCAGCTCTACTGATGGGGGCAGCAAGTTGTGACCTGCCGGCACTGATGGTCTCAGGTGGTCCAATGCTGAACGGAAAGTTTCGCGGCAAGGATATCGGCTCAGGAACCGATGTCTGGCGCTTCAGCGAAGAGGTTCGCAGCGGCGAGATGACTGAGTGCGAGTTCCTCGAAGCGGAAAGTTGTATGAACCGCTCCGATGGACACTGCATGACGATGGGAACCGCTTCGACGATGGCCAGCGTCGTTGAAGCTCTCGGAATTGGCTTGCCCACTAATGCCGCAATTCCCGCGGTTGATGCGCGACGTTATGCGCTGGCCCATCTCGCCGGCCGCCGTATCGTCGAGATGGTGCACGAAGACTTGCGCATGTCGCAGATCCTGACTCGCAAGGCTTTCGAGAATGCAATTCGCGTCGTCGGCGCAATTGGCGGTTCTACCAACGCGGTCATCCACCTGATAGCTATCGCCGGAAGGATAGGCGTCGAACTATCGCTCGACGATTGGGACAGAGTGGGACGCGACGTTCCCTGCCTGGTCAATTTAATGCCGTCAGGAAAATACTTAATGGAGGATTTCTATTACGCTGGAGGTCTGCCCGCTGTTATCCGGGACCTGGGTGAGCGAATTCACGGCGACGCGTTAACCGTGAATGGAAAAACTATCAAAGAAAATACTGCAGCAGCGCTCTGCCACAATCGCGACGTTATTCGACCGATAGATGAGCCACTTGTTAAAGAAGGCGGGATCGCTGTCCTCCGGGGCAATCTCTGTCCCAACGGCGCTGTTATCAAACCATCGGCAGCCACACCTGAATTGATGAAACATCGTGGTCGAGCAGTAGTTTTTGAGTCCATCGAAGATTTCCACGCCAGGATTGATGATGCGGATTTAGACATCGACGAAACATGCGTGATGGTCCTGAAGAACTGTGGTCCTCGTGGTTATCCAGGAATGGCTGAAGTCGGAAATATGCCTCTGCCACCGAAGCTTCTAAAGAAAGGCATAACCGATATGGTTCGCATTTCAGATGCTCGCATGAGCGGAACGGCATACGGCACGGTCGTGTTGCACATCGCACCGGAAGCAGCGGCGGGAGGCGTACTGGCCGTGGTCCAGGATGGTGATCAGATTGATCTCGATGTCGAAGGACGTAGACTGCACCTGGAAGTGAGTGATGCGGAGATTGAAAAACGCACCGCAGCCTGGAAACCTCCGGCGCCTCCGCCCGAGCGAGGCTATTACAAACTGTATTACGATCATGTAACGCAAGCCGATCGTGGAGCGGATCTGGACTTTCTAATTGGTCGTAGCGGGCTGGATGTTCCACGCGAGAGTCACTGATCCTTGGAGTGCGCTGGCCCGGTGGCGCTTTCTTACGATCTCCAGCGAAGACCTTCAGGCCTGCATATAAAGCGCCGCCCGGCCGGCGCACTCAAAATGGGAGATGTCTGTCGATGCTCAAAGCCCTCGCTCTTAGCTTGTTGTTGCCAATAGTCGTTATCGCACAACAAGGCGCTGGTTATGAACTCCAATCACCGAACGGTCAAATTCGCGTCCACATAAAAACAGGCGAGCAGATTTCCTACGACTTATCAGTC
>DATIBX010000021.1:0-4665 GCA_035457105.1 Pyrinomonadaceae bacterium
AGATGGCACAGGAGGAAAAGTAAACTCGCAGGAATCGCTGAGCGCACTTGAAAGCGAAACATTCTCGCCCTCGATGTTAACTTCACCCTCCTTACAACCCTGGCCAAACACCTGACCGGCAATAACCCATTTGTTCTCTTGGGCTGAAATATGTAGATCGATGTCGTTTTCGTCGGCTGAGAAAATCAACTGTCGCGCCTCTGATTGACCGGACCGAGTTCCGAACGTTGGCTCGAGCGTAAAACTGTCGAAGCTCAAAGCGGCGACGATTTTTTTCAATAGCGACACCCGTTCAGGGGCACCAAATATGTTGAGGGCGCGTTGAAGAACATCTCGGGGCGCATCTTCGCTAGTATCTTTTTTCATCAGCCCCACAACGTGTTGCAACCGATCAAAAGTTTTAGTGCAATTGGCGCAAGTTTCGAGGTGCGACAGCATCGCTTCGCGATTTGTCGAAGTATTGATTTGTTCGGCAAGATCAGTCAGATCTTCGAGGGGTATGTGTTTAGAAAAGGTCATCTCAAATTTAGGTCCATTTCAATTCGGTCCCTACTCCAACCCACAGTCTCACCAGCTCTGACCAAAATACATCCTCATGGCTTTTCTAATAAGCGTAGAACTTTTGAAAGGCACCGGGCCCGAGTGGGCCCGATGCTACCCTCGGGAACCCCCAATTCTTGAGCTATTTCTGCATATGTTGGTGGAGTGGAACGATAGAACAGGAATTCAATGAGTTTACGACACCGGTCGTCCAACGCAGCGACCGCGGTCCTTATTTCATGTTGCTCTTCCAGCTCTATCAATGCCTGGTCTGGGAGAACGGCCTGATCAGGGATGTTTGACAGTTCGTCCGGTCGTTCTTCATCCTCATCCTCGCCGCTGAATTGCTCGAAATTCTTTGCTTTGCATATCACTCTCCACGTTTTCCGACGTGCCGTCGTAACAAGCCAGGCATGGAGCCGATTTGGTTCTTCAATCGAGTCAAGCTTCGTAAATAAAGTGGCGAATACCTCCTGAAAAACGTCAGCGGCTTCGTCATCATTCAGTCCTGCCCGTCTGGGAATCGCATAAATCAGCTTTTGATACCGCTTAATTAGGGATTCCCATGCGGACTCGTCACCCTGGCGGCAAGCTTTTAACAGTTGCGCGTCGTCGCTTTGCATTCGCGGAAGCTTAACTGCAGTTACCATGGAATTTAGGAATCCAGTCTCTGGACCGTTTTAAAACAACCCAGGCCCGACTGAATTAGTTTTCTTACCACCAATGTATTTCCCGGTTGTCCACCGGCACTGTCTCGAAGGCACCCATGAGGTGCGAAAAATTCCCAATCAGATTTCGGAGACAGATCATGAAAACTCTTCAATTTGCTGCGCGTTCAAAACAAAACGAACTTTTCCAACATTACTTTCTAAGCGTAGTTCTTGTTATCACTGCAATCGCAGTTCCAGTAATGCGGGCCAACGCTTTCGACGGCTCATCAGGCGGGGCGACGGTGGTCACAAAGATTGAAGCCGAGTTTGCAGGGGCACCAATCAATGGTGTTGTGCCGAAAGGTGAAGCAGAATTCGTTGTTTTCTCGGACGGAAACCGCAAGTTCGAAGGTAAGGTTTCGAATGTGAACCTGGCGGACGGAACCGTCCTCAACGTGTTCGTTGACGAGTTAAAGGTTGGTACGTTGAGGCTGCTCGCATCGATCGGCGAACTGAAATTAGAAACTCGCGACGGTCAGACCGTGCCGCAAATAAATAGCCGCACCCGCGTCGTATTTACGGATACTGCAGGGTTAACAATCGTTGCCGGCTCTTTCTCAAACATTCCTAGTCCGGGACCAACACCGAGCCCAG
The DNA here is from genome assembly GCA_035457105.1 of Pyrinomonadaceae bacterium. Lineage (GTDB taxonomy): Bacteria > Acidobacteriota > Blastocatellia > Pyrinomonadales > Pyrinomonadaceae > PSRF01. The sequence continues at coordinate 1,845 of DATIBX010000021.1, forward strand.
GTGTTAGCCCGTCGCCTACACCGACGCCAAACCCGACTGGTGAAACTAGACTGGAATCTCGGCTTGCTGGAGCTCCAATTGGTGGACTGAGTCCAAAAGGTCATGCCAAGTTTGAAGTCCGAAGCATTGGTCGCAAAAAGCTGAACGTAGAAGTTGAACGAGTCAACCTTACGGCCGGAACTATCCTCAACGTGCTTGTCGATAACATTAAGGTTGGAGAAATCACACTCAATGCCATGCTAGAGACTGAGTTGGAACTCGACACCGAACGAGGTTCGATTGTCCCATCGGTAACTACGCTCTCCAGTGTTGTAATTACGAATGCGAACGGTGCCACAATTCTTAGCGGGATTTTCAATACAGCTAGTAGCATAATTCCTGGTAATGACATCGACGATACGAACTACTTTGTCGAGCAACACTACCGTGACTTTCTGAATCGCGAAGCAGACGATGCTGGCCTCGACTTCTGGAAGGGCCAGATATCAGGCTGCGCGGATGACTCGGATTGTCGCGAGCGTGCACGAATCAACACATCCGGCGCGTTCTTCTTGTCTACCGAATTTCAAGATACAAGCTTCCTGCTCTACCGGTTCAGCAAGGCTTCATTCAACGCAATGCCACGCCGGAATGACTTCCTGTTGGAAGCCCAGCTGATCTCACGTGGCGTGGTGGTGAATCAGGTTGGCTGGCAACAGGTGTTGGAAAACAACAAACGCGAAGCGGCGGAACGTTGGATTAAGCGTGATGACTTTCAGGCACAGTTCGGCAGCCTCTCGAATCGCGACTTCGTCAATCGAATCTTTGACAACGTAGGCGTCAGAGGAAACGAAGTTGAGCGCGAGGATTTGATTCATCACCTCGACATCGGCTTGGAAACTCGCGGAACGGTCTTGCGAAAAGCAGCTGAGAACGAAGACTTCAGTCACCGTGAGAAAAATTCAGCATTCGTTCTCATGCAATACTTTGGCTATTTGCATCGCAATCCAGATGAAGGTCCGGACCATGACCTAAGCGGCTTCAACTTCTGGCTCAACAAACTGAACGAACATCACGGTGACTTCCACGAAGCGGAAATGGTCAAGGCGTTCCTTCGCTCCGTTGAGTATCGAGATAGATTTGCGTGGTGAAAGCTTGCTGTTTTTTCAAGGGGCAAAAAGGCGCTCGTGAAACCGGGCGCCTTTTAGTCTTTAGGTATTCACACGGTAGAGACGTTGAGTCAAAGAGACCCCGAAACGAATATATGCGGTCTTTGTCGGTAAGCTCAGCATCGCTGTCGATAATGAGGTCGTGATCGCGATAGAGACTTCGTTCGGGAGAAGTCGGCTTTTTGTCGCTTTCATCGTGGTAGTGATGGTGGCCTTGGTCACTGAGGCGCCACCTTCAGGATGGAGAGGGACCTGAATTCACGGTGTCTATTACGGAGAGCGTTCACGATATCGAAGTGTTGTTCGTGGTCGGATCTCGCGCTCAGTTTCGTAATCGATTCAGAAGCTTGTCCAACGTGAATCGGTCAGGCTCCCAGAACGCGAGTAAGAATGCCGCAGCGGCTGCCGAGTAGACCGAATAGTCGAATGGCGTCTTGATGCCAAGACCTGTGACCATGCCTATAGCAAATGACAAAAGGAGAAGGCCGGAGAGGACGGAGACCATTCGTATTTTGAAGCCTGCGATAAGCAATATCCCAAAGAGTGTCTCCGCGACGGTAGCAGCCCACGCAAACGACACTGTCAATGAACTAGGGAAGAGGGACGTCACTTTGCCCGTGTACTCCACGAAATGAGCGAAATTTCCCCAGGATACGTTCTTTGCTCCATATGGCCCCCACAAGCCAAACCGATCAGCCACAGCGGATAGAAAGGAAGCTCCTAGCGCAAGCCGTGCGAACAAACGGACAATCTCTGTCCCATTCTCTCTGAGTTGCGCGGCTTTTGAATTCATACGTGGCCTCCACATAGGGCATATTGCTTTAGGCAAATGGTTTCATCGCAGAAATTCAATGCTCGCGTCCGAAGCTATTGAACGGGAGTGAGAATCGGGGCTCCTTCATTTTTGATAAAAAATACGACGAACTTCGCTGGTTTAGTCTTACTCGCGTTACGGCTTACGGTATGAACGTCTTCAGGTGATTCGTAAAATATCTGCCCGGGACCAAGCCGCTGAAGCGTGCCTCCACGAACTTGCATCTCAACTTCCCCGTCGAGAACATAGACAACCGCGTGCGCATCATGCCGGTGGATCGTGTCGACGGCTCCTGGGCCGTAATTGACAGTAATGACTTCAATCTTTTTACCCGGTGCTTCCGGAAGCTGTTTCGTAAAGAGCCTATTCACTTGCTGGGCATGCGTTGTGTTTATTGTTCGGTCGAGAAACTCATGCATCAACGACCCAATCCGATCCACTTCTTCTTCTAACGCGAAATGGCCCGTGTCGAGAAGATGGAGCTCTGCGTTGGGAATATCTCTTTTAAAGAGTTCAGCACCCTCCACCGTAAAGATTCCATCATTTTTGCCCCAGGTGATCAGCATGGGCGGCTGTTGTTTGCGAAAATATTCCTGCCAATCGGCATAGGCATCCAAATTCCTTTTTGCGTTGTAGAGGATTGAAAGCTGGATATCTTTGTTCCCCGGCCGATCCTGATTCGCCTGGTCGATTACCCAATTGTCAGGGCTGATCTTCGACGGATCGCTGACACCATGCAGATAATGCCACTTGGTTCCTTCAATCGTCAGAAGCCAGTCGAGCAGAACTTGAGCATTCTTTTCGCTCCGATCTTCCCAATAGTCAGATAATCCAGTTTTCAAGAACTCCTTATTTATGG
>DATIBX010000022.1:0-7146 GCA_035457105.1 Pyrinomonadaceae bacterium
AGAGCCATCTGGTTTAACAAAGCGGCGCCGGGCCGCCGCAGTCCAAAATTACTTGGCGGGCGGAGCGTCGGAATTCCAGATGTCGTTAACGCACTTCCATGAGCCATCGGACTGTTTCTTAACTATTTCTACGAACTTTCCGCGGTCGCTTGTCGGCTTTCCACTCGGGTCGTTAAACGTAAATTCGTAGCTACCGCTTAGATAGGCCAGTTCTCCGGACCGCGCAACCTCGATCTTTGTCGCCTTCCATCCTCCGCCGAAACCGGGGGCCGCGAGCATGTCTGCCCAGATCTTTCGAATGTCTGCTTTAGAAGTAGCTATCTTGCCGTTCGGTGGTTGCACAATTACGTCGTCCGCATAGTACGAAACGGTCTTATCTACGTCTTTAGCTCCGGCAGCTTTGGACCAGTTAGCGTCCCACTCTTTAAGAGCGGCCACGTCGGCTTCCCTGGTGTCAGGCGTAACGGGAGCCTGTTGTTGTGGTTGGCACGCACCGAAAATAGTCGGAAGCAATAGGCAAAACACGATCGTTTTGTAAGTTTGTTTGCGACGACCGGACGGGAGTTGCGCGTCAAAGGCAGAAGGACTCTTCATGGTCATTCTCCATTACTGGGGTTTAGAGGAGCGCGACAACCCTAATTCCGAGTTGAGACGTTGTCAATGTGGCGCATTCGGTGTGTCGTCCGATTTTGTCTTGAGGTAAGGCTGCGCGGTGCGTATTCTAAAACCAACTTCGAAGAGGAATAACTATGCTAAGACCAGAGACGAATGAATACAACCCTGGCTATCAAAAGTATTTTGATCGGATTCCAGCCGGGGAATTTCTGGAGTTACTAAAGACAAACGAGCAGCGAACGAGCGAATTCTTCGAGAGTATCCCAGAGTCGAAGCACGCGTACCGGTATGCAGAAGGAAAGTGGTCCATTAAGGAGCTCGTTATGCATATGATCGACACAGAGAGAGTTTTTGCTGGTCGTGCTCTGGCAGCTGCGAGAGGAGAAAGCGAGACTCCGTTTTATAGGATGGACGAAGAACTTTACGCTCGCCATGTTGATGTCAGTAACCGGAATATGTTGGACCTGGTATCGGAATTCAGAGCCGTACGAAAATCAACTGAGTATTTATTTCAACACATGAATGAAGAAGAGAGCGGGCGCTGGTGTAACGTGGTTACTCATCCTATGACCGCGCGCGCAATAGGTTATTTTCTGATCGGCCATGTCGAACATCACGTTGGCGTCGTGAAAGAGAGATATTTGGCGTGAGTTCAATCAATCTCGGGAATCGGAGCGAGCAGTCCTGCGTTCCAGGACTGCCCGCTCACAGCAGTTACCTTGACGTTGCAGTCCGAGCTGAGGTTGAAGCAGCCGTGTTCTCAGTACGACCGGCGTTCTGATGTTCAATCATCCATTCGGGATAGAGCTGTCTGGGTTTCGTCGTCGCTGACAGCCTTTCCATCTCATCTGCCGTCAACTGTAAGTCAGTAGCTTTCAAGTTATCCTCGAGCTGGGTCATCTTGTTTGCGCCAATGATCACGGAAGTGATTCCACGTTGGTGTAGTAACCACGACAAAGCGACTTGAGCCACGGTCGCGCTTTTTTCTTTTGCTATCTGATCCATCAGCTCGATCGCGTCGTAACCACGCTCTTCATCGATTGCTGGAAAATCAAACTGCGTGCGGCGAGCTCCTTCCGGCTTCTTATTCGCCCGACGGTACTTACCTGAAAGAAAACCGCCGGAGAGCGGTGACCAGGTCAAGACTCCAAGATTCTCTTCGAGACAAAGTGATAACAACTCATGTTCGAGATCACGACCGGCCAATGAATAGTAGGCCTGGAGCGAAACAAACTGGCTCATGTTGTTTCCGCGCGAAAGACAAAGTGCCTTCATCAATTGACGCGCAGCCCAGTTGGAACAACCCAGGTAGCGAACTTTTCCCTGATGGACCAGATCGTCAAGCGCGCGGAGTGACTCTTCGATTGGTGTCAGAACATCCCAGCCATGAACTTGATACAGGTCGATGTAATCAGTTCCCAGTCGCTGCAAACTCTTTTCAACTGAAGCAAAGATATGTTGCCTCGAGAGGCCGACATTGTTGACGTCCCCTGTACCATCCATGGCTTCTTTGCTCATTGCACTACGAACTTTGGTGGCAACAATCACCTTGTCACGACCAGCAGGCAATTCCTTTAACGCGTTACCCAGCACCTCTTCAGATTGCCCGTAACTGTAGACGTCGGCGGTGTCAAAGAAGTTGACGCCGGCTGCGAATGATCGTGCCACCATCTCGTTCACACCTGATTGATCGACTACTCCTATATTGAGGAAATTTTGACCGAAGGTCATCGTTCCCAAACATAACTCCGAAACCTTGAGACCCGTATTGCCTAACACTCTGTATTTCATTTAACTGACTCCCTAAGTATTTTCTTAAAGGCTACTCCGAAAAAGTTCCGAGACGATTTCACCTTTTTGCTCTTTCTGATTTGAAAATGGCACCGGACCCATAAATATGCTGTTAGAAGGTAATTATGTTGTCAGAAAGTTTTTAATGTGTGCTCTAATCCGCCTCGATTTGACGCGTTACTAAGTGGGAAGGTTGATATGAAACGTCGAACAAGGATTAATGTACAAGGCGCAATGATTGGTCTATTGATTGTTAGAGCGGGTAACCCGGTATCCAAGGCGTACGATCAGGATTAAGTATTTCTAAGTATTGAACACACACTGTTTGAAGGGGCGGTCCCACTCTGGTCCGCCCCTTCTTTTTGTTCAGACACCACCTTCAGAGATTGCGGAAAAGTCTGCGAGATAAAAACGATCATCCACAGATAGCGCCGATTACACAGACGCTTTCCTGGAAGAGGTGGTCCGGTTGCGTGTTCTAAGAAAGGATCTGTGTAATGGGCGTAATCTGTGGATTATTCTCGCGTTTTTACACAGTCTCTAAGTCGGTGGTATCCGGCGGTGTTGAGGGGAACGTGCATCATGCTAATATCATGGACACATGAAGGTAGGTGCTGTTCTGCCGTCTTTCGAGGATGCCAGCGAGTGGCTAAATCGAACGACGCTGAATCCTCGAGAATTCAATGGCCGGCCGACACTAGTTCACTTCTGGTCTATCAGTAGCGACATCGCCGAAGCCAATCTGCCATACATCGCCGAGTTGCGCGATCAACGAAAGCGTGAGGGTCTGCGTGTAATTGCAGTCCACGTACCCCACAGTGATTCGGAAAAAGACCCAATCGCTGTTCGGGAAGGCATCTCGCGGCTAAATCTCACCGAACCATGCGCCCTCGATAACCAGCACAAACTCAGTCATGCATTTTTGAATCAACACCGCGCGGTTCCGGCGTATTACCTTTTTGACGCGCACGGAAAGCTGCGCGCCTTCTCATCGGGGGCGAGCGGTCTGGCAATACTCGAAGACGAACTCGATCTGATGTTGAGTGACTTGCGCAGTCAGCAGCCGTTTTGCCCGGCCTGTGAACTGTTTCTCGACGAGAAGGCACTGTTCTGTTCTGAGTGCGGATTGCCGCTTTCACTGCCTCGATCTAAAGGTGCTCATCCGTATTATGAAAGTCATCACCTGGGTTCGCTGCCAACCGCTCGTCTGGTCCATCCTGATCCACTAATAGGCAAGGTCATTGATAGCAAATATCAGTTGAACGCCAAACTGGGCGAAGGCGGCATGAGCGTCGTCTATCGAGCAAAACGAGTGCGGATCGGCGATAACGTTGCCGTAAAAATTCTACTACGAAAATTTGTGAGCGATGACGCCGCGCTGGTGCGCTTCAGAAGGGAAGCGCGGGCCGCCGCCATGCTGCACCACCCGAACGTCATCACGATTCATGACTTTGGGGAAACTGGTGACGAAGATGCGCCAGCGTTTCTGGTAATGGAGTTTGTTAAAGGCACTCCGCTGCGCGAAATGCTGCAAAGTGAAGGACGGTTTGCTGTCGAGCGTGGCCTGCGATTGATGCGCGGTATTTGTGCGGGCGTAGGTGCGGCTCATCGCCAGGGAGTGGTCCATCGCGATCTAAAACCGGAAAACATTCTGGTGGTGGCGCCTGACGATGACTATGAGTTTGAGAATGTTCGCGTACTGGATTTTGGCCTCGCGAAGTTATTAGCCGATTCTGGAGCGGCCTCAGCTGGTGCTGTAGTGGGCACGCCATACTACATGTCCCCTGAACAATGCATGGGCGAACCGCTGGATGCGCGGTCGGACGTTTATAGTCTGGGTGTGATGCTGTACGAGATGCTGTCTGGCGAACGGCCGTTTGTGGCTGAGACAGTTTCAGGAATTATCAATAAGCAGCTATGCGAGGATCCGCCGCCTCTTCCAGAGTCACTTCACATACCACGCCGGGTGTCGCTGGCTATTATGCGCGCGCTCGCCAAGGATCCCGACACTCGTCCTCAGACTGCTACTGAGTTGGCCCGGCAGTTATTGTGAGGACGGGCTTAGGTCTTTGCCAAGCACTGTCACGGTCGAACGGAAGCAAAAGCGCAAACGTTGAATTAATTCGAAGTTCAACACTCGGTCTGAACGCCGAAGGCGCGGAAGAAGGTAGCCAGCGGTGAAGCGAAGCGTAACCGCTGGGAAAGCAGACGGTTGTTCCGGAGCTCTGAAAGAGCGACAGCATGCGAATCAACGGTGAAACTCTGTCGCCCTTTCAGGGCTCCGACTTGTTGGAGTATTTGGCCCAGGGGTTCCGCTTCGCTTCACGCCTGGCTACCTTGTTTCGCGTCTTCGGCGCTCTTTGGACCATTGTTTGCACTTCCAAATTGAATTCGCAAAAGACCCAAACCCTACACCGCAACAGCTGCTGTAGTCTCCGTCAAGATCCCTTTCTCCAAGTGCATCTGCTGGGTCGCAAAACTCGCGGCATGCGGATCGTGAGTGACCAGCATGATGGTTTTCTTCAACTCGCGATTAAGAGTCGAAAGTATCTGCATAATCTCCTCGCCGGAACGCGCGTCAAGGTTGCCGGTGGGTTCGTCTGCCAGGATCAGATCCGGATCCGTCACTATTGCGCGGGCAATTGCAACTCGTTGTTCTTGCCCGCCCGACAGCTGCCTGGGCTGGTGGTTCATGCGCTCACTCAAACCGACTAACTCCAACGCGGTCTCAACGTTCTTTCGTCGTTGCGCCTTACTGAGTTTTGTCAGGAGCAGTGGTAGCTCAACGTTCTCGAATGCTGTTAGCACCGGCACAAGATTGAAAGTTTGAAAGATGTAGCCAATGTGAGAATTACGCCACGTGGCCATCTGGCTCTCACTGAGTCGAGCCAGCTGTGTTCCCAACACTTCGACTTCACCTTCAGTGGTCCGATCGATGCCGGCAAGCAGATTCAAGAGAGTTGATTTACCAGAGCCGCTGGGTCCCATCAGCGCGAAAAAGTCGCCTTCATGGATATCGAGATTGACCCGCTCCAGAGCAACGACTTCAAACCCATCACGGGAAAATCGTTTACTTACATTCCTCACTCGCACTATTGGTGACGCCATAGTTTCTCCTATAGAACTACTGAACTTTCACGCGATCGCCGTCGCGTAGTTTATCAACTCCAGTGATTGCCACTGTTTCAGTGCCGCTTAGTCCATCCAGTACAACATACGCGTCACCGCTTTCATCGCCCGGTCTGATTGTTCGCTGCTCGACCCGGTTACCTTTAACCACAAAGACAAACGAACCACCATCCTTCTTTAGCACGGCGGGTTTCGGAACGAGCACACGAGCAACTGGCTTACTTTCATTTCCCGACGGCTTCTCGGCCAGAAAGTTGACGCGTGCATTCATCTCCGGTCGGAGCTGTTCGTCGGGGTTCTCAACTTTTACCTTTACCTGCACTGTCGACTTTGCGCGGTTTGCCTCCGGAGCAATCTCTGCGATGAAGCCCGTATACCTGAGATTGGGAAACGCTTCCGGAATTACTTCGGCGCGCTGGTTCATCTTCAGACGAGCAAAATCGGTCTGGCTGATATCCAACTCGATTTGAAGATCAGTTAAGTCAGCGAGATCGACGACAGAGGTGCGCGCTCCAGCGTCGCCAAACGCCGAAGGACTCACCATTTCACCACGTTCAACAATCCTTTGCAGGACAGTTCCCGCCACAGGCGCCTTAATCTCAGTCGCTGCGAGTTGGGTCTGTGCATAGTCGAGTGCGGCCTTCATCTGTTGCACCTGGGCGGCTGCTGCGCGGATCTCCTCATGGCGTGGTCCAATGTCAGTCATTGCACTCGATTGGCGAGCTGATTCCAAAAGCGCCGCGGCGGTATCTCGCTGCGCAGTTGCATGATCAAGTTCGGCCTTCGAGGCAACGCCGGAACGATAAAGTGTCGACGCTCGCTGATAGTCAGCTTCTGCCGTCTTTAGGTTTGCTTCTGCCTGGATCACCGCTGCTTTATCTTTCAATTTTTCCTGCGGGCGAGAACCACTTTGCAGTTGGTCTAGTCGAGCCTGGGCGGCTGCGAGATTTGCTTTGGCCTGATTTACCTGGGCCGTAAATTCGCTATCTTCAAGGCGGACCAATAGCTGACCCGCTTGGACCAGATCTCCTTTTTCCACGCCAATCCAGGCTACCCGACCCATCACTTTCGCTCCTACTGCGATCTTGTGATGTGCCACGACATAGCCGGAAGCTGTCAGTACGCTTTCACCAGCAGACGCGGTACCGGTATCAGTTGTCACTGACGCGGCCGAGATCGTTTTTATTCCTGAAAAAAGAAAGACGTATCCGAAGGCGACCAGCGCCAGGACGACAGCGACTAGAAGGAGAATCAGCTTTGGCGACCGAGACCTTGCCGGCGCAGCAACAACCGGTGTCCGATCAATTTTCAGACTTCTCAGTCGTTGATTGAGATCTTCCTGATCCTCTTGGGACTTTGGGGTGGTAACCATATTGTCGAAGTTTAGGGTACTGGTTCAGGTTGAAATTTTGATCTCTCATTCACACCGGGCTTCAGCCACTGTGTGAAAACTCAAACCTTCTCATTCTCCCCAAGCTTAAGCTTGAAGTCTCAGGCTCGCAACGCATCTACGATCTTGAATCGAGATGCTCTGATTGAAGGTAGCAATGAGCCGACGAAGCCGATCACGGCGCCGAAGATCAAAGCAAACAACATCAAATCGGGAGTAAC
>DATIBX010000023.1:0-4500 GCA_035457105.1 Pyrinomonadaceae bacterium
AGGTGGACCACGAACTTACAACCTCGATGGTAGCGAAGTCACCGGAGAGACGGGCCGTGGAAAATTTGCGCGCAAGGCAAGCTGGTCCGGAGACGGTAAAGCACTGGAGTTAACAAGTAAGACTACATTTCAAGGTCCGGAAGGCGAGATGACGCTTACTTCATCTGATAAGCTCCAACTGTCAGCCGATGGTAAGAGTTTGACCGTTACTCGCCACAGCGAAAGCCCGCGTGGTCCACAAGACTCAACGCTGGTATTTAATAAATAATTTCTCAGTACGTAGTACTCATCCGTTCTCCTGGAAACAAGGCAGCACGCGGCGTTTTTCAAAACTCCGCGTGTTGTTTTTATTCCATCCAATCGCGAGTCATATCACACCAGAGTGCGAGCCCACGCCACTCTCGGAACCGGGCATAGTACCGGCTAATTTTCTTATCACTTGCCTTCCTGCCGGCGTTGCGCACCTGAAAGAATTTGGCCCTGGTCCAGGAGTCAAGAGCTAACCCGTCGTAACGGCCAATCAACTTCAGTAGATTCTCGGCCGCGTAGTCTCCAACTCCTTTGATCTGTTTCATCTGTTTTATGAGGTCGACAGTGGCAACCGAGGAAGTGAGCCAGGCCTCAACATCCAACTCACCCGAGGCCACTCGTTCGGCGAACTCTTTTAAATAAGGAGCTCGATAGCCGGCCCGCGCTGTCTCAACATAAAAGCTCAAAGGCGCATCAGCCATTGCCCTTGCGCTCGGAAAACTGCGGCGACCATCTTTGGTCTCGCGGCCCAAATTTTGGACGATTCCTGTTACCATCTTTAGGGTCAAAGCCCACGAGCAATTGGTGGTGCAGATCATCTTGACGACATCTTCAAAGACGGTCGGAGAACGTAACATCCGACCAGCCCCTTGAACGCCAATCCATGCAAAATCAGGCTCAGCGGACATCAAGGCGTAGAAGACAGCCAAGTCCTCATCCAGTCTGAGGATGTGGCGGACGTCGCGTTCGACTTTCGCGGCCTCACGGTTATTCAGGGTTCTGGGACAAGTTACCTTGACTGCTCGACCCGTGGACGAAAGAACTACGGCAATTGGGTGCTTCGCGCCTATTTCGATTACCCGCGTCAGGAGCCATTTGTCCTCGTCGATTTCGAAGGGGGGCAGTTCGCACCAGCCATGGCTAATAATTGTTCTGCGGAAGCTGAAAGTTTGGGGCGTGGTAATCTTGATTTCCATTGGGGCCATTGGTGTAAGAGACGTAAAAATTGGGGCTTATCAACTTTGGAATTTTGGACCCATTAAGCTTGTATTGTTCAAGTTCGGTCAAGCTGATTCTTGACACCTTAAGGGTCGGCAAATTAGACTGAGCTCACTTGAAAAAACAGTGTGTGGAAGGCTGTACTCCCTTCCCCCAACTACACTAGGGATGACGGGAGAGATAAGTCAACAACTCGACTTACAACAGTAATTTCCGGTGAACGTACGCACCGCTTCCAAAAACAAGTAAAAGTCGGAGCTTTCCGGCGAATGGATTTTCGCCCCTCGGGCAGTTTAGCAGGGCAGCCCCAGGGGCGATTCCGTTTTTAAACGTGGCCAGCAACTTCCTCCGTTTAAGTAACAATTACTTTACGTAAATCGGATTAGAAATGATCCATGGTTTTGTCCCCACCTTCCCAAGTTCCGGCAGATAAGCTTCAACACGGTAAATTCCTTTATCTTTTAGCTCGAAATCCTTCTCGAATACGCCGTCTTCCGTCATAACAATCTGCCCGTCTTTATGGATGGCAATTCGAGCTTTTAGGGGGACCTGGATCTTTAATTTTGTTCCTGGACGCAACAAAATCTCGTCACCCTGAACCCTGGACTCTCCCGAATTTTCAGCTTCAAAGCGAAAGCCAGTTGTGTCTCCGAATATGTCGAAACCTATAAAGGAATGTCCCTGTCTTAAAGCCTCAAGCAAGGTGGTGGCACTCAATTCCTTATCCCGTGGAACTAATACGTGCATGCGAACCAAATGGAAACTGGTTGAATATGGATCCAGTTGCAGCCCCATCAGGGTCTTGCCAGAGCTGTCCACCAAACTAACTCCTATGTTTGCATGAGCGTCGTTTCCCGCTGTCGCCGTTACCCGCCTTTTGCTCAAGAGCTGGTCCCACTTTTGAATCGCGCCGTCCGGCCGTTGGTAAAAGTTGGCAAATAAAAGATCGGGATATGTTCGGTGACTCCAGAGAACGTCAAAGCATGTAGTAATCGGATTAATACTACGAGCATTCGTGTAAACGTTATAAATCTCGAGAGCCTCAAACTTTGCCTCGACACTTTTTAGCTCGTTCGGATACGCAGCAATTGTCAGTGCGCCGTTTGCAGTTGCAGCAGTTACGAGTTCGGAATAAGTCGTCGCTTCTTTCGCAACAACTCTATTCGTGCCTGGAACTACGAGCACCCTCTCGCCATCAGTAGAGCTGACCTCATTGCCATTTATAAAAAGCACACCACCATGCAAACCCTTCAACGTACTCTCGGCGGTGTCAAAGTCCTTTTCGACATGCTCGGTCATAACGACGAAATTCAGTTTGTTTGCCTGGGCAGCCGAGATGATGTCACTGAAGGTGCCGCTGCTGTGACCACCCAGGAACGAATGGACATGCATCACTCCCACGTACTCGGAGTACTTAGTATTTGGTTCGACTGATTTGCGCTCCGCGTTTAGACGATCGATTGTTTGACGCAGTCGTCTAAGCTCAAGGCGTCGATAAATAAATGGAATTTGTATCAGGAGAAGAACGACAAAAATCAGGAGCAGGATTTTTCGTGAGCGCCGCATCGGAGTGTATTAGCGGATCGCAGGCAGAAATTGTCAACCGGGAGTTCAGCTGAGCCGTGGTCTAAGTTACAAAATCGACAGAGGCAACGTGTTCGCTAATGCTCCTACCGAACTCTGCAACTTTTATATGCTCCGGGTGGACCGTGTAAGCATCCAACGCCGCGCGATCGGCAAAAACTGCAACCAGACCAGTGTCGTAAGAGCGTGGCAGATGAAGCATATCGAAGCCTACCGACAGGCTTTGAACTTCCGGAATGAATTTCCTTAGCCCATCCAGGAGTTTTACGTGCTCGTCTCGCTCGAACTGGGCCACGTCAGCGCGGTATTTCCAAATAACAATATGGGTCAGCATCGTTTGTTTACAAAGTCAGAGAGTGCGAGTTTGTTGGATCACTGGCGGAGGATACACTGTTTTCGGCTAAAACCTTTGAAGGCTCAGCTTTCTCCGCGGAGAATCTTCAGCTCTTTGATGAGATCGCCTATGGCGTCCCCGGCATAAACGACTTTTTTCCCACGCCAAATGACGCGCGGCGGCGTTTGCGTTTCAGGTGCACCTTTAGCAATTACAAAGAGTTCGCCATAGGGATAAATAGTGTTAAGAATCCGGCGATACTCGACCAAGTTGAATGAGATTACGTAGTCGGCATCACTCAAATCCTGTGCGGCTGTTAGGCTCCGGTACTTGCGAATGTAACGGTTTAGTTTTTGAGCTATCAAACCGTAGACCCAACGAAAACGACCGGATGGCTCTGGATCGCTCTTTAGCACCTGGTCAATGATTAGTCGTTCACTATCGCTGGCATCAACTACTCCGGATCGAAATACGACTAGCAGCGCGCGACGTTTATGACGAACCTCCGCCAGAGAGTTTCGCTCCGGGGTGATCGTGGTTGGCGTTTGGCCTGCACGCGCGGAAGCAACCAGGATAAAAGCAACTGGAAGAATCACAAATAGTGCGTTTCTTGTAAGGTGGTGAAAACTACTCACGGTAACGTTGGTGATGAATTTTACAGGTTAAAGTCCACCAGCTATTAAGACCTTCCGGAGTCGAAATCGCGCTCAACACCGATCTACGATCTGCATTGACGGTAAAAATTTTGCAGTATGTCTACCAAGCTCAAGTTCTCCTCACGTCAAAGTCTCTTGGTGGCGCTCTTAGGCGGATGTGGTATTGCAGTTCCGATATCTTGCTGATCTGTTTCGGCAAGACCAACCAGTTCCACACCATCGTTAGTCAGTGAGACGTAGTCATTGCCTTCACTCGTGTGCCGAACCAGAAGTCGACTCTTCTTTTCCAACGCTTCGATAGCTCTTACGATGTCGGAATTGGAGATATCGGCGAAGTTAGCAAACAGCTCTTTTGCTAAAATCCGATTTCGTTGTTGAGTTTTGAAGAAGTCGAGAATCCGTCTTTCGATCTGTTCGAGCCTGCGCGTGTCCATGGGTCAACACCTTAATTGCTGAGATGTGGGGGAGAGTGTTGAGATTATGCGATCGATCTGGATGAGTAGCAATCAAAACCTCTCCACGCGGGTATTCAACCTTCCAGCCCAGGTTGAGCTAAGGAAATTTGGTTAACGCCTAACCTTGGAGTGCGGTGGGGCACCGCTTTGTTAAATAAGATCTTCAGATAACAAAGCGCCGCCAGGCCGGCGCACTCCAAAAACGACCGGCGTACTGGCGGCT
>DATIBX010000024.1:0-11267 GCA_035457105.1 Pyrinomonadaceae bacterium
GCTCCTAATTCGTCCTTCACCTGATCTCGAGCGGCGGCCTCTTCAGCTTCGAGTTGTTGATACTCTGCACTCTCTTTAATCTCTTTTTCGCTCTTACCCGCGTCAGCTTTAATGCTGTCGAGATAACGGCTGTAGCGGGCGACAAATGCTTTTTGCATGCCCTTCCATGGTCGTTGCCCAAACGCTTCATCCCAAAGAGACCACACGATTGTTCCGGTGAGCAACAAAGCACACAGCAGCATCCATGCGCTCGAAGATCGACTGGTAATCGGATCTTCGACCGGGACGTTTGGTTCTTTCCTGACTAACGATTCGCCTGGCCCTGGAGCGTCAGCCACTATGATCGTTCCTCCACCATTTTCATATGTTGAACCATGGAGTAACCCACACGTATTTTATCGTTAAAGCTAAACGCAAAATTAGTTTCACCGGCAGCGCCAGCAGTACGCTGACGGCAAAGAATTGAAACGTTAAGTATTGCAGGAGACTTGTCCGCGCCAGCAGTTTTTGTTCAAGAGGATCTTTGGGGAAAAGATTTTTACCAAAGGGACGACGAATGCGAATTCGCTTGAAATCAACTGTCATCAGCCAGTGAAAGAACAGAGCGCCAACCAGGTAGAACCCGCTAACTACAATCAGACCAAAGATAAACTTCCAGGGATTACTAGACAGAAATCCGAGATGGAGCGCCTTACCAATAGTACTGGTGGCAATCATGTCGTGCAGGTCGACGTTCTTGTCGAACACCACCGCGTTGTGATCCCAAGTCTGTCCTGGCCAGAACCAGATCCAGCCCGGTCCCCGTATAAAAGTTCCGATCACGATCAAAAGGATCCACATCAGAAAGCCCCAACCAAACATAATTAGGGAGAAACGTCTCTGCTTGATCGTGTAGTAACCATTTCCCAAAGGATTCGAATCGACATACGGGAACACCATCAATCCAACCATGATGATGGATGGCATCACTACCCCGGCAATCCACGGATCGAAGTAGACCAACATTTCCTGGAGACCAAGGAAATACCACGGGGCCTTCGAAGGATTCATTGTTAAATTCGGATTAGCCGGTTCTTCAAGGGGTGCATTTAACGTGATGGACCAGACAAACAAAATCACCGTGACAATCAAAGTGGCAAGAAACTCAACTCGTACTAAATAGGGCCAGACGTGAATCTCGCGCGCCCAACCCGGTCGCCACGGTTCAACTTTTCGATGGTGTGTCTTGGCTAACTTGGCATCGCCTTCCAGTTGTTCCACCAACCGGTCATTGGCGAGCGCTTGTTTTATTCCCAGCCAGGTAAAGAACGGGACGAGGAACAGCATCGCGACAATCGGAATGTTGTCGGGCGCGGACGCAATAGTCCAAAGCTGGTGCCAGTCCTGTACTTTAAGACCCGCCAATACAAGCAGGATTAATATTACCGCCAGCACTGTCCACTTATTTAAGAATTTGCTCATCCTCTTTTATTCAGGACAAAAGCTATTTCTTTTTGAGAGCCTTCATTTCCGTCTCAAGCATTACAGGAGCGGGACCCGAGATGCCTCCGTCCTTTCTAATACGCCAGAAATGAACCGCCATGAAAATCGATGCGACTAGTGGAATACCAATGCAATGCCAGATGTACGAACGCAGTAACGCATTCGAATCGACGATCGACCCACCCAATAACCCGAAGCGCACATCGTTGTAAGCAGTCATGCCTAACTGAGGACCAAATGGACCTTCATGGCCCAACATTGGAGTGGCACGCGCCATGTTGGTCCCAACCGTCACCGCCCAGAACCCAAGTTGATCATCCGGCAACAAGTAACCGGTAAACGACAACAGCAAAGTGAGCACCAGCAACACGACACCAACGCACCAGTTGAATTCACGCGGACGCTTGTAAGATCCAGTCAACACAACGCGAAACATGTGGAGCCATGTCGTAATGACCATCAAGTGCGCGGCCCAACGATGCATATTTCGGAGCAACTTGCCGAAAGGTACGTCGTGCTCGAGATAAAGAATATCGCGAAAAGCATCCACCTTCGTCGGATGGTAATAAAACATCAGCAACACGCCGGTGAAGGTGAGCACGATAAAGAGATAGAAAGTGATGCCGCCCATTCCCCACGTGAACGGATAACGCACTGCATCACGATTGATTTTTGCCGGATGCAGGTGGAGAAAAACGTTGGACAGAATTGCGAGCGAACGATTGCGCGGATCGGAGCGATCATGTGAGACACGAAAGATCGACTTCCACAGTTGGGTTTCCTGCGGATCGGTGTAACCCTTAGCCTCTTCCTTAGCGCGTTCGGTCAGCGCACTGGAAGTATCCTTGACCTTCTCCAGGAAACCTTTGCTTCCCTCTTCGCCAGTGGTCAGCTGTTTGGTCTCTTTTGGATCTGAACTCTCTGACATATAGGTTTTGTTAAGTCGGATTCAAAAACACACCGCACAAACCAATTCCCCCTGCCAAAAAACTCACAGCGGAATAAATGCGTCCGGATCGTTAAAATGATTGTCGCCACCCTTCGGCCATTCAAAGAGTTTACCGACATCAACTACGACCTGACCTTCGGCATCGAGCGCAACTTTAGCTCTGTCCATCGGTCTTGGAGCCGGACCTTCAAAGTTAATACCTTCGCTGTCGTAACCACTGCCGTGGCACGGACATTTAAACTTGTTCTCGCTGGCTTTCCAGTCAGGCGTACAGCCAAGGTGTGTACACCGGGCATAAATAACGAACAATCGATCAGAGGTACGAGTCACCCAGATGCGATACTGCTGTTGCCACTTGGTATCGACTCCGAGAGCGTAGTCGCCCGGAGGTCCGATTCTGAAGACGCTGGATGGTTCTAAAATTGATCTTGGTAAGAAGAAACGCACGAACATCAGGAAGAAAGTAGTGAGGGCGGCGGCGACCGTTGCCCAAACTATGCGTCTCCGCATTTTGTTGACTGGCGGATCGGACGTTGTCTCAACGCCGGTGTTGTTGATTTTGGGACGCGGTGGAACCCAGGCAGTCGTATCACTTCCAGCTGCCGGTGTGACGTTGGTGTTCGGCGTACTCGCGGACAGGTTTTGATCGGCCTGACTATCCAAGTCCAAACCTCCGACGATTCAATTCCGAATTGCTTTGCGTTTCTACACTATTGGATACACTTCGACTTCAACTGCAGGGAGTCATCTATAGAAATACCCGTCACAGGGATCACTCTCTGCACAAAAAACCGAGTTATATTTTTAATCATGAAGAGCGCCGAACCTTTTAACAAAGCAATATAATGTGGTCGGCGCGCTATATATAACCTGTTTTGCAATTGGCTGGCAAGAAATTTTACGGCGATGTGTCGAAACTCATCGTGCTTATATCACCAATAAGAGGAATTGTTAGTCGATGAAACCTCATGTGATTGTTTATTCCCGACCCGGCTGTCATCTGTGTGATGAAGCGAAGGCTGTGATCGAACAAGTTAAACACGAAATCGATTTGACGCTTGAAGAAGTGAACATCGAATACGATCTGGAGTTACTACAACGCTACCGGTACGACATCCCGGTAATCACCATCAACGGCATAGAGGCCTTCCGCCACCGTGTCGAACATTCCACTCTTCGCGCGGCCCTCCTCAAGCTTTAATCCACAGATTTCACCGATTACGCAGATTTTTTAAGAGAGCTGAGCATTACGAAGGACCCGGATTTGACGAATAGTTGAAGTTCTCTGTGTCACCTCTGTGGTCTTTGTGCTCTGTGGTGGTGTGTCTCAATTTGTAAGATCAACTACCACCGAGATACCGAGAACACAAAGGTTTCACAGAGAAATCTATTTTAAATACTAGTTGCCGGAGGATAAAATCGGGGTAATCGGCGAAATCTGTGGATGATTACCGTTTGTGTTCTGGGTGGACAAATTCAGAGAGGCACTAAGACCTTCAATAGTCTCGAACAGACGTCCCCGTTCGAGATCATCGGTCGATTGACGATAGCTATTCAGCAATTCCTTGAGCGTTAAGAAATCTTTGTACAGGCCGGCATTCTCAATTGGTGGTGTCAGATAAGAGATCAGTTCAGCATATGACCGCCTTTTCGCAATCGACCCTTCTGATGGATTATTGACGCTGTAGATATAAAAATTCGGCAACTCGCCTATCAACCGATCCGGCCAGCATTCGTCGGAAAGTCCAATCTGTTTACCAGGCATAAATTCCAGCGACCCGTGCGTGCCAAAGTGAATCACGCCATCAAGATCCAGAACTCTCGCTAAGTAAGTATAAAAAGCCATAAACCCATGATGAGGCGAACTGCCTCGCGACATCATCAGGCGCATCGGATCACCTTCAAATCCAAATGTAGGTTGCACGCCCAGAAAGGCATTCCCTAACTGTAGACCCTGAATCAACAATTCTCCGCCAAGCGCATTAATAGATCCCGGTGCCTTGCCCCACTCCTTCTCAATCTCACTCACAAACGGACACAGGCGTCTATACTCTCGAACAGTCATCCGGTAGGCAATATTTGCAGACGCTCCAAACTTATGCGAGTTCCCCTCGAGCAGCATTCGTCTAAGCGCGTCGGCTGACTCTGGTACCTCGACTCGATATCCATCGTTCGACAACTTCCTCAGCACGTCCCAGATGCTTGGGAACACATCCAGGTCTGCCGCAGTGCCGATATTTCCTTTTGTCGGTGGAAAGCAAAAAACAGTTATAGCCAGTTTGATCTGATCGCGTTTGGCCGTGCGCAGGTGGTTCCAACGTCGCAAGCGCTTTGCATAACGTGAGCAACGCCCATCCAGAGGTAAAGGCTCTCTGCCACCGGCTGCTATACCGCCGTAGACAAAAGGCTCGGTGGCGCCGTCAATCTCCGGAATCGCTATCTGCATACCCGCTTGGACCGGATTCAATCCAGTTTGTGAATCTTGCCAGGCTTCAATCGTCTGCGTGTCGAGACTCACTGCTGATCGATATGGAACATTCAAATCCTTCAAGAACTCGGCGGCGGCGGCGCTGTCGTTCATCGCCGGTCCACCCACAAAACTGAAACCGGTGAGTGAAACAATCTGACTAACCCTCGAGCGCATCCGGCTATCAGTTCCTTCCGTAGTCACAAAAAACCGCGACACAGCTTCTCGATTGTCCATTAGAGTCGCGATTGCTGGTATGACCGCCAGACCTTCAGCTTCAATCTCACTAATTAACGCGTCGTAATGTTTTGTAGTCTTACTTACGACCTGCGGACGCATCAGTAACAACCCGATCGTTGCGTCCGCATCAAGGGTAAGCTGCGATGTATATTCCCGTTCATACCAATCTCGGTATGACTCGAATGTCTCAAATAAGCTCGGCGCTGACGGATGATAGATCGCTACGGAAGGAGTGCTTTCTGGTTTAGGAACCTGAAGCTGAGAACGCTTTACGGTCAGATCCTTAGCGTAATGCTTCAGCGCAAAAAGAAGCATCGATTGGATGTTCGTCGGCGTGGGCTGTAGGAAGTAGCTGAATAGATATAGATAGTTTTTAGCATCAGTTAAGGGACCAGCGGTGGGTACAAATCGCAATAACCGCGGCAGACGATCGATTACTCTTAGATAGTAACTATGGTCGCGTTGCTTCGCCTTTGATTTTGATCGGCGTGTGGCCTGCTTGCCAACCCATGAGCCAACGGAGCTAAGCAAACCGTTTCCGCCGTTCCCAGTCAACACCTGCACATCTAAACGACCTAAACGCGTATGACGCATCAACTCGGGCATGCAGTTGATAACGATCACTGCGTCATGAACGGCTGCGTGGTTATCGAGAAGCTCGATCAAGCGCGAGGCGTTTTCGCCGTCCATGATGTGGATGACAAAAACTATCGATGACGATTGCACGTCTCTCTGGATCTCGGCCCATTCAGATTCAGTAAAAGGAGACCCGAAGTTGTAAGCTGCTACCGTCAGATCCAGTCCATTAGCGCGATTGATCTCTTGCTCCGCTTTTTTAAGCGGCGCAAGGAGACTGGACCCAACATAGAAAACACTAATCTTCACGCTTTTAGCTCAGGCGACTCCTTCGAGCTGATCCTCCAGACTACGCGCAATCTCGCGCAACTGGTCCAACGTCGATTGCTCTACGTCCCAGTAACCTCGCGCATTCGCTTCGAGTAATCGCTGGACCAGGCCATGGGCCGAGTGCGGGTTCAGGTCTTTCAGCCGGTCCAACATCGACTCGTCAAAGACAAAGGTGTTTGCTACTTCCGAGTAAACCCAATCATCGACGGCGTCCGCGGTCGCGCTCCAACCAAAAGTATTGGTGACGTGGTTTTCAATCTCGGCGACACCGCGAAATCCGTGATTCAACATTCCCTCGTACCATTTTGGATTTAACGTTTTGCTGCGAGTTTCCAATCTTACCGTCTCTTCTAAAGAGCGAATCTTGATATCGCGAGACAAACTGTCTGACAGATAAATCGAAGGTTTAGCCTGTGCACGCTTTTCTACAGCCTTCGATATACCGCCGAGATACTCAAAATAGTGATCGACATCGGTCAGACCGATTTCAAAGGTGTCAATATTCTGGTACGTAGCTTCGACGCGTGAAAGGGCGCGGTCCATCGCCACTCTTGCCTCGCGTCCTTCAATGGGACGGCCCTGTCCGTCGCGGCCATAGGCGAAACACTTACGAGTTACAAATAAATCGCCAAGCGTTTCGTCTCGGTCCCATTGGGAATCGGTCACCATGAAATTGACATTGGTCCCGTAGCTGCCTGGTGCGTTGGAAAAAACGCGAATCGCCGCGTCATCAAAAGTGCACGCCTCAATAGCTATTTGTTCAGCAACGTGCTTCTTGACGAAATTCATTTCCGGTGGCTCTTCAAGCGCGGCTACGAGACGAACCGCTTTATCAAGCAGTTGGACCGTCGGACTGAATAAATCTCGGAATATTCCCGAGACAGTCATGACCACATCAACACGAGGCCGTTTCAACACTTCCAGTGAAATTGGTTCGACTCCGGTAATTCGATTCAAGCTGTCGGTAGTTGGTCTCACTCCAAGCAGCCATAGCGCCTGGGCCACGCCTTCACCTTGCGTCTTTATGTTGTCGAGCCCCCACAAAACCAATGCCATCGTTTCGGGGTATCGTCGATTTTCACTCTTGTAGCGTTCGAGTAAACAGTTCGCGACGACTTCACCGCGTGCAAAAGCGACGGTTGATGGTACCGAATAGGGATTAATGGCGTGAGTGTTTCGTCCGGTTGGCAGCACGCTCGGGTTCTGTACGATGTCGGCACCTGGTCCAGGTTCGATGTACTCGCCTCGCAGCGCCCGAACTAATGACTCAAGTTCATGGTTTACTTTTAACTCGCGCGAGATCTGTTCGAGGAATAGAAAGACAGGTAACGACTGCTCGGTTGGGACTGCAGCCTGGTCACTTAAGAAAGCTGCAGCTGCTTCGCTGCTATGATTGACGAAGATTCTGATCGCATCCTCGGCTAACTGATCAACAGTTTCGCGTTCGCTTAATTGTTGTTCTGTCAACGAAGCCTGACCGATTCGCCGAGCGTAACCACCGAAGCCAAGTCCTTCGGCGATCAGGTCGGTTAGCGCCCTAGTCCCTACTTCAGATCGATCGAACGAGGCAATCGTCTTCAGCAAATCAGTCCGCTCATGCATCGAGCCAGGACGACCGAACACGTGCAGTCCCGTAGGAATGAGCCGTTGCTCGATCTCCAACAGCTGCTCGTAAAGCTCGAGTACTCGATTATCTCGTTCAGTTGATACTGAAGTTTGCTTTGATGACATGCTTTGGGTGCGCCGTCCCGGCGGCGCTTTGTTATACAACGAGTCGCAATCCGTGCTTACTTCCTTAAAAAGCGCCGCCAGGCCGGCGCACTCCGAAAGGTTAGTCGAGCTTTGTTTCCGGATCGATCTTTACAAACTGGGCTCGAAGTATTTTCGCGAGTCGTCTCGTGTCTTCACTTGATTCAAACTGGCGCTGCGTATCGATCACTACGACACGTACGTGCGTTCGTCGCAGTTCGAAACTTAGGTGGTGTACTTCCCTTTCGATCGCGTGCTGTCGCATTGCGCGTATGGTGTACGATTTTCTTTTCAAAGGAACATTTGAACGGCCATCAGTAAACAACAGAAGCGTTGTATCTCCAAATTTATCTGCGGATTGTCTGATCAGGTCAATCGCACAAACTAAACCCGTTGGCAGCGGAGTGCTGCCACCCATCTGTAAATTATCGAGTACACGGCGTGCTCTTAAGATGCTGCGTGATGGTGGCAACTCAACGGTCGCACTTGTGCCGTGAAAAGAAATTATCGAGACGCTGTCACGATTGAGATAGGACTTGCGTAGTACTTTTAGAATTGCCGTCTTCGCTCGAGCAATTCTATTAACCGCCATACTTCCCGACGTGTCGATCAGGAAGACATAAAGAGTGCCTTGCTTCTGTTTTAATACTTTGTAACGAAGAACGTTTGAACTTTTGCCGGCCGCACTTCCGGCTCTGCTGATTGCAATTGCTCTGAGGGTTGCATCAAAAGCGATTCTGGATCGCGACGTTCTATAGTCGACCGCTCTTGTGTACTTTCCTCCAGAGTTTGTTGGATTAGTCTGAAGTACGTTTGATCTGCGGCTGTGCGATTGAGAGAAGCGGCCTCGACCAGTCGATTGCAGCGCTTCCTCTAACTTCAATCGGACTGAACGGTCATCAACCGCAGGAAACGAAGGTGCTTCATCCAGATTCGGGTTGCCGCGAGCGGTAGTCTGATGTTTACCGGGAGCCGGCGGTTGAACAGGTTGTTCCTTCGAGCCTCCTCTTTGCGGACTTGGTTTCTGGCCGTGGCCATCATTGTCTGGTGGACCGTCACCTGGTTTTGTGTCGGCAGGTGCTTGCGGAAAGACGCTCTCCACAGCTTGTTCTATCTCTTCCGCCGAAGCTGTCTCATCCAACGCGTCGCGACGCATTCGATGACGCAAAGCCATCGCGGAAACGTTCCTGACATCGTTTTCAGTAACTCTACTTCGTCCTGCAAGTGCGGCGAGAGCTCGAGCAGCGCGGACGATGGTGAGCTCACCTCGGTGACCATCGATCGACAGGTCGGCGCAAAGTTGAGCGATTTTTGTTAAGACTGATTTATCAACTACCACACCGCGCAAGTTCGAGCGGGCCTGAATAATTTCCTCGCGTATCTTGTCTTCCTTCTTCGCGTACGATTCACAGAAATCTCGCGAGTCGCGATCGTAGGCGTCACGTCGCTCGACAATCGCAATCCGGCTTTCGAGATAATTCTCGGTGCGGACTTCTGTATGCAGACCGAACCGATCAAGCAGCTGCGGTCTCAGTTCACCTTCTTCGGGATTGCCAGAACCTATCAGAACAAATTTTGCGGGATGTTCGACGGAGATGTTCTCTCGCTCGACTTTGTTCCAACCGGTGACCGCAACGTCGAGAAGCAAATCGACTAAATGGTCCTCGAGCAGGTTCACTTCGTCTATATATAAGAAGCCTCGATTAGCGCGGGCGAGGAGGCCGGGATCGAATGCCTTTTTTCCCTGGGTGAGTGCCCGCTCAATATCAATCGTGCCGCATACACGGTCTTCGGTCGCTCCAAGCGGCAGCTCAACGACAGGCACAGTTTTAAGCGTGATAGTTAGTTCGATTCCCTTGTCGACTTTAGCTCGGCAGTCCGCACACAGGTTCCCTGGCTCGGTCGGGTCGCAACTGTATACGCAATCGGCAACCGCCGTGATCGCAGGCAGCAACTGTCCGAGGGCTCTGACCGCCGTTGATTTTCCCGTGCCGCGATGGCCCATGATTAGCACACCGCCGATCAACGGGTCGATCGCATTCAGAGTGAGCGCGAGCTTCATCTCCTCCTGGCCGACAATGGCCGAGAAAGGATAGGAATAGGAGCGCGAAGAATGTTCGCGTTGCCTTACTAATTTCTCTGTCTTTTTTTTCGCCGTGGCTCGTTTTCGCATGCGCTGGTTGTTTTAGCTGAAAAGAAGGCGCTGAGCAATGCCAGGGATACTAATCGCGTGAGAGTATGTGTGATCCTACGAGTGTGACAGGGCGCGCGTTAGTGTTATTCGTGTATTTTCGTGGATCGTGTTTTTGTGGGAATTAAGAGCCGATCCACGAAATCACACAAACCGACACGAACTAAAACTGGCTTGAGACTGGTGGTGTAGATACCTTTTGGCTTTTAGCCAGGTGGTGTTTCGGCTTCAACCTCGCGTTGAGAATCCCTCCTGCGCCGCTGCGCGAAAGATTGGGTGTGCGTGGGGCTAGGTTGAAATGATTCACCACACTGCTGAAGCAGGTGGTATCGACTTTGAGATTTGAGACTTGAGATCTCAGAATACAGATTGCAGACCTCAAACCAAGCACAGAACACCAACTACAAACTACGAAGTACAACGCACCAAGTACAGACTACAAAGTACGAAATACAAAGTACCTAGTGCAAAGTACGAAGCACAAAGTACTACTATTATTCGTCGCAATTCAGACGATATTTTTTCTTGACAGAGCGTACTCAATCACTTAGAGTTCCGGCCACTCCCGACGTATAAATAATCTGCCCAGTTTAAATTGGATTTTCTTTTCGCAGAGACGATTAACCTCGACAATTGTTCCCTGCTCTCTCACAACTAAGAACTTCGCTCTTAGTGCAATTTCAGCAGTGAGAGACCCATCACTCTAGTCATACCCCCGGACTCGAGCTGTCCGCTTTTCGAATTCACTCAAGCAGGGTTTTACCTAACGCAGAACCTCGCATTTTGCCGCTGGGCGAAGTGTGTCTTCTGCTAAGCAAACCTCGCGCACAGCTCCAGGAGGTGAAAATCACATGAGGAAAGTCTTGCAGCTCTTAGCTATACCACTGTTTGCGGTTGCCCTCGTCTTGCCCTTCAGTATTCCCCAAGCAGTGGAAAGTCAGGCGGCCACCGAAGCTCTCACTACTGACATGGACGCCAAAACCGATGATCTCTTCAACAACTTCGGCGCACGTGGCACTCCAATCAATGAGTGCGTCGCCGAACCAGAACCGCCAACAGCCCGAGGAAATGGAAGATTCGAAGATAACAAATTCATCTTCAGCGAACGCGAAACGGCAGATGATGGCCTTGGACCAACCTACAACGATGTCGGTTGCGTTGAATGCCATCAATCAGTTGACGTCGGCGCGTTTAGTCAGGCAATGGAATTTAGAGCGGGCCATATCTCGAACGGTAATTTCGTTGATGCTCCTGGCGGTCAACTAATTCACGCTCGCGGTACC
>DATIBX010000025.1:0-2892 GCA_035457105.1 Pyrinomonadaceae bacterium
TCCTGAACGACTCCATCATGCAATGTAGTCGCTCGTTGTTACTGTTCCTTACAGACAGCTTTGCCGCAAAAGTCAGGAGCTGTGCTTGGAGGAGGTCAGTACCTTACGCGATAGCGTAGGGTGCGCCCTGATGGCATCAAAATTCCCCGGACTTCCGATCGGCGAGATTAACCCGACGCTATCGCGTACGGTACTGACCTCTTCCAAGATGGATCCAGCGACTTTTAGGGCAAAGCCCTTACGCGGAACAAATTTTGCCTATTGCAAAGCAAGCAACGTCCCAGGTTTTGATCAAAGCAAGTGGCTCGACGTCTACGGCGATGGAAGACCTAGTAAATCAACTCGATCAATTGATTGTCGCTGACACCACACTTGGACCAGCGTTATTCGAACAACTGCGAGTCGCTCAGCGTGAGCTTGGGTTACTGCAGGGAGACCGCGCCACTTGCCCTTTTCTACGCCCTCATATCATGCCTCGTACTCAGTACAAGAGTATTAAACAGGCGGCCGAAACGCTTGCGGGTGCTTTCGAAAAAATTGCGAGCGCGGCACTAACCGATCAAAGTCTGTTGGCCTTTCTTGATCTCACACCGGCTGAGGAAGAGGCGGCGCGTATTGAGCCGGGCTATTCCCGATTATGTGTGAGCAGCCGTCTCGATGCTCATGCGAATGTGGATGGGTTTCAGTTTCTGGAGTACAACGCCGAATCACCGGCCGGTATCGGCGATCAGATGCAACTGGAGAAAATTCTTTTCCGCTTACCTGCACTGAGACACTTTCTCGAAACCAATTCTCACTGGTTGCCTCAGCCGCACCGGGCGCTACTAATTTCGCTGCTAAGAGCGTATCGCGAGTGGGGCGGACAAGAGGATAAACCTCGGATTGCGATCATCGACTGGAAAGATGTGCCGACGTCTAGTGAGTTTCGAGTGTTGAAAGACTATTTTGTCAGCGAAGGAAATTCTGCGCTCATCGCCGATCCGCACGATCTCGAGTTCAACGGCGATTACTTGTCCGTGGACGGATTTCGCATTGACATCGTTTACAAGCGTGTCGTCATTCACGAATTTCTTAACAAGTTTGGCTTGGACCACCCGCTAATTCAGGCATACCGAAAGGGCCGTGTGTGCGTGGCCAATTCGTTCCGCACAAAGCTTGCACACAAAAAGGCAACGCTCGCGGTTCTTTCAGATCCGGCTTATGAGTATCTGTTCGACTCAGCGGAACTGGAGATGGCCCAGAAACACATTCCATGGACGCGTTTCGCAAGACCTTCGCGAACAGCTTTTCATGGTTCGGAGTTTGACCTGGAGACGCTGCTTTTGAATGAGCAAGCTCGCTTTGTGCTGAAACCTAACGACGACTATGGAGGCCATGGCGTGGTTCTAGGTTGGGAGACCGGAGGTCAGGAATGGAGACAAGCCGTCAAAGCAGCGTTTCAGAAGTCTTATATGGTCCAGGAAAGAGTATCGTTAGAAAAAACGATGATTCCAACTTATTCGGATCGAGTTTATCTCGATCATTTATTCGTTGACTTCAATCCGTTTCTCTTTCAGAACGAAGTCGAGGGAGCGTTAATTCGTTTATCAGCGTCTTCGTTGTTGAATGTTACTTCCGGTGGAGGAGTAACAGCGTTGCTGGTGTTGGAAGAATGAGCCGTCCTCAGCTCAATTGGCTTGAAGACTGCAGGCGATACTGCGTAACGCGTCAAAAACATCTTCGATTGCGATTTCATCCATTCTTCCAGAGCACTGAAGATGTCGATGCGACGAGGAAAACTTATAGCCCCACCGGCGCGAGGTCGTTGGTCCAAAAAGGCCAACCCCAGGCACGCGCCATAGATCAGCCGCGTGCAAGTGGCACGAATCGATACCAAGAAATAGATCGGATTCCCGCAGCAGCGCAAAACACGCGTCCAGCGGTAATGTCAGCGGCAACACTCGATCGGGAAAACGTCCCTGCCGAATACCCTCTTCGCGTACATCCACAACCAGCGCCCCAACATCGGGAAACTCTTCCAAAAACCGGTCAAGCACACCTTCGAATCGTTCCCTTGGCCAGCTCTTTTCCTTCTTTGTATCCGTATGCACGAAGAGTATGTGCTTCCAACCGGCATAGCTTCGCCTGAACTCTTGTGCCATGAGCTTTGCCGGCTCGGAAATCGCCGGCGGTTGCGAGAAGTCTGCCACGTCCAGTTCACTATTGAGGAACCGCGGCACTGCAAAAGCCATATCAATGGCGTGACCTTCGTAGTCGCAATGGAGATGATGTCGAAACTCCGGATAGAAGCCGACACTCTCGAGGTTGGGAAACTTAGCAAGTAGCTCCGAGACGCTGCTTGTATGCCAGGGATTAATGGAAAGAAACAGATCGCAGTTAACGAGATGTCGCGCAAGATCTTCCGTCGCGAAGGTAAAGCCTACATGGGCATAATCAAAATCAAGCTCGTAAACAGCGCGCAGATTCAGATCCGAGTAGTAGAGATTTCTATCGCCCTTGCCGCACACGAGCGCTAACCGCCCGGGAAAGAGCGCAGCCAGAGCCCGCAGAGCAGGCAGGTTGCAGAGTCTATCGCCGATGCCACCGTTATATGCAAAGACGACCGGCTCGCGTGCATTCAGCAAATGACTAAGCTTGCCTGATTTGGAATGCCCGTTTGAGGAGGTTGCGAAATTATACCGCTGGAACTTTGGTCTCGAGTTGTTTTTACCGAGAAGGGTTCTGGCTTCATTAATGGTGCGCTCGGTCCAGGTGAAAAAGCCCTGCATGAATTCCAGCCCGTGGGCGCCGGCTTTGAAGTGCTTGCCTAACGTTTCATAACCTTCTTCAATCCGCGCCAGGTTCGTTTCCAACACTCCGCCCAGCACCGCGCGCCGCCGTACATCCGACTCC
>DATIBX010000026.1:0-6573 GCA_035457105.1 Pyrinomonadaceae bacterium
AGAGATAGGTAGCTCCAAGTTAGGCGGCGCCAACTCTTCCGGTGGCTCAACCACCGCTGCCTCCTTATCTCCCTCTGTTAAAGATGCGGCCGTCAAGTCGCGATTATTGTTTTCAGACAAGGTATCGCCCTTGCTCAATAATGCCAAGCCTGAAGAAATCACTTTCGCGAATGGAAACGTCAGCGCAAAAGGTAAGACTGTTACATGGAAACAAGCTTGCGCCGCGCTCCCCGCAGCCGGCGTTATCGGACACGGCGAATGGCGACAGGATCTACAAGCGAGCGGCATTCATGGTACCTCCTTTGCCGAAGTGGAAGTCGACATCGAAACAGGTCATATCCGTCCCATCAAGTTGGTCCACGTACAAGATGGTGGACTGCCGCTCAATCGTCTTACTTTCGAAAGTCAGATCAATGGCGGAATGATCCAGTCCCTGGGTATGGCGCTCTGGGAAGGACGGGTGATGGATGAGCAACTTGGACTCCAACTTAACCCGGGATTTGGTGACTACAAGTTGCCGGGTGCCCTGGAAATGCCGGAGTTGGTGCCGATCATCGACGATGACGATAGGCGCGAAGCCGTAATCGGAATTGCTGAAGGGTGCATTATTCCAGCTCTAGGAGCAGTCATTAACGCCGTCTTCAATGCCTCAGGCGTTCGCGTTCGTGAATTACCGATCACACCTGACAAGATTTTAATGGGTTTCATGAACACATAACTTTTGGAGTGCGCCGACCCGGCGGCGCTTTAATAGTCAGTACCGGGAATTCGAGTTGATAAAAAAGCGGTGCCGGACCACCGCACTCCAAAGAGGAAAACAGATGAAAGCCTTCGAATGGACCAATCCGAAAGATATTAACGAGGCAGTCAAACTGCTGACAACACCAGGGTCGACCGACATCGACGAAGCGCCGCGACCAATCGCAGGTGGTCAAGACCTTCTCACTACGATGAAGGACTACACTTCCAGACCTACCCGTTTGGTAAACCTGAAAAACCTTCGCGGCATGAATCGCCTATCACTCGATTCGAAAGGTTTAACCATTGGTGCTTTAATAACCCTCACCGAATTAGAGGAACACGGTGGGGTTCGAAAAGTGATGCCCGGCCTGGCGGAAGCCGCCCACTCGATCGCGACGCCACAGATACGCAATCTTGGCACCGTCGGCGGTAATTTATGCCAACGCCCGCGCTGCTGGTATTTTCGGCTTGAAGAAGTGAACTGTTTGAAAAAGGGCGGCTCTGAGTGCTATGCCGCTACCGGAGAAAACAAATACAACGCAATCATTGGTGGTGGACCATCTTACATAGTTCACCCATCGGATCTGGCTCCGATGTTATTAGCTTTCGGAGCGCGCGTGACCGTAGTTGGCGCCGGTGGTAAGCGTGTAATTCCGCTGGACAAGTTCTTTACCCTGCCCGAACAAGGCAACATCCGGCGCGAAAATGTTCTGCAGAACGACGACATCATCACCGAGGTCTTTGTGCCGGCGTCACCCTTAACTGAAAAGTCTACTTATCTAAAATTTAAAGAACGCGAGTCACTGGATTTTGCGATGTCTTCAGTCGCGGCGGCCGTCCAATTCGATGGCAGTAAAAAAGTAAAAGACGCGAGACTCGTGCTCGGTGGCGTTGCGCCAATCCCGTGGCGCGTTCCCGCGGCGGAAAAGTTTTTGATTGGAAAATCACTGAGTCCGGATGTTTTGGCGGAAGCCGGAAGGATTGCCTTAGCCGAGGCTAAACCATTGGAGAAGAATGCGTACAAGGTTCCGCTCACGAAAACACTGGTAAGACGAGCACTAACCAAGACCGCAGGAATTTAGAACAACAGAGTAAACGTCGCTCGATTTCAGGGCATCAACCATTTAACCCGTTGTTGGAGAGTCTTATGGCAAACGAAGTTAACGCCACCGTTATTCAATCGATGTATTGTGGCTCGTTGAGATCGAAAAAGTTCTTTATGCGTGACCAACTGGCCACAAGTGCGGACGACTATATCGATTCAGCCAACCACGTTTGGTGTTGTGAAACACAGGAGGTTATCGGGCCCGACAATCAGCGCGTTGAGCCGGATAAGTGTGGTCCCGGACGCTCGTGCTACAGTTCTTCGATTAAGAGCGTATAATCAAAGGGCGCAGAAGTTATCGGAGGGTAGTTAAAGATGCGAAAGTTATTTTTCTTAAGTCTGAGTGCTGTGGTTGCGGTAAGTTGTCTGGTATTCAGTTCGAGTGCCGAGAATGTCAGCCTGCACGGTGATTACGTCGAAGTAAGAACCGCAAGTGTCTTCGCTGGCGCCTGCCATTACAACGGTGAGGTCACAACTACTGGTCGCGACGCGATGATGGCCTGGAGCGTCAGCTCCGGAAAATGGCAGGGCGTAGATCTGGCGGGAGTACGTGCGGTCGCAATAGTAAGTTCGGATGCAAACCTCGCCGAGAATGATGCGGCCAAACAATCGGAAATCTTGATTGACAGCAATGTGTCGCGAACGCAGGCACTGGCCTTTCTTCATGCTCTTGAGGAGAAGTACGCTGCCGCCTTAGGTAAGGTGGTTGCAGTGCGTTACACGCCAGTCTCATTCGATCACAAAGATAAGTCGTTCAACGTGGTGACCGGCGAAGCCACCATAAACGTCCAGGCGATGCCCAACGATCTTTGCTGCAAGATGCCGAACATGGTGTGGTACAAACCGCTGGTAGGACTCGAGAACCGGAAGGTTGGATACACCTTGAATGCTACCTACTCTGGAAAGAGTGTCGGTGAGCCATGGGGACGCTCAGGTGAAAACAGTGCGTTCTATGGAACTTTCTCGCTGTAAGTGAATAAGGCTAATTGATTAACGCCC
This sequence comes from Pyrinomonadaceae bacterium, assembly GCA_035457105.1. Taxonomy (GTDB): domain Bacteria; phylum Acidobacteriota; class Blastocatellia; order Pyrinomonadales; family Pyrinomonadaceae; genus PSRF01. The sequence goes on from DATIBX010000026.1 coordinate 2,846, forward strand.
AGGCGTTCGACGATCGAATGCCTGGGCGTAACTATGTCGTTCTAGAGACTGGCGGCCTTCCTGAACAACGCCTCAGCAGCGAGACTTATGAAATAGATAAGCAGCGCCGTTATTAAAGCGCCAGTCAGGGAGTGAGATTGTTGCCTTCACCCGGATTATCAACGCCGGCGAGCTTGAGAGGAATAATCAATAATATCAATCCCGGAAGAGTTAGAATCGCCATCGCATTCCTTGGGAGCATCGAACCAGTTGCACCGAGATCCGTCACATTCACCCACGCGATCACCAACACATAGAGTGAAACCAACACGAAACCTAATTTCGATTTTAAGCTCGACATCTATTTCAGTAGCATGACACCACCGGCTTTAGCCGCGTGGTTCCTTAATTCCTACCTAACCCACCTTGGTCCAGGCGACTTAACACCACCGGCTTTAGCCGCGTGGTCCCTTAATTTCTACCTTACGGACTCTTCCGACATTTTTACTATTCTGGGCCCTTTAGGTCGAAGGTGAAGCTCCACCCGGCTAAAGGCCGGTGGTGTCTATCTCAGCCCTTCCATGCGTTGCGTTTTTACGATCGATAACATCAATCCTTCTTTGGCCAAACTCGACGTCCAGATTTGTCGAGATAGGTCATTTTCGGATCTTCTGAAAGAGCATCGTTCGGATCCTCAATCACAACGGCCAGTCCTCCCTTAAATCCTCGCACCAGCGAATACTGAGGCTTTATCAACATCGAGCCATTCTTATCGATATAGCCAAAGACCATACCACCAGGTGAGCGATTAGCTACGGCTGCCATACCCTCAGAAAATTGGTGAACTGAATCAAACGCAGGCGGAATTACAAATTTGCCTGTCGTATCAATAAATCCCCATTTTTCGTCAACTCTGACTGCGGCAAGACTTTCTGAGAAACCTCGCGAACAAATATCCAGCAGGTGTTCACCACAGGGCCACGCTTCTTCAAATTGCGGCTTAATAACAAACTGGCCCTTACGATCTATATAACCAACTCGACCATTCTCTGCTACGGCGGCAGAACCTTCAGAAAAACTCTCAGCGCTGGTGAAGCGAGGCTGGATCAACCAATTACCCGCTTTGTCGATATAACCAAAAGAGTAGTCCGAGCCATAAGGAGTTTTCCTGAGGCCTACCAATGCAAACCCCTCGGAAAATTTCTTCGCAAAGTCGAACTTTGGCTGGACCACGAACGCTCCAGTCTTGTCGATGTACCCCCACTTACCTGATTGCGTTTGCACGGCGGCGAGGCCCTCCGAAAATGAGTAGTCCCCACTCGCGCTGCCTGAGAATTGCGGTTTGATAACCATGCGTCCGGTTCTGTCGATATAACCTAGTTGACCAATTGTGTTCTCGTTCGGTATCACTAGCACACCTGCCAGTCCTTCAGAAAACGGAAATGCATTTTGAAATTTTGGTTCGATGACAACTCTTCCGGACTCATCAATGAAGCCCCACCTGCCATTTGTATTAGCTACACGTACTCCAATTACTGCCAAGCCTTCTGAGAATTCCCGAATGTTATAGACGTCGGCGCCCAGTTGAATTTTGACGTTTCCGGTCTGATCAATAAATCCGTATCTCCCTTTATCGATAATCGAATACAACTGCATTTTGTTTTCTGACGAGGATCGCGGATTCGGCTCGGACACGGTCGGTTCATTCACCTTCATTCCTACCCCCTCCGCGCTCTTTGCCGTTGAGCAGCCCGCAATGCTTAATGTCAGGAGTAGACACGCAATCGCAACTTTCATAAATCCTCCTGGACGGTGAGAACAGTCGGTTAACGCAAATGAGTTGTTAGGTTGGAGCTTAAGCCAACCGGGAAACAACTCTACGAGATCTGTTGGAAACCTTGCTGAAATTTGGAGCAAGAGCGTCGAGTTTACGCTCGCAAAACATCGGGGTCATTGAGGATCCGCCTCAAACTTATGAGGCTCGAGTATTCCAACATAAATCCGCGTAGGCTGTAAACAGTTTCGTTAAATCGGCGTTGCTCAAAAATCGACTCTAACGGGGTGGGAGCCCGCCCTCTACAGTACCGGGAACGCAGCGACCGGCTGCTGCACTCAACCAGTCGTTGTGACAATCGCAGCGAAAATTGAGTCTGGTATCCGGTCGCTTCGCTCTCGGTACTGTATTCGTGTCGTCTCGTTTTTTGGGCGAAGTCGCTTAAATCCTTGAGATTTTTCCCAGTCTGAAGATATTTGAGAAACAAAAGGGTTGACTCTTTTCGACTAGAGTTTTAAAAGATTTACTTAGTTGCCACTTCTCACCATCAAACGATGTATGAGAAGTTCAAACAATTAAACGGTAACCACCCCTGGCGGAACGTGAGTCCCGACGGCTATGTGGACTATCACGTACGTTACCGGCCTCAGGGTCGAGTGCTCTACGTCAACTTTCCATTAGCCCAGGAACTGGGATTACTCCCAGCCAACCATCCCACCACCCTCAATAAAGAACTCGAAGCTGCTATTCTTGAAACCTTCTCTCTCGTCATCATTAACGAATATGACTTGAAGGAAGGAAAGAAATTCCCGCCGGATCAGGTTCGTCCCACTCCGTACATGGCAACGCGGTATTTGCAAACCCAACATAAGAACAAGCAGGGGAAAACATCTGGTGACGGACGCAGCATATGGAATGGCTTCGTGCGTCACGGTGGTTTGACCTTCGACATTTCCAGCCGAGGTACCGGCGCAACAATCCTGAGTCCCGGCGCCCAGGAAGCTGATGATCAGGTCGTCAAGACTGGCGATGAGAGTTATGGCTATTCGTCAGGCCTCGCTGAACTAGACGAAATGCTTGGCAGCGCAGTAATGTCTGAAATTTTTTACAGGCAAGGTATCCCGACCGAACGTTGCCTCGCAGTCATTGGTTATCCTGACGGCACTGCAGTCGGTGTACGAAGCGCGCCCAATTTGATCAGACCGGCTCACATATTTCGCTATCTCAAGCAAAACAGACATAAGGAAGTAAAAGCTTCCATCGACTATTTCATCGATCGCGAAATCGAGAATGGTACCTGGAAGATTTCTAAAGGTGATCGTTCGCGGTATGAAAAAGCACTCGGTTACTTCGCGCGGTCATACGGCAAGTTAGCAGCCGTACTCGAAGAGGAGTACATCTTCAACTGGCTCGCCTGGGACGGCGACAACATGCTCGCCAGCGGTGCTATTCTCGATTACGGTTCCATTCGGCAGTTTGCGGCCAAACACGACAAATACCGTTTCAAAGACGTCGATAGGTATTCGGCGTCACTCGTTGAGCAACGACGTTGGGCTCGTGTTCTGGTCCAGGTTTTTGCGCAGGTGATGGACTTTATTCAAACCGGGCAAAAACAGAATCTGAAAACGTTTAAAGATGCTGAATGTCTGCGCGTATTTGATGAGGCTTTTGTGGCTGAACGAGATTACCGCGTGTTGTGGCGCATAGGTTTTACACCCACACAAATTGATCAGCTTCTCAAGAAATGTCAGAAGGAGATCAAAAACTTTCACAAGGCATTGAGTTACTTTGAGGCCCTCAAGATATCCAAGGGTGTCGAGAAATTACCGGATGGCTTCACTCACAAACCAATCTTCTTAATACGAAACCTTTTGCGAATGCTACCTGCATACCTAATGGCCCAGGCAATCCAGCGAGCCGACGATGAAAGTGCATACATGCCATCGGATATTTTCTGCAACGTGATGGCTGCCTC
>DATIBX010000027.1:0-9405 GCA_035457105.1 Pyrinomonadaceae bacterium
TACTAGCCTGACTAGCGGACTGATCCAATCCGATTGTGCGCGGTGCCGGTACAGGCCGTCCGCTACTGCCGCGTGGCATGAATCGCAAGAGTAGTATTGCCACAGCTGCGATAGCTACGACCGCTACGACAACGACAATGGCTGTCTTCGCGCGACGACTTTGAGGGTGTTTGCTTTCGGGTATTTCGTTCATCTCTGTGTCACCTGTTGTGCGGTTACGGTTGACGATGCAGTGGCTCGCTCTATCTCCACCTGCGCTTTGTATGTATCGAGCAGGGCGTCGATATATCCGTTCTGCAAGTCTATAAAGCGTCTTTGCTCTCCGAGGTAGTCAATCAGGGTCTTTGAACCCAATTCGTAAGTCTGCCTTACGACATCGAGGTTTGCGTTGGCTTGATCCTTAACACCGACGCGGAAAATTTCCGCCGCACGTGCCACGCTGTTGTACCGCGTATAAGCCGAAGCTACTTCACGTCGCACAGTCAGTTCGAGAAACTCTCTGCGTCGCTTCGCGGATTCAGCTTCCGCTACAGTTGCCTCTATGGTTCCCTGGTTTTTGTTCCGCACAGGCAGGTCGAGAGAGACGCCCATCGTAAAATAGTGAGAAGTCGATTGAATTGGTCTTAATTGACCAGCGTCAGTGAAGCCGCTTAAGGGATATCCAAAATCCATCCGTTGATAGCCTGCGATTAGACTCGCATCCAAACGCCCCTCAGCGCGAGCTTGCTCGATGCGAGCCTCAGCGAAGGTTTCGGCAGCCCTCGCGAGTTTTAGATCGGGCCGTTCTGAGAGCGCTCGATTGGTACCTTCCGCCAATGTTGGTAGGGGCGCAATAACACCGTTGAACTCTCCTCGCAGGCGAAGCGGTTCGTCTGGCGTCATCCCGATGAGATTGCGCAGCTCCAGTAGCTCTATCTGAGTTTTGCCTTCTGCGGTTTCGCGCATCGAACGCAAGCGATTTAGTTCGACCAACACCATATTCTGTTCTAATGGAGCCGTTCCTCCCTCGGTCACTCTCGCCGAAACAAGGTCATATCCGCGCCGGCTTGTTGCAATCAGATCTTCGTCGAGACCAAGCTTGAGAATGGCCGCGAGAGCTTCGCCAAACTTCGCACGGACATCAGCAGCAAGCATCCGTTCGCGATTAGCTACGTCCTGGCGTCGCATGTCGAGTTCCCGTTCGGCCACTTTAATGCGTGCTGAGCGGCGTCCTCCAAGTTCCAGGGGAAGCATTCCGTTGACAGTAATATTGTTGTCCTGACCACTTACTGTTTTCGACAGACTCGCGTCCACTCTTGGATTCGCCCGCAATGCGGCTTGCTTCACGAGTGCACTCGCTGCCTCGATTTCTTTGCGAGCGGCTAGCAAATCTCCGTTGTGTCCGAGCGCGTAGACGACGGCTTGATCGACGGTCAGGCCTGCTTGTGGATCCGCGTACCTCGCAACCGGTGACGTTGGAACCAGTGGCACACTCAAACTCATGCCAGAGGAACCATCTGCTACGCCGGCAGTGTGCGACTGAGCCAGCACGGCACCGACGCCAACTAGAACCTGGGCCCATGCGAAAACACTGGCAATACTGACTCGCAAAATACGGAGTCTAATCATGACTGCTACCTTCTTTCTCGATGCCAGACTGCGATAGGGCATCTGCGTCCGGCGTTTTCCCATTTGTCTCGTAACTCAATTCCTCAGTTATCTCCGCACTTGCGCTCGCGACTCGGTGTTTCTTCAACTGATGATCGCGCAGCCAGAAAAAGATCACTGGCGTCACGATCAACACATGTAAGAGACTTGAGACCATGCCGCCAAGAACCGGTGTCGCAAGCGGCTTCATCACTTCTGAACCGGCGCTTGTGCTCCACATGATGGGAAGCAAACCAGCAACCACGGTCGAGACTGTCATTACCTTTGGTCGCAAACGAAGTAATGCGCCCTCAGTAATGGCTTCCATCAAAGTACTGCGTGTTAGAACGCCGACTGCTTGTCGTTTCCTTTCGACTGCTTCCTCGAGATAGATAACCATGACCACACCGGTTTGCACGGCCGTGCCGAACAAAGCGATAAAGCCCACCCACACAGCTACTGAGAAGTTGTAGCCAAGGGCCCAAAGGAGGTAGACACCGCCAGTTAACGCGAACGGCACAGCGAGTAATACATGCGCTGCTTCCAAAACCGAGTTGTAAGTCAGGTAGAGCAGACCAAAGATGATTACCAGCACTATGGGAATCACAAGCATTAGGCGTTGCCGTGCGCGTTGCTGGTTTTCATACTGCCCGCTCCAGTCCATGTAGTATCCGGGAGGCATTTGCACCTGAGCTGCAAGCTTCGGCTTAGCCTCGTCAACGAAGCTGCCAACATCGCGACCGCGCACATTCAGCAATACAGTCCCGCGCAGTAATCCATTCTCGCTGGAGATCATCGTTGGTCCTTCGACGGCGCGAATCTCCGCGAGTTGCGCCAGGGGAATGGGAGCGCCCGATGGTGAAGTAATTGGAATTTCACCCAGTGCGGCGGGACTGCTGCGATACTGCTGCGCGTAACGAACGCGAACCGGAAAGCGCCTGCGACCTTCGATCGTTACAGTGAGATTCGTCTCGCCAATTCCCTTTTCGATAGCATCCTGAATTGTCCCGACATCGATGCCGTAGCGTGCTGCGGCCGGTCTGTTGATATGAATGTCGATGTAAGGCGCGCCGCTGATTTGCTCCGGATAGACATCGACTGCGCCCGGCACTGTCTTAACTACATCAGCGACTCGCCTTGATAGTTCTTCGAGTTCCTTCAAGTCATTGCCGAAGATCTTCAGTCCTACCTGCGAGCGAATACCGGTCGAAAGCATGTCAATGCGATTCTGAATCGGCTGCGTCCAGATGTTAGTGACGCCCGGCATTGTCAGTTTTTCATTCATCTCAGATATGAGCTTCCCCCGCGTCATCCCCGGTCGCCACTGTTCGGTCGAGCTCAAGTGAACAATCGTTTCATTCATGTTTACGGGAGCGGGATCTGTCGAACTGTCAGCGCGACCAGCCTTCCCGACACTCCATTCGACTTCAGGAAAGCTCTTCAGGATCTCGTCTTGCTTACTAAGGATTCTGAGAGCCTCGTCGACAGCGATCGCCGGGTCTGTGATTGGCATGTACATGACATCCCCTTCGTTGAGCGGAGGCATGAATTCTTTGCCAATACCAGTTGCCAAGATGATTGCGCCGGTGAATAACAGTAGCGCGATCGAGACGGTGATGAGGCGATGACGCAAAGCGAACAGAAGGGCCGGCCGATAGATTGCGTGTAGTAACCGCATCACCGGGTTTGATTGTTCGGAGTGAAATTTACCTCCCAGGAGATAAGTGCAGAGGACCGGCACCAGTGTGACTGCGATTATCGTTGCGCCGAACATGGCAAACGTCTTGGTGAAAGCGAGCGGGTGAAATAATTTTCCTTCCTGGCCGGTGAGTGAAAAGACCGGAATGAATGCCAGGATGATGATCGCCATTGAGAAGAAAACCGGTCGCCCGACGAGCTTCGTGGAGTCGCTGACCGTTTCCCAAACCTTCTTCCGATCTTTGGGATCAACGTTCCGCTTTTCCAGGAAGCGAAAGGCGTTTTCAGTAACGACAATTCCGGCGTCAACCAACACTCCAATTGCGATTGCAATCCCAGCTAGCGACATCAGGTTTGAGCTAATGCCCATGTAGTACATAAAGAGAAAAGACGTCAGCACCGCGAGCGGCAACGGAATAGTGACTATGAGAATGGAGCGGAAGTGCGCGAGAAAGATGATATGTGCAAGCGTGACCAGAATAAGTTCTTCGATAAGCGCACGCTTCAATGTGTGCGTCGCACGTTCGATCAGTTGTGTGCGGTCGTAGAAAGGAACAATCTGAACTCCCTTCGGCAAGCCCGACTTAATGGCCTCGATCCTTTGTTTCACATTTTGGATAACATCGAGTGTGTGGACGCCGTAACGCGCGATCACGACACCGCCCACAGCTTCTTTGCCATTCTTGTCGAGCACACCTGTACGAAACGCATTGCCAAGCTTCACCTCAGCGACGTTGCGCACGTAAATGGCCGTACCGTTCGCTGAACCGATGACGATGTTCGCAACATCATCGATTGACTGGATCAATCCAATCCCGCGAACCACGGACCACTGACCTGCCTGCTCAATAACATTTCCGCCGACGTTGTTATTCGAGCGCTGAACTGACTGGACAATCGTAGAAAGCGGTATGTTGTACGCACGGAGTTTGTTCGGATCGACATCGATCTGATACTGCTGCACGTAACCGCCGACTGAGGCCACCTCCGCGACACCGGGAACCGAGTTCAGTTGGTAGCGCACAAACCAGTCCTGCAGGGTACGGAGGTCGCGCGGGCTCAGCTGATCTGATTCGAGGGTGTACCAAAAGACTTGCCCAACTCCAGTCGCATCAGGGCCGAGTGTTGGCGCCACACCTTCAGGTAGTTGCTTTGTGACCAGGTTCAAGCGTTCGAGAACGCGCGTTCGTGCAAAATAGAGATCGACATTGTCCTCGAAGATCACATTGATCATCGAGAATCCGAATGCTGAGCTTGCACGCACGACACGCACTCCTGCCAGCCCCTGCAAGTTCGTGACGAGCGGATAGGTAACTTGATCCTCTACCTCTTGAGGCGAGCGACCTGTCCAGTCGGTGAACACGATGACCTGGTTTTCTGAGAGATCGGGTATCGCGTCAATTGGTGTACGCGTTAAGGCCCAATATCCCCATAAAGCAAGACCAAGGTAAAGCACGATGATGAGCCCGCGATTGCGCAGGCTCATCTCGATGAGCCGGTTGATCATGGCAGCATTCTCCCCAGTATTCTCAATGGTCCGCCGATGTCAGCGGTCCGTGACTCAGAAACTTACTGAGCAGTTACGGAGAAAGAGGTCTGCCCTTTTCCCGCTGGTCCTTCATAAGACACTTGCGCCTGCCATTCGCCGGCCACTTCTATATTGACCTTGGCCCGATAGACTCCCGGCGTATCCGTGGTCGTGAGCGTCGCAGCCTCGTTCATCTCCGCCATCGAGGCCATTTGCGGCATATGGAACCTGAGGGCCGCGGCGCCGACCTCCACTGGTTTGCCCGATGAGTCTTTGAAGGTGATGAAGAAGTCAGCACCACCATGTTTGAGCTGACCGGAATCACTCGACAGCGTGACGGTTAGGTTTCCGATTGGAGCACTCTTAATAACCTTGGCAGCATCAACTGACGAATTCCTGGCGCCACAGGCGGCGATGAAAAGTAGAAGCGTGAGAAGACTGAACGCGAGAATGTATTTAGACATGATATTCGACCTTCGATGAAATAGAGACCACGCGCGTCAAAGGGAGACACGCAACTGCGCTGTTCCTTACAAAGCAAACGGCGACAACAAGACACACTACGGCCTTGGAGTCTCTAGATCAGAAGAGCGAGGTGTCGAATGTAAGCTGGATTGGAATACGGAGGCGGGCTCTCTGTCCTGGAACGAAGAAATGAAGGCAAGGACCCGTTTAACGGTTGCACTGACTGATGAATTGATATTGCTTGGCTGGTTGAGGGGCGCGGAAGCGACGACCCACTTGAGCCCGTGGTACCGCTTTCTGAACAAATCAGAGCGCAACACAAAAGTGCGGTTGAAACCTCGGGTGTAACGCTCTTGGCCTGGGCTGCCTGCCTGCAGCAATCCATACCGGTCATTCCGGGCATGCTGCATTCCTGTTCATTAGAATGCAGCGGAATGCCAGCGAACACACTGCCGCCAATTACCAGGATCAGCGCCAATGATGCCAAGCGGATTATCATGCCTTCGACAATCTATGTAACCATTCCGAATTTTGTCAAGGAATACTGGGAGTCGGTGCCTATGCAAAAGATCTTGACGCCGGCAGTTCGTGGGGAAATCAGGTACTCTCGCAGTAAAGGGGTTTAAGGCGATGGCAAGAATATTTATTACTGGCTCCGCAGACGGTCTGGGGCAGTTGGCAGCAAAAGCACTGATCAAAGAAAGTCACCAGGTCGTGCTTCATGCACGCAACGAAGAGAGAGGACGAGAGGTGCTGGATAAAGTTCCCGGCGCAGAGAGTGTCGTGACAGCTGACCTCCGCAGCATAGACGAAACACACGCGTTGGCTTCAAAAGTAAATGCTTTGGGAAAGTTCGACGCAGTTATTCTTAATGCCGGTGTTTACAACGCGGCAGCGGAAGACATCTTCAGCGTCAACACGTTAGCCCCTTATATCCTCACCTGCCTCATACAAACACCAAAGCGATTGATCTACCTCAGTTCTGGTCTGCATCTCCAGGGACACGCAAAACTCGAAAGGTTCGAAACTGAAATTCGTGGCATCACCTACTCCGATTCTAAGTTGCATGTGCTGATGCTTTGCATGGCAGTCGCACGAAAATGGCCAGACATTTACGCGAATGCAGTTGATCCCGGTTGGGTTCCCACAAAAATGGGCGGGCAAGGTGCGCCGGATGATCTACAAAAAGGATACGAAACTCAGGTGTGGCTCGCTGTCAGCAACGATGAGAAGGCAAAGGTAAGCGGCCGATATTTTCATCATCAAAAAGAGAGCCACCATAACCCCGAAGCTGATGATGTGCTGTTGCAGGATAGGTTTTTAAGTTTGTGCAAAAAGATTACCGGCGTGGCGTTTCCCTGAGGTTGAGACAGCGTGAATGTTGGTCTTAGCTAACTCTATGCAACCTTTGGGTTCTCCGTGTCTCGGTGGTAGGAACGGCCCTAAGAAATCATCACCACCGAGACACAGAGAACACAAAGGTCGCACAGAGAAAGGTAAACTTGAACCCCACTCCAACTTCTCGATCATTACCTGGGTAACGGCCAAGCTGTAGATAACTACGGGATGGCGACTGGTGATTTTGGTGTTTCCTCAATGTAATAAGCGCAATATCCTCCCTTCCAGGGGGCGGTAGTCGCCGCACGATTGTGTGTGTGGCCTTTTGCCGCTGATCTTGCGCGCTTTCTGGAACCATCGTGTGCAAAAAAAATACTCACGACGACCGACACTAAAAGCCACATGAGAAATCCTGTTATCAGAAGAGAAAAAGTGATCCGTACGAGGTCAGCTTTCCTCTGCCTATTCTGGCTATTGCTATCGGCCGGCTCGGTTGTGGCCCTCGATCCCAACCGGCGCGTTTCCCAGTATGGACATACTGCCTGGCGAATGCAGGATGGAATCTTCAACAGCACCCCGAATGTAATTACGCAGACCGCCGATGGCTACCTTTGGATAGGTACTGGAGCGGGGCTGCTGCGCTTTGATGGCGTGCGCTTTGTTGCCGGAACAACCCCCAGCGGTCAGCCTTTACCTGACGTCAGGATTACTTCCCTCCGAAGCGCGCGCGATGGCAGCTTGTGGATTGGTACACCGTACGGTCTGAGCCGGTTCAAGGATGGTGAATTGACCAGCTATGCCACCGCACCGATCGGCATTAGCACAATCATCGAAGATCATGAAGGGACGATTTGGGTCACCCGCTATCGGATCACAGATGGAAAGGGACCCCTCTGCCGAGTAGCAGACAAAGAGCTCCAGTGCTACGGAAAGTCTGATGGTATTCCGGTCAATTACGGCGTGGGGCTGGCCGAAGACAGTCTTGGAAATCTATGGATTGGTTCGTTCATGCTCTGCCGGTGGCGACCGGGATCTACCCAAACTTTTTTTGAGCAAGAGTTGAAACACCTAAATGGGAACCCTGGTGTGATTGATATTGCTGCTGGACCATCAGGCACTCTTTGGGTGGCTCTGGAAAGAGCTGGACCAAATCTGGGAGTTCGCTACTACGACGGCGGAAAGTGGACCAGCTATGTGGCCCAAGGTTTTGACGGCGCTCGTATCAATGCTCAGAGTCTATTCCTTGACCGTGATAATTGCCTGTGGGTGGGAACAGACTCAGAGGGTCTTTATCGCATTCATGAAGGAAAGGCCGATCACTTTGGCAGTGTCGATGGACTGTCAGGCGATTCCGTAGTTAGTTTCTACCAGGATCGAGAAGGTAATTTGTGGGTGACGACGGACGGTGGGGTTGACGTTTTTAGAAATACACCGATGGTCACCTTTTCGACCCGTGAAGGTCTATCATCTCCAACGATTCGATCTGTTCTGGGAACTCGTGACGGTTCGATATTGCTTGGTACCGAGGGAAGCCTTGATATGTTTCGACAGAACGAGTTCTCATCTCTTAAGCGCGCGGGGGGACTGCCAGGAGATCAAATCTCCGCCATTCTTGAAGACCAAGCCGGTCGCTTGTGGCTCGGCATAGACGAAAAATTAGTGATCTACGAACAAGGAAAATTTCACGAGGTGCAAAAAGCGGATGGTAGCTCCATGGCACTCGGCGGCCATATCGTAGCGATCACCGAGGACGTGAAAAAAAACATATGGGCCATCGCCTATACATCAAAGCCCCATCATCTCTATCGGATCAGGGACCAACAAGTCAGCGAAATTCCAATCACCGAGATCCCATACGCTGGATGGCTGGCAGCAACTGATGACGGTGGCATTTGGCTGGGTTCTTACAGCGACAATAAAATTGCCCGCTATGGGGACGATCGCCTTGAAGTGATTTCATTGCGGCAAGAGGAAAGCCAACTGCTCGTTCAGAGCTTACTTGCCGACTCTGGTAATTCTGTTTGGGTAGCGACCAACGATGGTCTATTCAAATGGAAAGCTGGACAACTCAAGGCAATAAGTTCGCAAAATGGACTTCCCTGCACCCTGGTTTTCAGTTTAGTCAAGGATGATCAAGGTTCTCTGTGGCTGTACACAAAATGCGGCCTCATAAAAATCGACGCATCGGAACTACAGAGATGGTGGGAGCATCCAGATACTCAAATAGTAAGCACAACGTTTGCAGCGTGGGAAGGTGTACGGGCCGGAAGCACGGCCGCTCAACCCAGGGCGAGCAAATCGGCAGATGGACGACTCTGGTTTTCGAATGCTCTGGTGTTGCAAATGATCGATCCCAATCATTTGTTCAAGAACGACACGCCGCCACTCGTGCATGTTGAAGAAGTCTTCGCCGACGGAAAAAGGCATCTGCCGCTGGCGAATCTACAACTTCCTGCACTGACGCGAGACCTCGAAATCGACTACACGGCACTCAGTTTCTCGGTGCCGCAGAAAGTGCGCTTCCGCTACAAGCTGGAAGGTCACGATCTGAACTGGCAGGAACCAGGAACTCGCCGGCAAGCGCTCTACAGCGATCTACGTCCCGGGAAATATACTTTTCGCGTCATCGCAAGTAATAACGATGGTATCTGGAATGATACCGGTGCAACCCTGACTTTCAGCATTGCGCCTGCCTGGTATCAAACAAGCTGGTTCCAGGTTGGATGCGGTGTAGCTGCTCTTGTGCTCCT
>DATIBX010000028.1:0-3555 GCA_035457105.1 Pyrinomonadaceae bacterium
ACGAAAAGTAGATGTTCGCGTGATTGCTGCGACAAATCGCGACTTGGTAAAGGAAGTCGAGGCTGAACGATTCAGGCAAGATTTGTTTTTCCGTCTGAGTGTTTTTCCAATCCACCTTGCGCCTTTGCGCGAGCGACTGGAGGACATTCCGGTGCTGGCTGAACATTTCATGCGTAAGATGAATTGGCGCGACCGAAGCAACGTTCCTATAGGATTGAGTGACGAAAACGTTCGTGCGCTACAGAGTTACCACTATCCCGGCAACGTGCGCGAACTGGAAAATATTATCGAGCGGGTTGGTATTCTGACGCGTTGCTTCCTCTATAAGTTAAGTGTGCAACAGATTCTCGACGCCATGCTGCTTTCTGACCAAAGGAAACAGTTTGACTCCATTGCCAAGAAGCCTGTGGTCGCCGACACTCATTTACGAGCAATCATGACTTATGCAGAGATAAAAGACTTCGAGCGCACAAACTTGATCGCCGCCCTGCAAGCGACAAACTACAAAATTCATGGCGCTGGCGGAGCGGCCGAGCTTCTCGGAGTTAAACCAACAACGCTAGCTTCACGGATCAAGGCCTTACAAATTCCGCTGCGTCCAATCAGCTGATTTCCACCAACTGTCATCGGATCAGTTTGTCGGGAACTGCAGTCAGGTATTCACAAGTGAGGGCGCTTGTCCGCAAGGACAAATCTGGTGTTCGACAGAACTTCATTACGAAGTGGAGACGTGAGATGAGCAGCGCCAAACTTGGGCATCGCGAGTAACGAAACACTCATTGTTTTTTTGGCCTGTTTTCTCGTCGATAACCAACGGCCCAGCGATAGCTTTGTTGGCCCACTCAATGCGAGTGTCAGTAGTCCAGTGATATAGAGAAGGTTCATCTCATAGCCAATGGGGCCGAACTCAGCACCCGCGGCTGTGATCCCTTTGAGCCTGACCGATGAAAATCCATATTGCAGGTGAACCTTCAGCATCGCCGTGATCATGATCACTGCCAGCGGTAGAGTAAGGGGAGCGACGAAAGCTCCAGCCATCAAACAAATACCTCCGATAAACTCAGTGAGAGCTATTACCCACGCGACAAAATAAGGTTGAAGAATCCCAATTGTTTGTAGAATGGCGCCGAAAGAGTCGGGCCCTCGACTGAGCTTCGCGTATCCGTGCGCGACAAACCCGAATCCAATGATCAGCCTTAATGGTACCAGTAACCATTCTGTATAGGAGTTTGCGTCTTGCCTTGTTTCGGACGAGTACTGTTTCAATGAGTCATTCCTCTCGGTTTTGCTTCAAATTAGATTGAGTGTTGGTGACAGCGGTCCACCGACTACAAACAATCTCCAACCAACTTCCCGACGAATCATTTCGCAATCTTGATTTGTGTCCCTTGAGCGGAAACCAAGTGCCATTGATCCACCGACCTTACGTAGACGTGTGTGTAACGGCTAAAGACTGAAAATGCATCATCTCCAAAGCGCCCGCTCATCTCTGTTAAACCGGTTACCAAAGCGGTACCATCGTAAAATCTAACTCGCGACCCTAGCGGCTTGATTTTCTCAAACTTGAGCTGACCCGATCTTAAAACGGTGACGAGCTCGGATTTGGTTACCTCGGATCCGCTCAAAACGTCGATTAGCAAAGAGTCGTCCGACATGAGATCCTCAACGGCCTCGACGTTCGCAATCAGTCCGTTAAAGAACCGGCGCTCCGACGACAACACATCGTGTGCTTCAATCTGCATTCACATACTCCCTCACAAGCCATCGCTATCTTCGCAAAGACCGAAAGCGCGCGCGGTTCACGAACCCGGCTAATGTGAACACCTCGCGCGCTTTTGCGCACCGAGGCCCTGCTCCGGTGCGATTCCGCAGCGGTGAGATAGCTACTCCGATATCGTTATTCACCCTCGAAGAATTCCTTCATTAGTCCAATACCAGACTCACTGTCGTTTATTCCTGGTGTAAGATGATTGTCAGATTGATTCAGGCGATGGAGTTCGCCTTATAACCATCTAGGCCCCGAAAAGGGCCAAGATTGATGACTCGTTTTCAAGCGCAGTTTCTTGCCGCATGAAAAGGAGTTTTTTGCATTTAAGAAGTCGGTTGAGCTGAGAACCGACGGGGGCAAAAGTGGAGACAGTGACGAAATATTTTGCGGTGGCTGCTGGCGGAGCTGTCGGAGCGATGCTGCGTTATTACCTAACATTACCGGGCCTTAGCCGGATCGCACAGCACTATCAAATCCCTGCGCTCCAACCATCGCGCCTTAGGTTAACACACATTCGCCTTGACATATGTCCTGGTGAGGCAGATACTGTCGGCGCATATTCGCTTAGGCGTATGCTGCCCCGAGGAGGGGGCTCGGGCTTGTTGGTCTGAGCTAGCAGCAAACGATTAAGCAGAAGGAGTAGAGAAATGTCTGAAAATATCGAACGAGCGGTACGATCGCGGTACGGCTCAGTAGCATTAAGCGATTTATCGTCCGAGCAAGCAGGTGTCCGCGCGGTTGCGGAAGCATTTGGCTATACGCCTCAAGAACTCGCATCAATTCCCGCTGAGGCGAACATGGGTTTGTCCTGCGGCAATCCGACGGCGACGGCAAATCTCAGGAAGGGTGAAATTGTTGTCGACTTAGGTTCCGGTGGTGGGCTGGATGTTTTCCTGGCTGCCGCTAAGGTCGGGCCAACCGGTCGAGCCATCGGGATTGACATGACTCCGGAGATGGTGGAGCGCGCCCGACGAAATGCGGAGCGTGGAAACAACGGTGAGCCATTCACGAACGTCGAGTTTCATCTCGCAAATATTGATAAGTTGCCACTAGCTGACAACTCAGTTGATTGTGTGATTAGTAATTGCGTAATCAACCTCGCTCCTGACAAGAGCGCGGTCTTTCGCGAAATCGCAAGAGTTCTCAAGCCGGGCGGCCGCGTGGCCGTAAGTGACATCGCGCTTAAGAAGGAATTGCCGAGTGAGGTGGCGAGCGATATCTCGGCCTACACAGGTTGTATTGCCGGTGCGATCCCAATTGCAGATTACAAGCGAGGATTACTGGAGGCGGGTTTCTCGCAAGTAGAGGTCGTAGATTCCGCGGCAGATCTGAATGCATATTCCAAATTGGAAAACCAATCAGGCTGTTGTTCGCCTCCGGCCGAAAGTGTCTCCATGACCAAAGACCTTGCAACGACAGTTGCGAGTTGTTGTACGCCCATGCCAGTCGAGCCAGTTTCGAGTTGTTGCTCGACTTCGGATTTGCAAGAAGGTCTTTCGGAGTTGCTCAGCCGTTACAACGTCAATGATTACGCGGCCAGCGTGAAGGTTTATGCAATCAAGTGAGCGGCTATGAATTGCTATGAGTGCGCTCAAACGGGATGTACTGCGGTTGGCCGTGGCGTTATGTCACAGGAACAGCCACGGCGCGTGGCTTGAAACTCTATGAATCGAACAAACCATAGCAACGTTGCAGAGTGTGTGCCGAGGGATCGCGCCCACCTCTCATTCCTGGATCGATATCTCACGCTTTGGATATTTGCGGCGATGGCTGTTGGCGTAATCGTG
>DATIBX010000029.1:0-3051 GCA_035457105.1 Pyrinomonadaceae bacterium
AAGACATTTCAATTCGGGATGCACAGTGGATGGGCCAATGGTTGTCGCAACTGACCGACCAGCAACTTCACGACGCTTTTCGTGCAGCGAACTACAGACCAGAAGAGATCAATCTGCTGGCGCGAACAGTGAGAGAAAGGACGAATGAACTGGTGAGTCTGACACCAGGTGTTCAGTTCGGCCGAAACAACTAGACAACCCATGCCTAACAACACGAAAAGAAGACAAGAAATAATTACGCTTTTGGTCGTTTTTGCTGGTGTAGTTCTGCTAAGCGCATTTGTGGTCTATTTCCTCGGCGGCGGCAGTCGCACGACCCCGGAACGCGCAACTCCGGAAACAGTTAGACCGACACCACCAGTTCAGCAACCGGATGGAGTATTAGGACTGCCGGATGAACGCACGCCGTCAGCGGCTCCAAATTCAGCCGACAACACTTTTATTGACCGGATGTTTGGGAGCCGCCACAGTGAGGCCTATCTGGCTGGTGATAGCTGGCTACAAACGATGGGAAGAATTTCACTGAGATTCCTTCTCGCCGCACTGCTTGGTGCGGCTCTTGCATATCGTCCACGAAAACGAATTCTCGCTCTAAAGCGCAATCCTTACGTTGCACAAACCCAGATCTTGCTGGCTATTGTCGCGGCAGCATTGATGATAGTAGTCGGAGACAACGCAGCCCGTGCGTTTGGAATCTTCGCTGCTGTTTCTCTGGTGCGATTCAGGACCAATATTCGCGACCCCAAGGAGATTACCGTTCTACTAATCAGTCTGGCCCTGGGACTTGCTTCCGGAGTCGGTCGTTGGGATTTGGCTGTAGTGCTTACGTTGTTTTCTTTGATTGTGCTTTGGGTGTTGGAATGGCGTGAACCGGATCAGGTGTTTCGATCGATGGAGTTGACAGTAACGACGAGAGATGTTGTGTCAACGCAGAAAGCGCTGCGAGAAGTTTTCAAGACGCACGGTTTTGATAAAGAGTTGCGAGCTGTGGACCGTGAATCGACTGAGGACAAGCCGGGCAGCATTATGTATTCAGTTGATGTGAGCCCGACGATCAGCACCGATGAGATCAGTGCTGACATCCTGGCTATTGACGGGCAAAACGTTCAAGGCATCGAATGGAATCAGAAGAAGAGCTACTCGTACATGTATCAGTAGCTGAATAATAATAATTGTAGGGGCGCGCCTCCGTGGTCGCCCACACGTGTCAAAATCAAAAAAAGGGGCGGCCACGGAGGGCCGCCCCTACAGTCATTCCCGAGATAATCGTTCTACTTTACTCCAGAGGTCGTAACAGTCGCGGTATCAGTGGTCTTGTGCTGGTGGCTGGTCGCGTAATCCTGGACGAACTTCTTAAAGTCACCATGTCCCCAGCGGGTATAGAAGTCGTACTTCTTCATTTCCGCATAAACCTGATCGAAGTTCCAGTTGTAGTGATTGAACCGGTAAACAGCTCCCATCGCGCCCGTGCGATGCCGGCCGCCGGCACAGTGTACGTAGAATTTGCCGGTTGAAGGATCGTCAACAAGTTTTATGAATTGCTCGACTTGCGAGCTTTCCGGGTACTTCTTCGCGATCATCGGAATGTTCACATAGCGCAATCCCGCCGCTTCAGCCTGGGTCTTCGAATAGGACTCAACGTCCTCGCGGAGGTCAATCACTGTCTTGATACCAAGCGCAGCTAACTCGGCGTACTCATCTGCTTTGGGCTGGGCGCCACGGAAAAACCGTTCATCCATCTGCCCAAAATTCTTAATTGTGACTTTTGTGGTAGCTTTTTCAGCTTCCTGGGAAAATGCATTTGCTGTGGAAGCAAGAACTAACGCGATTACGCCGAGTAGAACAGAAAGATAGCTGCGACTTTTGGAAACCATTCAAAACTCCTTGAAAGATTAATTCCGCGAACGGGTCGTGACTAAGATACAACACACTCGCACGAGGTTGCACTTGTAATCTGACCGTATCGAACTCAAGCAGGCCGGGCAGTTGCGGGCTGCGGCACCCGCTGCGGTCTCGGTCCCGGGCTTGCCGGAGGAACAACTTTGTCACCGAGCGCCTCGCGAAAAACCTGCCGCATATGGTCAACAAAGACGAACCGAATGTCTTTGAAAGGCTCTTTCGGCACCTCGTCGAGATCCCTCCGATTCTGCTGCGGCAGGATGATTGTCGTCACCCGAGCCCGGCGCGCGGCGAGTACCTTTTCCTTAACACCGCCAATCGGAAGCACATTCCCGCGCAACGTGATTTCACCAGTCATCGCCACGTCCTTGCGAACCGGCCGGGTCGATAAGGCTGAAACCATGGCGGTCGCGAGTGTGATGCCTGCTGAAGGGCCGTCTTTCGGAATCGCACCCTCGGGAATGTGAATATGTAGATCGTAGTTGCTGAAATCTTCCTCGGGAATATCCAGCTCCTTTGCACGGGCTTTCATGTAGGAGTAGGCGGCTTGTGCCGACTCGCGCATGACCTCACCGAGCTGGCCCGTCAGCACGAGATTTCCCTTCCCCTTCATTCGCAATGCTTCAATAAAGAGCACGTCACCCCCGACGGCCGTCCACGCCAGGCCAGTTGCGACTCCGACCTGATCTTTCTTCAACACTTCTTCGGGAATGATCTTGGGGGCCCCGAGAAACTCGTGTACGTTTTTCAACGAAACTCGGATCGAGCCTTTATGTCCTTCGGCGATCTTGCGTGCGACTTTTCGCGAGATCCGTCCGATTTCACGCTCGAGCTGTCGTAGTCCGGCTTCCTGTGTGTACTGCTGAATGATCGTTATCAGCGCCGTTTTCGAGACGTGCAGATCTTTTGCAGTGATCCCGTTCTCTTCCATCTGCTTCGGAATCAAGTGGCGGATGGCGATCTCGCGTTTCTCTTCTTCAGTGTAACCTGCGAGCCTGATCACTTCCATGCGGTCGCGCAGTGCAGGTTGAATCGTGTCGAGAACGTTCGCGGTCGTCATGAAGATCACGTTCGAAAGATCGAATGTGACGCCGAGATAGTTGTCGCGAAATGAATTGTTCTGTTCAGGATCTAATACTTCGAGCAAAGCTG
>DATIBX010000030.1:0-10862 GCA_035457105.1 Pyrinomonadaceae bacterium
CTTAGCGGTGGCTTTGGTCGGCGTCAGGTCTCGCGTGCGATCAGTGTTGGTAACCCCGACGACAATCAGGTCCGGCATCCGACCGTTTGCAGTCAGGAATTCAATTGAACTCGAGGTGTGATTGATATGAGCATCGCCATCGGTCATGTAAAGAACCGGATAGCTGACCTTGTTGCTTTCATACCCGACCGGAGTACGCACCAGCACCACCCTCTCTTCGCCGAGAACTGCAGATTTGATCCTTAAGCTCTTTATGGTGCCAGTGCGTGGTTGCGCGATGGCAACTACTGAGATGATTAAGAGGACTGCAAAGCCGGATAGTAACCGGAGGGCGTTTGAGAGACGCGTTGGGCCAAATAGGGAATTTGTAGTCATGGTTCAACTCCAGAAAAGTGGATTCATGCAATCAATGGTGTGGCAGCGCAGTTGGGGAGCGGGTGATATTACTAGATCTGTCGGACTCATCCAATTATTTTGGGTTGAATTGCTGTAAGAAAGGGATGAGTCTGCGGACTCAGGAACCAGAGAAGGTGTTCGCAAATTTCGGCCCACGATTGAAGGTTGCCAGGCGTCGGCCACAAGTGGGTGATGTTTGTAGGAACCTACAC
Organism: Pyrinomonadaceae bacterium; assembly: GCA_035457105.1. Classification (GTDB taxonomy): domain Bacteria; phylum Acidobacteriota; class Blastocatellia; order Pyrinomonadales; family Pyrinomonadaceae; genus PSRF01. The sequence continues at coordinate 609 of DATIBX010000030.1, forward strand.
CTTCAGGTGAGCTCAGTTATGGCTTTGCGACTTTGAAAGTGTCGAAAATTACAGTTCCCGGCGCGACCGCTTCAACTTGCCATGTGCCTGCCTTCAGCTCGAAGACGAGGGTACTCAGTGGAATCGACACCGAATCCCAACGCTCGCTATAACGCGATACCCAACTGCCGGCCACACCCGGATTATCACTGGCGGTCTCAAACACAACGTTGCCTGTGGACTGCTCGTGGCGTATTCGCCAGAAGCGATGGGCCACCGAGTTGTAGGCGGAAGTGAACAGGTTTCGTTTAATCCCGCCTAGCTTCGACTGGCAAATAAGCAAGCCCCCTTCAACGTAGATACGGTAATAGTTATTTGCATCGATGCCGATCGTGAACATCGCATCGCCTTTGGTTGAGGCAGATGGAGCCTGCACCAATTCAACGTAACTGTAGGCTCCACTGAAGTCGTAACTTCGCGCCGAGCGAATGCCGTTGTAATGCGATCCTGATTGCCCTGTGAAAAGTGGTCCAAGTTCGAAATGTTGCGCTGTCTCGATCGAGCGCAACGAACTGTCAGTGAAACCACTGAAGAGAGCTGTCGGAGTCCACTTTGCGAGGTTCAGTGAGTTGTCGTTGAAGTCGTCTTCAAGCAGCACGGTTTCGGACGGCGGCTGAGTGTAAGTGAACCCGTTGGTCAGCGTACCGCTCAATCCGTTCGGATTGGTCACTACAACGTTCACCAGTCCGGCAGCGTGCGCGGGTGCTATTGCGCTGATCAAATTACTGTTGACAAAACTAACGTTCATTGCCGCAACGTTGTCGAACTTAATCGTGGCACCCGAGAGAAAATTACTGCCGTTGATACTAACGGCGGTGCCACCTACCGTCGAACCGGAGTTCGGCGCCACCGAACTGATAGATGGGGGTTGAGGTTGGGGCGGCCCACTACCGTTGGAGGCAGGAAGGATGGTGTTGTCGTTCTTTAACGCTCCGGGCGAGTTATTTAAGTAAGTTCCCGGCGACAAGACGATTTGATCGATCGAAACACCGTCCTCGCGGGCCTGAACGCGAATCGAATGAGTGCCGGTTGATTGAAAGAAAATTTGCGGTCCAAAGACGCCGACGCCCCAGCCATTGTCCTGCCATCCCCAGTTGCTGACGCCACATCCGGAACAGTCTTCGAGATTAATCTCGGTGCCTGAAGTGGTGCCGGTGCGAAAAACTGGAGCCCCACTGCTGTTGACGCTATCAGAAAATTGTATCCAGACGGAATCGTTACCCCAGTAGTTATTCTGCGCTTTGGCCCTGATCCACAAGCGGTAAGGTCTGCCCGCTTCGGCGGAGAAAGTCAGGTCGAAATAGTGTGCCGGGTTTGCGGAAGCGGTAGTTATTTTGGGCACTCCTGCGTCGGGTTGGTAAATGCGAGTGCCTGCGGCAGCCGAGATATCCGAGACGATGGTCCAACTTCCTGATTTCGTCGTAGCCTGTCCGGCATATAGAACAACCTCACTCGACGGTGAAGGTGTGGGTGTCGGAGTCGGAGTCGGAGTCGGTGTTGGTGTCGGTGTTGGTGTCGGCGTCGGTGTTGGTGTCACCGTTGGAGTTGGAGTTGGCGTTGGCGTCGGTGTCACCGTTGGAGTTGGAGTTGGTGTCGGGGTCGGTGTCGGTGTCGGCGCTGTGCTTGACGCGGTAAAGCGCCATACCGGACCACTGGCAGTCTGATTCGCCATCGTCTTACTAACGATGCGCCAGTAATACGTGACTCCACTCTGTAGACCGGAAACCGCGAAAGTTTCCGGGCCATTTGGTCCTAAGGTTCCTGTGACCAAGTCTGAGGTGAGCAGCGGCAGACTATTCGGATTCGTGCCAAAGTACACATCATATTTATGCGCCCAACCGCCTCCTTCCCAGGTGAGATTAACCGAAAGCCCCGCTGTGCCTCCGTCAACCGGCGCCCGATTTAACGGCACGCTGGGCGGCAGCGGTACAAAAGGTTCGTACTCGGTCGTCGAATTAAACTTGCGGTTGAACTGGTCCACAAACCACTGGAAGAACCAGCCTTTATTTGTAAAGTAGTTGTGCTCCTCCTGGTAGTTGAACGACTCCCAACTCCAATTTGACGAGCCAAAAATCGTCAAGCCGCGTCCATAGAGCGACACCGATTTCTGATGATTCAACCCACGGTGCTTGCGCATCCGGATCAGCACGCCTGCCGCATAGAGGCGATCGACGTTATATGGTCCGGTGAACTCAGCTCCAAGCCGGCTGGCGTCAAAACGGTATTCGGCAGGTTCAGCAAGCAGACGCACTGGTACGCCGCGAGCGAGGGCACGAAGTAGCGCGTCGCAAATGCCAACATCCGTTACCCGGTACATGGTGAGATCGATCTTTTGTGTTTCCTGATCGATCTGCGCAATTGTGCGAGCGCCATAGTCTTCTGCCAGGTTCTTATTCGGCAAAAAATTTAGCGAGGGATCTATCACAGTGATCGGGTAGCGGCGAGTTAAGGCACCGCTGATATTGGCGTAGTTACCGTACAACGTCGTGTCAGTCCAAACGTCGTCGTACCTCGTCTTGAAACCGTTGACGACGGCCAGATCGTCGCTGAAGAACCAGGCTCCATCAACGTAATTAACATAAGGGTCATAGGGAGCAACGTCGGCATCGCCAAAGTTTGATCCGGTGAACACAACCTTCCTTTGACCGGCAAAGATTGCCAACTTCACGTGCACGATACCGTCGCCGAGTTTGTAACGCATCGGAATCCCCGCTGCTTTGAACTTATCGAGCAGCGGTTGGTTCATCGGAAACTTCAGGGCTGCGCGTGGCTCAACAATGAGGCGCACCGGAACACCAGCCTGGTAACGAGCAATAATCTCGTCGGCAAGCCCAGGCAATTCGATCATGTAAAAGGCAACGTCGATCCCAGTGGTCTCAGAGCGCACCAGATCGAGTATTGGCCAATAGCAGTTTTCAAATGAAGGATCGCACAGCCGCTCCTGCGCGGAGGTGGCTGCAGGTGCAAGGAAGGCGAAAGCGATGGCCAACGAAAAAACGAATGCTAGTCGGGTTTGGGACTTCATGGGTTTACGGCGCAGAAGTTTATGCATCCGCAATGTGAAAAAGTTTTCGATATTATTTCAAAGCCATCGCGACGGCCCTTCTTTAGGATTGGAAAAAACATGATTGATTCTCGATAATGATCCCCCTGACCTTTAAGACCAGGGCGGATCATTATCGTTGAGTGGTAATTACTGCCGACCTGGCGGAGGAACCGAGACGAGCGATCCGAACAAGCCGTGCTCCTCAGCCGAAGGTCCGGCAGTGAAGAACAAGGTATTTGTCAGCCCGTTTGCGCTGGTCGCAGTGGTGCCATGACCGAACTGCAACGCCCAAAGACCATCGATCTGTACCGGCCTTCCTCCTGCCGAATGGAGCAAACCAATAGCCTCGAATTCGCCCTCGGAGGTCAGTCGCTTCGGGTCAAATGCGTGAATGCGTCCATTACCGAAGTTGCCAACGAGTAGGTCGCCGCTGAACCGTCCAAAATCAGCAGGCGCTAATGCCAATCCCCACGGGGAATTTAGTTCCCCCGCCGAGGCGACACGGCGAATAAAGTTACCTGCAGTGTCATAAGCGTCGACAAATCCGTTGCCTGGCCCCGCTATATCGTCTTCCTTCTCTTCATCCTGCAGTGCGTAGGTTACATAAATCGTGCCGCCAATATTCTGGATTCCAAATGGAGCAAATCCTGCTGGCAAGCTTGGATCGGAAAATGCCCCAGGTATGGTGACAGCGCTAAAGGAACTATCAAATATATCGACTTTGCCGTTGTGGAAATCCGTTGCATACAAGAACTGACCCGCGGTGTCGCTGTCGATGGCCAGTCCTTTATATATAGCGTCATGAGCAGGTGCTTGTGCATTCGGGACCACGGTGACGATAGGAGCGCCACGGAATGCTGAGAGCGTGCCGTCCTCACTTGCGAAAATAAATCTGGCCGCGCTTGAGCCCACACCATTGTTAACCACAAAGCCTGAGCCGCCATTGAAAACGATACCCGTCGGATTGCCTTGCGCCGTGCCTACGCCGGGAACGGTGAACGTGGTAGGGATGGTGCCGGTGCTAACGTTGTAGAGAGTAGACTTTCCGGCCCCATTGTCCGCTATCCACCAGGGGGTAGTTGGACCAGACACCAGACCCCACGCATTGACTACATCGGAATTGACAAGGTCTGCCGCAATCGCACCATCAGAGAGCAGATTGTGCTGGGCGTAGAACTGCGATGGACCATGGCCGACGGCGACCATCGGCTTTGACGCTAGCGGACTCGACAAAGCAGTTGCGTGCGACAGTCGGCCACTTGGCATGTAGATCATCAGAGTCAGAAGTATCAAAGCAAAGGTCGTGATAATGAATGTCGGTCTGTTTGTCATTTTTCAGCTCCTTTCGAGTTGGTTTCTCGATGCATGGTTGCGAGTGGCCCGCGCAAACGCCTTCGTCTTACTTCGACGAATCTAAGAAAACTCCGAGAATGGTGGCTTCAGTGCATGTTCAAAACGAGAGGCGCCTCAGCGGGTTTTAATTGCAGGGGAATTAGGAGTGGAAGTCTATCACGCTGTCCAGACGAAAGAAACTTTGCTAGCCGTGCGTGAATTAGGTGGTCGCGACTGACAGATCAATGCTGCTCTCTTGAGTTGAGTAAGAATTCGATCTGTTCAGTCACAAAAGGATGATAGTCATGCCAGACAGTATTCTTAAACCGAATCATACCTTGCTCATCAATCAGCACGATCAACGAATCTATCGTCTCGTAACGCCGGGCAACTACTGAATGATCGGTTAGCGTCGGGATGGTAACTCCCATTCGCTCGAGGTTAAGTTTGATCGTCTTTGGGTCTGGCGTTTCGGTGTAATCAATAAGTACGAACTTAATCCTTTTGTCTTTGAATTTCTCGTACTGCGACTGTATGAACCTGAGTAACGGCTCTTGAGAGTTTCCTCCGGCCGAGACAAAGCTCAAAACCAGGATATTCTTCGAAAAGTCAGACAGCTTAACTTCTTTGCCGTCCAAATCTTTAAGTGACCAATCTGGCGCCGGTATGTTCAATACATGATTGTCTACAAAAAATTTCCTACGAGCTCTGAGCCGATTGGCTTCAATCTTTTCTTTGAGTCCGCTCAACGTACCAAACCGCTTTCGGTAAAGCGTAACTAAGTGTTCACTAGGTTCGAGGCTGATGTCGTTCAGGCCGCCTGCTAAGGTCACATAGGTCTCGATAGCGTCATCAATCCGACCTGAGTTTTCATACGCTAAAGCAAGATAGTTCAGGTACTGATCGAGACGCGCATACTCAGGAGCGTGCCGAGCACCACTCTTCAAAGTATTGACTGCTTGATCGAACTCACGGCGTCGAATCTGGACGTAGGCAAGAGTCATAAAGAAACTTTGTCTTGGTACGGCATCATTGGGGACCAGAGGAATTGTCGCTGCCCGTTCGATGCAAGCGAGGGCAAGATCAAGTTGCTCTCCTCGTTCTGCCAGTGATTGAGCCTTTCGGATGAAACACATTGGATCGCTTTTGCAGTTCAGCTTGTCGAGTGCGTCAGCGATCTCGCGTGATTGAGGCTGGGAATGGTTTTGCGATCCCGTTTGAATCGACTGACTTCGGACGGAGAGTCCACCTGGAATCAACCGCGGCTTCCAATAAGTTCTCTCGCCCGCCAAATTCCGCGTATGTAATATAACCGGCTCAGAGTGTGAGTTCGCGATCGACAGCAATAATATTGCGAAGAAGAAATTCATTTAGCTAACTCCTAGAATTCATTGAGCCTGACGTCAGGTTAGTCGAGGACTGAGCTTGTCCGCATTGCACAAGGTGAGGGCGCTATTATGAGATTCTGGTTCAGGACGCTGCGATGCCTTAGAAATTTTTCCGGCTTGTCTTATACTGACCCTGAAGAGTGACGCGAGCTCATTTAGCCTCACTTTCATTTGGTATCCTCGATCGTTTCGTAACACGATCCGCAATACCAGCTACTAAACAACAAAGGAGTTCTCACGCGTGTCTAAATTCACCTACCCCCGTGTCTTGGTATTCGCATGCCTGCTTCTCTTTACGTATTCCGTAATGGGTCAAGCCACGAGCCCTGCTGATCTTAAACTGCACCGCAACCGTGGATTGGTCATGTTGCAATTAGCTAAAGACTACTTAAAAGAGTACTACTACGACCCGAAATTTCATGGCCTCGACATTGATGCTCGATTCAAACTCGCCGAAGACAAAATGAAGGACGCGGCAAATCTGGGCCAGGTCTTGGGCATCGTGGCCCAAACCCTAACCGAACTCAACGACTCTCACACCTTCTTTGTTCCCCCGCCTCATCCTGTAGACGTTGATTACGGATGGAAGATGCAAATGATTGGCGACACGTGTTATGTCGTAGCGGTGAAGGCGGGCAGCGACGCTGAAGCTCAGGGTTTGCATCCAGGGGACGAAGTTGTCTCGCTTGATGGTTTCAAACCGGTGCGCAGCATCATCTGGAAGATGAACTACAACTACGACGTCCTGAGACCTCAGCCCGGCAAACGAGTTGTCATCAAAACTCCTGAGGGAGAACAAAAAGAATTGGCGTTAAAAGCAAAGGTCGAAAAGCGACCAAAAGAGGTAAACCTTACAGAGTTTTACAACGCCTTGTATGACGACGCTGAAGATGCAAAGAAGCTGCCTCGCTTTTACGATCTGAATGAAGATGTCTTCATCTGGAAGTTGCGTCAGTTTGGGCTATCTGAAAGCAAAGTTGACGACATGATGAAACAGGCCTCAAAACACAAGGCGCTGATTCTTGATCTCAGAGGCAACGGTGGAGGTTTTGAGGAAACACTCAAAAAGATGATTGGCTACGTCTTTGACCACGACGTCGTCATCGGAGAAGTAAAGCGTCGCAAAGAAAGTAAACCTGTGAAGGCGAAGACGCGTGGCAACAAGGCGTTCACCGGTAAGTTAGTAGTGCTGATTGATAGTCAGTCAGGGTCAGCTGCCGAACTCTTCGCACGAGTAATTCAACTGGAAAAACGAGGAACTGTTATTGGCGACGTAAGTGCTGGCGCCGTAATGCGTTCGATTTTTCACCCGGGATTATTGGGCGACATGAGTAGCGGTAACATGATTCCATATGGAGTATCGATTACTGATGCAGATATTGTAATGTCCGATGGCAACAGTTTGGAGCACGTTGGTGTTACACCTGACGAAGTGATCCTACCAACTCCCGCGGATCTCGCTGGAAAGCGGGATCCGGTTCTTACTCGAGGGGCTGCCATTCTTGGTTCGGAATTAACTGCGGAAAAGGCGGGCTCGTTATTCCCACTTGATAAAGAGCTTCATTAATTCTTCCTAGTGCTGCGGCAGATCCGCTGCTTTTTAAGCGGCTCTGCTGCAGCATGAGAGTTTGTGCAGTAACCTAAAAGGTAGCAGACCATTGAGATCCTAAGAGCCTCATAACGACGAACAACTTCGTTAGATTTTTCAAACAATTTATTTCCTCCGCCGAACAAAACGAAGTTTTTCTGACCCTTTTTTTGTCTTTCCGGCAAGATGGATCGACGGGTTGAACTTAACCCAGTTCCCTTCGCTCTACCGACTACTCCACCAGATCCAATTCACAAAGGAGCGTTATGAGTTCACAGCAAGCTTATTTCTCACCTGCAACACAACAAATACCCACAATCTGGCGAAACAAGTCAGTTCTTGTAATGGCCAAGCAAGCACCACTGCCGGATCGTTGTGTTAAGTGCGACTCGCCCACGCATCGTCGATTGAAGCGCAATCTCCGTTGGCACCATCCCGCGCTCTACCTCTTGATTGTTGGTGGTGTGCTGTTGTATTGCATTCTCGCGATGGTGCTGAGTAAGACGGCCACAATCAACGTGGGACTTTGTGAGACTCACGCCGCGGCACGAAGAAGAGACATCGTCATCACCTGGATGGTCGTGCTGCTGTCGTTTGCAAGCTTCTATTTTTCTGCAGCAACCGAGGAAATGAGCTCGTTGTTGGCTGGGCTGACACTCTTTTATGGCGCTGTGATTTACTGGATCGTTAAAACCAGAGTCGTTGCGCCGCGAAAGATCGATGACCAATACGTTTGGCTAAACGGCATAAACACCAAATATCTGGAGCAGTTTCCAGAGTGGCGTGCCGCTTGTTGAAGTTTCGAATGGAAGCATCAGCGACCCTCAAATTAGTTCGGGCAAACTCTCATTCCACTTGAGGACACGCAGTGCGCGAAGTGTGTTCCATCTGCTGGGCCGACCGTCGCCGTCCTCGAGCGCAAAATGGATCTTGCCGGGATATGTGTTCTCGAGTAACCAGGTACCGTCGGGTTGCTGCTTGGACCGGACCAGCTCGATTGCTTCCGACATCCGCGCATCTGGTGCATCGCCAACCGATCGAAAGTATTCGAGGGCGCGCAGTACGTCGTAGTGCCAACGCGTCGGAAACGAAAACTGAAGCCAGGCTTGGTTAACGACTTCGCCCGTCGTCTTACGTCGAAACAGTTTTCGTTCCAGAAGGTACTCTTCACCGCGACGCCGAGCCGAGATCAATTCCGCAGAACTTCCGGTTGCTCGTTCGTAAGCCAACAGTCCTTCAAGCACATTGATCGTGGTAGCAAACGACGAGCGGACCGAACCATGTTCCGCCTCGCAGTTCCACCCACCATCATTTAGTTGTTCATCAAGAAGGCGGGTCACCACATCATCGACATCTTGATTGAAGTAGACACCGAGGGTGACGGTCCTGCCATTTATGCAAGGCTCAACCTCACCACTGAAGAACGGCTGCCCGGCGTGCTCCCAACGGCACTGCGCTCTAACTGAAGCCAACGCTCGTCGCACTCGATCTGAAGATGGATCGACGCCAAAATCACGCAGTAGCTGAAGGGTTGGCAGCGTCGCAGTCCAGGGTTGGCCCTGGTTTTCAGCGCGCCAGCCCAAACTCGCCGCGGGAAAACAAGCCCCTCCTGCCCACTGCCCGTCGTCACCTTGTAACGCAAGCAGTCTTGCGCCCCAGCCCTCTGTTGCCACCCGCGAGCGTTCGGCCGCGACGATGTCTGGCGGTGCGTGAACCAGGTCGCGCAATACCTGCCAGCGGATTGCCGGGTCCGAGTCGAGTAACCAGTCGAGAACGCGCATGTCTTTGAGTCTAACAACTCGAACAAGGAGGTGCGAACTAAAAAATCCTTTCTTCGAATCCAATCAACCACGGCCAAAGAGGATTGACCTTTCAGGGAGTTGAGTTTAGTTTTAGATGTTCCTCTAACTCCTAGCGTTCGGCCACTCACATACTATGCCAGAATCTGATGACATCCAGATGCGCGAGAAATTCGCTGACCTGGTTTTTCTCGCGCTGGACCACGCGGTTGATTCCGTGCGAGCCAGCGGTGGCCCACTAATTCCGTTTCTTCTCGTCGAGCAAAACGGAAAGCGAGACCTTCAACGATTCGTTACTGAGCTTTTGGAGGAGGGACCACAACGAGCGCGCGAGGCTGTCGTTGCGTTACCACAAAGTGCAACCGCTTACGCAATAGCGTATGACGGCTTCATCACCGTCGAAGGTACCAAATTTGACGCGATATTGGTCGAGGCGTCCGAGCGCGGCCGGCCTGCGGGAGTTCGGATGGCCCAGAGATACACACCTAAGAAGTTCCTGCGAAGCTTTCACACCATCGGAAACCCTGTATTGTTGGGAGAGTGCGAGTCACTTCTACAATGATATTGTACAACGATGAATCACACCCTCCTCCCCAAACACCTTTGACCACTGGCCTGCGACGTGCTTCGGGAACGGTTTCTATCTGCTACCGCCAAGGTTTACAAAGTTTCCATTCCCTTCCTGGTGCTTTTCCTACCATGTCATTTCTAGGACCACGTGCTTTTATGGCTGCAGCGCAGCGCTGATTGCTTCAATTGCTTGTTTCAGCGCAGCTTGCGTGCCTGGTAGATCATTGATCCCATTTAAGAGCACGAAGTCGTGGATCATTCCGTTGTAGCGCGTAGCCGTCACGGTTACTCCTGCTTCTTTAAGCTTGCGTGCATAGGCCTCGCCTTCATCGCGAAGCGGATCATTTTCCGCAGTGATCACTAGCGCCGGTGGAACTCCTTTAAGCTTTTCGATGCTAGCTCGCAATGGCGATGCATAGGGATTGTTTCGGACCTTCTCGTCCGGAGCATAAAGATCCCACCCGTACTTCATGAACGCACGAGGCAAAAAAC
>DATIBX010000031.1:0-10966 GCA_035457105.1 Pyrinomonadaceae bacterium
TATTCCGCAGCCCGATCAATAATCGACAGTCATCTATTTCCCGTAGCTGTTGAACTGGTTTCGCCCGTTCTCGCGGCCGAGTTTCAGTCCATGGCCGGTAGTGATTCGCTGTTGCTTGTGCGCTTCGCCGGTAACGGTTGCGCCGTCAAATTTCAACAGGAACAAGCCCTTGCATTATTTGACTCTCATTGCACCTCTCTAGACGTCCTGCGGGACGATGATTCACTCTGGCAGAAAGTGGCAAGTTTGGACTTCAAGCAAAGGAACGGCTGGCGTGTAAGCGTTCTACCAGCTTCAATACCGTCGTTTCTCGAGTCAATGAGCAACTTGCTCGGCGAAGGTTTTAATAGTTTGAAATGGCACTTGAGCGTCGGAGACGGGCGTCTGAGAATGTTTGACGAATTCAATGGGAAGTTGGACCAGCTAACTGAGAACGCTGACTACTTTGGCGGACAGTTAACAGTGGCCTGTGCGAAATCAAGTTTTCAAAACAGACCCGCTACGATGGACCTTGCTAAGCGAATAAAAATGAACTTGGATCCGAACGGCACTTTCCCTCAAGCCTCATTTCGATGATGGAAGGGATCGAAGTATTTATGATGACAAAAATGAAAACTAAAATGTCGATCGCTTTAACTGTAGTCCTTTCTATCGTGATCAACATCTCGTGGGTTGAGTTTCAAACCTCACCTGCGTTTGCGGCCGGACATCAACCTGTTCGGGCCCGAAATGGAATCGTTGCTTCGACAAACGAAGTAGCGTCTCAAGTTGGAGTTGATGTCATGAAACGTGGCGGTAATGCGGTAGATGCCGCAATCGCGGTCGCGTTCGCTCTCGCGGTTACACATCCTGCCGCCGGTAATCTTGCAGGGGGTGGTTTCATGATGATTCGACTCAAAAATGGGACCACGACAGCAATCGATTATCGAGAGATGGCTCCGGCAGCTGCGCATCGAAATATTTACTTAAATAAAAATGGTGACTTGATCGAGGGAGAGGGCGGTTCACTGGTAGGCTATCGAGCAGCCGGTGTACCGGGAACTGTGAGAGGGATGGAGCTGGCCTTAAAAAAATATGGCTCAGGAAAGCTGAGCTGGGCCCAACTAACGGAACCCGCGCGACGTCTCGCAGTCGACGGATTTGAGGTGACTCATGACCTTGCAAACTCGTTATACGGCAGTCGCAAATATCTCTCCCTATACGCCGAGACGAAGCGCATCTACTTAAAGAATGGCCAGTTCTATCAAGAGGGAGAGTTGTTCCGCCAACCCGACCTGGGAGCTACATTTACTCGCCTGCAAAAACTTGGGCCTGATGAGTTTTATCAGGGCGAAACAGCAAAGCTCATCGTTGCTGATATGAAACGCAATAATGGTCTGATGACTATGGACGATTTGCGTGGCTACGTCGCCAAAGAGCGAACGCCTTTACGCGGAACGTATCGCGGCTATGAGCTAATTTCTATGCCCCCGCCATCGTCGGGCGGTGCCGTCCTAATCGAGATGCTCAACATACTCGAAGGCTTTGACCTCGAGAAGATCGACGCCAACTCTTCCGATCGTTACCACTTGATGGCTGAGGCCATGCGGCGCGCATTCGCCGATCGTGCGGAGTACATGGGCGACAGCGATTTTGTCAAAGTTCCCGTTGCCGGGCTCACGGATAAATCATATGCAGCGAAGCTGCGTTCAAGCATAAGTCTCGAACGAGCGTCAAACAGCACGGAGGTTCGTGCCGGGCGTCCCACGGGCTACGAGTCCGACGAGACTACTCACTTTACAGTCGTGGATTCGGAGGGAAACGCCGTCGCGAATACCTACACTTTGAATAATTCATACGGCTCTGCGGCGGTTGCCAAGGGGACCGGCTTGATTCTGAATGACGAGATGGATGACTTTGCCGCGAAACCCGGAACACCGAACATGTACGGATTGATCCAGGGCGAGCGCAATGCAGTCGCGGCTGGCAAGCGACCGTTGTCAGCAATGACCCCAACGATCGTGCTGCGAAAAGATGGGAGTCTGTGGTTCACCATTGGCAGTCCCGGTGGTCCAACAATCATCAATACTGTGTTTTGCGTAATTTCCAACATAATCGACTATGACATGAACATTCAGGAGGCGATCGATGCTCCACGAATTCATCATCAGTGGCTGCCTGATGAACTGGTGGGCGAGCCCTTTGGATTGTCTGGAGATACACAACGCGCGCTAACAGCCAGGGGACATAAAATAGCGAAGCTGCATTATCTCGGCGATGCCGAAGGAATCATGATCGAAGAAAAGACAGGGGTGCGATTGGGCGCCACTGATCCGCGACGGAGTGATGGTTTGGCGGTGGGGTATTAGAGTTTTGGATATAGGACCTATAGGACAGATTGAACCTATTTTAGAAGCCATTTCACAACAAGAGCAAAAATTGCTAGCTTGCATCCATTGCGGACTCTGCCTCGAGGCTTGCCCAACCTACGTAGTTACGGGTGACGAAAATGATGGGCCTCGTGGCCGCTTATACCTGATGCGGTCTGTCGCCGAGGGTCGACTACCCAACACCTCGACTGCCTTCAGCGAGCACATCGATCGTTGTTTAGGTTGTCGAGCGTGTGAGCAGGTTTGTCCCGCAGGTGTGGAGTATGGAGTGTTGTTGGAATCGAGTCGACATGAACTGTTAATTGCTCAACCAAAAGGCGATCTGCAAAACAAACTGTTGCGCTTTGTCCTCAAGCGTATTTGGCTATCACCAGGACGCCTGCGCGCGATGTTTGCAGCGGCGCGTCTATTCCGCGATCTTCGTTTGGCGGCCTTGCTAGTCAAGAGCGGCATCGCCGGACTCCTATCGCGACAGGCGGAGTTCGGTCTCACCTTACTGAACAGCTCCCGTTCGGCTCGTCAAGAACCGACCGGTACGCCGCGAGCAACCGAAGGTTCTCGTGAAACTGTGGCGTTGTTTCGAGGTTGCGTCGGAGAAGGGTTGTTCAGTCGCGTTAATAGGGCCACCCGCCGCGTACTCGAAGCAAATTCGGTTTCGGTAAGAGTTCCCGAGTCTCAAGTCTGTTGCGGGGCTTTGCACGCTCACGCTGGCGATCTTGAAGGCGCACGAGAACTGGCACGCAAAAATATTCGAGCGTTTGCAGGCGGCGACAGTGTGGTCACGAATGCGGGCGGTTGCGGCGCGATGTTGGTTTCTTACTCACACTTGCTCGCAGAAGACGAAACATATAGAGATGCAGCCCACCGGTTTAGCCAGAGAGTTAAAGATGTCAGCCAGGAACTGCAGCAACGCCGCCTTAGAATAGGAAGCGCGGCTACTGATGAGCGAGTGACTTATGACACGTCCTGTCATTTGCTCTACGGACAACACGCTGGCGAATCATCAGAGAAGGTGGTCCAACACCTTCCTGGGATTGATTTTGTGACGCTACCCGGCAGCGAACGTTGTTGTGGTGGCGCGGGAATCTATAACCTGATGCAGCCAGAGATGTCTCGTCGTGTTTTGAAGGAAAAGCTGAGCTGCATTAAAGAGACTGGCGCAGAGCTGCTGGTGACGGGAAATCCTGGCTGTCAGATGCAAATCGCGGCGGGAGCTTGTTTAGAAGGAATGAAGCTGCAAGTCTGCCACCCCATCGAACTCCTCGACGAATCCTACGCCCGCGCCGGCTTTTATGATCCGTTGTAGGGGCGGCACTCCGTGCCCGCCCCACGCTTGAAAGTTGTAGGGGCGGCACTCCGTGGCCGCCCCACGCTTGAAAGATAGGCTCATTAACCGGAGCTGGGGATCCATGAGTGCCATGAAAGATCGTGTTCAATCCGAGGTGGGGAGCCTCACGGAGTGGCGCCCCACGCTTGAAAGATAGGCACGTTAACCGGAGCTGGGGATCCATGAGTGCCCACCTGAAAGATTGTGTTCAATCCGAGGTGGGGCGCCCACGGAGTGGCGCCCCTACAACGCAACACCGCCAACCAAAGTTAACTTCACGTTGCCGTGGGAGTCGAGGGCGACGAGATCGGCTGCTTTGCCAACTTCAATCGAGCCGTATTGGGCATCGAGACCAAGCAGTCGAGCAGGATTCAGCGATGCCATTTTCGCGATCTCGACATCCGAGACTTTCAATTTCCGCATCATCATTACTGCGTCCAACATCGAGATCACCGAGCCGGCTATACTTCCATGCTGGTTGCTGGTACGACCATCTTTCACCGCAATTGTCTCACCCCAAATTTGATACTCACCATCCCCTTTGCCAGCCGCAGCAATAGCATCGCTGATCAAGCTTATTCCTGCAGCTCCCTTCAACTTGACCAGCAGCTTTAGCATAAACGGATCCAGATGAATACCGTCCGCGATCATGTCAAAGCCAACCTGATCGTTCGCGAGACCCCACGCAATTGGGCCAGGCGCCCGATGATGAAACGGTGCCATCGCATTCATGAAATGAGTCATATGCCTTGCGCCAGCTTCCAGGGCTTTATCTAAAAGCTCGACAGTCGCGCGAGTATGGCCCAGCGACACGATCCATCGTCGACGCACCAACTCGCGGATTAGTTCAACACCGCCCTCGACCTCAGGGGCGACCGTGATCATATGAACTGCCTTACGATCGTTGAGCACTGGAAGGTCATTTAAGTCTGCTTCATTTTTGTAAGTCCGAAAATAATCTGTATGTAGCGCACCACATTGATTCGTATTGACGAATGGCCCCTCGTAATGAACACCTAAAACTCGTGCTCCCTGCGCGGATTGCTCTTGTTTAACAATCACCTTCGAGATCGCATCGATAGAACTGCAATACTGTGGGACTGGAGCCGGAACAAATGTTGGCAGCCAACCAGTAACTCCACGGCTGGCCAGAAACCGCGACACGGAAACGAGGTTGTCACCTGTCGCCTCAAGCGTATCGACGCCAACAGCTCCATGGATATGCACATCCAGGAATCCCGGAAACAAGGTGTGTCCCTCTAGCTCAACAACTTCATCAATAGACGCCGGCTCAGTCCGGACCGGCTGACCAATTGCGGTTATCACGCCATCATTGATTAGAACATCCGCAGTCTCGAGCACCCTCTCGAGTTGGACCACACGTGCTTTACGTAAGAGTTTTGACATATTTTCACTTTAGCGAGACCGAATGCTAGTTGCTTTTGGAACAGGCTCGGATCTTTTCATTTTTAACAAAGAGGTCTCATAAAAAACAAATGCTCGCGGGGAGAACTGACGTCTTCCCGCGAGCACCTATTGGTAAACACCTTCCTAGAAGTTTACCTTCAACCCAAATTGCATAATTCTCGGGTCCCGAACAGTTGTCACCTGACCAAAGGTAGTGGCATTGCGCGCTGTACTCAGATTTCTAAAGTTGGTGTGATTGAAAACGTTGAACGACTCGATGCGCAGTTGCACGTTTACGTTTTCACCAAATCTCAAATTCTTTGACATAGTGAAATCGACCCGGGACGTCGGTGGTCCATCGACTGCACCTCTCGACGCATCACCAGGCACGTTTGCAATCCCAGTCGTGGTTTGAGGTGCAAAACAAGCGGTATTGAACCACTGATTGATAGTGTTAGGCGCGTTCGCATTCGGATCGCACAGGAGCACCGGCCGGCCGCCGGCAATCGCAGCGGGAATAAACCCGATTCCTGCTGGGTCATAACTAGCGCTCGTAACGGTGAACGGAAGACCCGTAAAGAGGCTGATTATCCCTGAAGCCTGCCACCCACCGAGAAGCTTGCCAACCAAATCTTTCTGCTCACGGTAAAACGGTAACTCATAAACATAATTCGCATTGAAGACATGGCGTCGGTCAAGTATTGCTCTGCCATATTCGGCGCGAATGTTGTTGAGGTCCTGTGGTGCAGTGCTGACCGACGAAGTTTGATTGTCTGTGAGATTCTTAGACCAGGTGTACGCCACGTTCAATTGCGATGCTCCGGTAAAACGATGCTGCAGATACGCCTGCATGCTGTGATAATTCGAGTTGTACCGTGTCTCCAGTATGTTTATACCTCGGTAGCCACGGAATGGCCGGATCTGATCAAGAATTGTCGGAGTGGTGGTAAATGCAGTTCCAGGAGTCTGGCAGAGCACGGTAGTAACTCCCGGAGTTTGCAAGGTGTCTGCGTTGGTAGCACACTGCGTCTTAATTGCTAATCCTGGAGCGAGATCATTCTCCTCAGCAAATCCTATGAGGTGTGTTCCCTTTGACCCATAATATCCGACAGTAAAGACCGTGTTGGCACCAAATTGATGCTGAATGTCGAGCGACCAGTGCTGCATGTAAGGTGTCTTAAAGTCCGACTGAATGCTGCGCCCAATGACTGGAGCAGCAGCCAGTGCAACGACACCTTGCGAGGCGGGCACGGGATTGTCCATTGTTGTACGTGACGCCGTCTTGGTTTCCTGGAAAGGCGGATTGTTAGCCAAGAGCTCTACCGTACTCACGGGAGTCTGCTCATGATAGATTCCATACCCGGTCCGGATTGAGGTCGTTCCTTTCTTAAACGGATCCCATGCCAATCCGAAACGAGGTGCGTAGTCATGTTTGGAGACCTGATATACATATTTGCCCCAGGGCGAAGCTATCGGGGTGCAGTTGAATGCGCTCGGACCAGTTTGAAAGTTCTGGGAATTTACTATCAGACCGTTACAGAAATTACCTGTACCAACTACGCGGTTGCCAGCCCCAGTTACTTGAGGCGCCTGCGCAGAGTTCCAAAGGCTTGGCACAAAATTCGATAACAGACCGTTCTTGTCATACGCGGGACCAAAGTATGAGTATCTCACGCCGTAATAGACGGTCAGATTCTGACGTGCTCTCCACTCGTCCTGCGCAAACCACTCAAGGTTTTTCTGGCGTAGATCAACCTCAACGTCCAGCTTGGTCTGGGTAAAGGTAACGTTGTTCCCTTGCAGGAAGTTAGCAAAGCTTTGATATAGGTTATTTACCGCTGCTGCCGATACTCCTGGCGCGCGAACGCTTGCAGGTGTTGTTAGGGATGGGACTGTGTTGTTGAAAGCCGAGTAAGCACCCTGATTGTTTGAGGACAATGCGTTTTCGTTTTTGCGATAAAGGGAATAAACCGCACCGAATTTCATTGTGTGGCTGCCCCGGATCCATGACACATTGCCGCTGAAGTTCTGTTTCCACGAGAAATTATTATAATTACTGAACCCTTGAAGCGGACCGAAGCCGAGGATGTTAACGATCGGTACTACGTCTCTTACATTCTCATAGGGCAGCGGGACCGAGATTGAAGAAACATCTTTCGCAATCAGACCAGTTGTGTCCGTAAAAATAGCGCCATATCCATAGGCATAAACACCCTCAAGCACAATTCTCGGATTGATCGTATAGCTCGTTTGAAATGTGTGAGTTCGCCCAGGTGAATCAGACACCATAGTATTGACGAATGGAAGGCTCGAGCGGGCACCGATGGAACCATCCGCATCGATCGTCGGAATCTTGTCGCGTTGATAGCGATAGAATGCATTCCATCTGTCACTGAAGCTATGGTCGATTTTAATTATCTCCTGGCGGAACTTAGCCGTGTTCAAAGTCGGAAAATCGAGTTGTAAAGCTGCGGGGTCGGTAGGATTCGGCACCTTGTTCCAAATTTGCGTCACGTACTGTTGCGCGACATTGCTTACGGGCACAATCGATCCCAGCGGAACTCCAGCCGGCAGCACCTTGGTACATTGAGTGGACGACGATGCGCTCAAACAAATATCAACCGGGAAGATACCGGCTTTCATCTGGGCGGTTGGTGCAGCTAAGCCCAGAGTTCTGGTAGAAATTGTTGGATAGCGTGTATCTCGACGCTGCTCCTCTGAGAAAAAGAAAAACGTTCGATCGAGCTTCTTGAACATCCCGTCGTTGCCCTCTCCAAAATGAGGCACATAAACGGGACCACCAATAGTGAAACCGTAGTTGTTATAGCGAAACGGTCTCCTCTTAATCTTACCGTTATCATCAACACCAAGAGTGGATCGAAGGGAAGCGGTTCTGTTTGTTAAGAAGTCGTTAGCGTTGAAGGCTTCATTTCGTATGAATTCGAAGGCGCTCCCGTGAAACTGGGCACCGCCCGAACGGGTAATCACGTTTACCTGTCCCCCGCCGCTGCGTCCCGATTCAGCAGGAAACAGACTCCTCAGAACTTTGAATTCGCCTATCGAGTCGACACTCGGATAAGCCTGAATTGTCAAATTCGACCCTCGATCAGTAACGTCAGCGCCATCCACCGTGAAGGTATTTTGTGTTGAGCGCGCGCCGTTCACAGAAATCAGGGTTCGGTTTACCACCTGTGTTTCTGGATTATTGGTACCGGTGAACACAAGATCGTCCAGGTCGTTGGTAATACCAGGGGCTAATGTGACGAGCGAGACAAAGTTACGATTATTGATGGACAATTCACGAACTTGATCTCCATTGATAACACTCGAAACAGCAGGCGTAGTTAGCTCCACAGCCAAGGGGGCTGCCTCAACAGTGACGACTTCAGCGATATTGCCAGCTTGTAACACAACATCGACAGTGCGACGTTGTCCTACGTCCAACTTCACATTGTTTTCAATGTGCTTTTTGAAGTTGGCCGCTTCGATCGAAACTTCGTAGATACCGGAGGGAAGGTTAGGTGCCGAGAATTGTCCTTCTTCATTAGTTTCAATCGTGCGAACTACAACCTTCTTTACCGGGTCGCTAATCGTTACAGAAGCGCCAGGAACTGCTGCTCCTGCTGAGTCTTGGACCGTGCCATTTATAGTGCCGGTGACCTCCTGACCGACGACAAAAGTGCTGCAGGCAAAGATAAGCAGTGCCGACAGCATTAGAATTCCGAACTGAAAATGACTCTTCATAACTAGTCCTCTTTATTTTTATTTAGACGTTCACTGACAGATGCAAATTCTGCAGTAAACGATGAACGCTTCTGTAGTTGGTAACTAGAACTGGGTGGATAAGAAGATCCCGCGTTCTTCCGACTAACTTCTTATACACTGGTTCACTTGTCCTTAACAAGATGCCTCATCTTAAGGTAGTGTTCTAGTCTCAACCTTCTCTGCGCAACCTTGTGCTCTCGGTGGATTCTGTGGTGAAGTTTTCTTAGCACTCTTGCCCATCACAGAGTGACAGAAAGCACAAAGATTTCACTGAGCAAACAAACTAAGACACTCCTCACCTTAACGATCGGAATAACTCCCCGATGCCGCACTCGTAATATCGTTGCGGTTCTGAAAGCCCTGTCCCATGATCGCCACACCTGAGCGCCGGTCGGTCAATCTGTCACCTTCTAGTTCTATTTGTCCGTTCACGAGAACATAACTTATGCCGACGGGAAACTGATGTGGCCTATCATAGGTGGCGCGATCGGCAACTATCTTTTCATCAAAGATCACAATATCGGCCGCAAACCCTTCTCTAATCAAACCGCGGTCACGCAGCCCAAATGTCTGGGCTGGGAGCGAAGTCATCTTTCGCACCGCATCCTCGAGCGTCAGCAACTTCAACTCGCGGACGTAGTGTCCAAGCACTCGTACGTTGTTACCGTAGCCCCGCGGATGAGGCACACTTTCATCCTGCTGTCGCACACCACTGTCCGAGGCAATCATGGTGAAAGGTTCTTGCATGATCCGCTGAACATCGTCTTCACCCATGCCGTGATAAATCATCCCGGCACCGCCCGCCTCGTACATCGCGAGTATCTGCTCAATCTGGTGCGATACATCGCTCTTATGGCGAACCACTTTCGTGATTTCAGCAATCGATTTACCGTTGAATGTTCGATCCGGTTCGTATGAGGCAACCACTGCGAAGTCATAATCTTTAAAACCACTTCGTTTGAGATTGTCCTTCATCTCAGTCACGACACGTTCACGAGTTGGTTTATCAGCCAGTCGCTTCTTTGCTTCGTCCAGGCCTCCGGCTCGCAGCCACGGCGGTAGTCGCGAATCGAGCGACGTGGAACTTGCTGTGTACGCATACTGATCTACGGTAACTTGTAGACCGCGGGCGCGCGCGTCACGAACGAGACCCAAAGTCATCGGGCTTTGACCCCACAGTTTTTTATTGCTGATCTTAAAATGCGAAATTTCAACTGGGAGTCCGGCTTGCTCTCCGATTGAGATACTCTCGCGAATGGCGTCAGCAACCTTGTCGCCTTCATTCCTCATGTGAGTTGCGTAAACACCTCCATAACGGGCGGCGACCTTGGCGAGCGCTACAATCTCCTCGGTCTTTGCATAAGTGCCAGGAACATAAATCAGGCCGGTGGAAAGTCCAACTGCGCCCTCTTTCATTCCCTGCTCGACCATCTCTTCCATGCGCTTAAGCTCGTCCGGTGTTGGCGGCCGATCATCGAGACCAACAACCTGACGACGTACGGAACCGTGAGCTATGAGCGTTGCCAGATTAACCGCGATTGGAGTCGACTTGGCTCTACCAAGGAATTCTCCGATCCCGGTCGCGGAGCTCCCGCAATTTCCGGTTACCAAAGTTGTCACGCCCATGCGCACGAAGTTTTCAGCGGCGGGCAAACTGTAGATGGACTCGACATGAGTGTGGACGTCGATGAATCCGGGCGCGAGGATTTGGCCCTTCGCATCGATCGTGATGGCGGCTTCCGTACTGCTGATTTTACCGATTCGAGCGATGTGCCCGTTCTTGATGGCAACGTCAGCTTTAAACCATGGGTTGCCGCTGCCATCAATAACACGAGCATTTTGAATAACGAGATCGTAGGTCGCTACGGCTGGTCGTGAATTTGAATGCACCATCTGAGCGATCGCCAATGGCGCCGCCAGCATGCAAACCAGTAGCAGTACTCGACCGAAAAATCTCATCAAGCGTTTCTTGTCGTGGCTCAAAACTTCTTGATCAGAAAGTTAGTTTGCCGGACAACTGAATCCTCCTGGCATTATTAGTAACGCTATCGTTGATCCGACCAAATGTTGAGGAGTTGATAACTGCCGTTGGATTGTC
>DATIBX010000032.1:0-6414 GCA_035457105.1 Pyrinomonadaceae bacterium
AGGTGGAAGAGTTAGGTGAAATTGAGACTCCAATTGTTCTCACCTCGACCCTGAGTGTGCCTCGCGTATGTGATGCCGTGCTCGATTATGTGCTCGGTCTCAACGGTAATGAAGGTGTTCAGTCGGTTAATCCTCTAGTGGCAGAAACTAATGACGGATACCTTAATGACATCAGGGGAAGACACATCACATCTCAGGATGTAGCGGCAGCCATCAAGGATGCGAAAACTGGAATTATCGATGAAGGTTCTGTAGGCGCCGGCACCGGCACTGTGGCGTTTGGCTTCAAGGGCGGTATTGGGACTTCGTCTCGTAAGCTTCCGGCGAACCTCGGTGGGTACACGGTCGGCGTTCTGGTGCAATCAAACTTCGGCGGGATTCTAACAATCAATGGTGCCCCGGTCGGTCAGGAATTGAATCGGTATTACTTAAGGGAAGAGTTGAAACAAGCTCGGAGCGGTGCCGCTAGAGAGAATAATCCTGATGGTTCAATCATTATTGTGATTGCTACTGATGCGCCAGTCGATGCGCGAAACTTAAAACGGTTGGGAGCGCGTTCAATGATGGGCCTGGCCCGCACAGGAGCGGCTGGAAGCAACGGCAGTGGCGACTATGCCATTGCATTTTCCAGTGCTATCGAGAATCGTATTCGCAGCAATCCGTCTGGAGAACGCGTGCAAACGGTCAAATCGTTGAGCAATGACGCAATGTCACCGCTCTTCGTCGCGACGATCGAAGCTACGGAAGAAGCCATCTACAACTCATTATTACGTGCCACACCCGTCTCTGGGCGCGGTCACACAGTGGAATCCTTACCGTTGGACCGCACCGTAGAAATCTTGCGCAAGCATGGTCTGATGACTGTCGGCCCTTAAATCTCTATCACGACAACTTCACGGTGGTCTAACTTTTCATCTTATAGACCGCAAGATGTTTGACACTCGCATGGTGTGCTCATAGAATTCATTTGTAACCCCCCGGACCAACTCACTTCTTGAAGGGAGCCATTACAGTGAAATTAAATGTTCGTGTAAATCGAAAAAAGCCTGAGTCAATGACAAGGCAAATTCGCGAACAGTTGAACGCGCTGATCGACGCAGGCACTCTGGCAGCTGGAACCCTGCTTCCAAGCGAACGAGAGCTTGCGAACACGCTCGATGTCGCACGCAATGTTGTTCGTGGAGCTTATGAGCAATTGATGGATGCCGGCAAGATTCGCAGCGAAGGTCGTAAAGGCCGGAGCGTGCGTTCAGGTGGGACCAAGAAAAAGGCA
Organism: Pyrinomonadaceae bacterium; assembly: GCA_035457105.1. Lineage (GTDB taxonomy): Bacteria > Acidobacteriota > Blastocatellia > Pyrinomonadales > Pyrinomonadaceae > PSRF01. Next base: position 1,274 of record DATIBX010000032.1, read on the forward strand.
GCTAAGACAACAAAAACAACTAAAGCCCGTAAGAAATAGCGCTATTCTCTATCGCCCCTCAACCAGGTTCCCCTTTTTCACGAACCTCAGCGCTATTCAGCAGCCAACGGACTTTCTTCGCCCAGCGCAAGAATCTCATTTCTTATCGCTTTGCGTTCGGCGAGAAGTCTCACGAAAAACCTCCTTCTAAATAAGAAGAAGGTCAACGCTCGCAGTCCACCAAGAGACCGATCTAATTCCTCAAAGAAGATGATCGCCAGGTAACCGCAAAATGGAGTTACAACTAAAGCTGCTATCGCCCCCACCCAACCCGTCAGCACGTAAGCAGCAATAGCAACTAAGATCCAGGTAAGAGGGAAAAGCAGCAGCGCAGAGATAATCTTGATTGTCGAGATTACGTCCTCGGCATCACGCGACAGGGCTGTTGCCAGGTATCCGCCCAACCTGTAAGCCGGAAAATGAATAACCGTTCCGAGCATCGCTGGACCGAGCGTGATCAAGAACACTAGTGATCTGCTCACTATTTTTCGGAAAACATCCATTGTCGACGTGGGAGGTGACAGGTCATCGGGATCTACACCCGCCTGATTTAATTCCTCCTCGAAACGAGTCATTCTGATCTCAAGCTTGCGTAACTTTTCAGGTTGCTCCCTCTGCACTATCGGATAGGCTCGACTAAAAAGCTGCTGTAACTGGAGTGCTCCAGTAAGAGTTTCCTCGCCGGCAGTCGGTGCTTCAGAAGAAAAAATTCGTTCGGCCCTTGAAATCGTACGCAGTGAGTCTTCGTGCTCTGCGTCTAAAATGACAGCACGCAAGGCGGTTGCAATTTTGTCTGAGAGCGTCCGGACGGCAGCTCTCGGAGGAACCCCATCGCTTTCGAGTGGCACTTGGTCTACTTCAATCGGCTCGCCGAAGTAGAGTAAGGCCGAGCTACGAAATCTGGTTTTGGCGGTGTAATACAAACCAGCGGGAACAATCTTCAACTCGCGGACCTCGCCCGTCGCCACTGCAGCGATTGAAATACGCGCGGCTCCTGTTTTTATAGGACGAAGGCCGGGTTCACTATGAGACACTCCTTCAGGACAAATTCCAATCGTTCCTCCTTTCGCCAATAGCTTACGTGCCGCCGCGAATGTCTCCTGATTCTTTGAAACGTCCTCGCCTTCATCCTGACGACGATATACCGGCAAAGAGTCGAGGGCCTTCACAAAATATCCGATTACGGGCATGCGAAATAATGGTGCCTTAGCTAAAAAAGAGACACGTCGAGGCGCCAAACATAAGAGAAACACCGGATCGACGAGTGCATTAGGATGGTTTAGAACAAAAATAACCGGAGTATTTCGGGGAACGTGGTCCAGTCCTGTGACTTCAATACGCTGGAAGTAGATTCTCAGCGCCAGTCTTAGCAGCGAAACTATGAAGCGGCGGATCATGCGTTAGCGATACCTTCAGCCAATCTCGCCGTCGCCCGCGCAAAAGTCAATACCTAAGAAAGAACAACTCTGTGCAACCTTTGTGTTCTCGGTGACTTTGTGGTGGTTGGTCTTACAAATTGACTCACCACCACAGAGCCACAAAGACCACAGAGGCTGCACAGAGAAGATTCAGATTAGGACACTACTCAAAGCCGAATGTTAGTCTTGGCTGAACCAGACTGGGGCCGAGTCCTCAGATGCGCTGCTCGAAATTTAGTGCAATAATACGGGCGCTTTCCCATCTTGTTCACAAATCCACTACCCGAGGAATAGATATGAAGCGTTTTGTGTTTTTAGCATTCTCTTTACTGCTCGTTGCCTCTGCCCCAACCCTTGCTCAAACCCGAACATACACCGTCGAAGACTTGATGAAGGTGAAACGAGTTGGAGATCCGCAAGTTTCACCCGATGGTCGCTTGGTGGCTTTTACAATTGGCGACGTAAATTTTGATGCAAATCGCACAATTACTCAGATCTATGTGACACCTATCGGCGGTGGGGAGTTAAAACGGCTGACCGACGGAGATCGATCTTCATCGTCTCCGAGATGGTCTCCTGACGGCAAGAAGATTGCCTTCACAACTGCCAGCCAGATCTGGACCATGGACAGCGATGGAGATCACAAGGAGCAAGTTACTAAGATTTCGACCGGCGCTGCTGCTCCAGTCTGGTCACCCGATGGCAAGTGGATTGCTTTTACCTCTGATGTCTATCCTGAATGCAGCAACGACGATTGCAATAAGAAGAAAGACGAAGACGCAGAGAAGAGTAAAGTCAAAGCTCACATTACGACTCGACTACTCTTTCGACATTGGGACGAATGGCGCGATCAGAAACGAACACATGTCTTCGTTGTCGCCAGCAATGGCGGAGCGGCACAGGAGATAACGCCCGGCGATTTTGACTCACCACCTTACGCTGCCGCTAGTGGTGTGGATTTCGCGTTCTCTCCTGATTCAAAAGAGATTGCTTATATCCGCAATCCTGACAAAGTCGAAGCAATCTCCACCAACAGCGATATTTATGTTACTTCGCTGACTGACCGAGCGACTAAAAATATCACTGCCAGCAATCGCGGCTATGACGTTGGACCAATTTACTCGGCTGATGGCCGGTTTATTCTCTATCGCTCTCAGGCAACTCCCGGTTTCGAGGCTGATCGCTGGCGTCTAATGGCCTATAACAGGGCAACCGGAGCAAGCACGGAAATTACAAAGGGCTTTGACCAACAAATTGAAGAGTTCGTTATCGCGCCAAATGGCACTGAAATCTACTTTACTGCCGGTGAGCGAGGTCGAACACCAATCTTTAGTGTGCCGTTGACTGGTGGCGTTCCTAAAAAAGTGCTGGGCAATGTCTCAGCCGCCAGTCTCCATATCGCTTCAGGAACCAACAAATTGGTGTTTGCTTCGAGTTCTAACGCGGCACCAGCCGAAATTTTTACTGCAAATGCTGACGGTTCCGGATTGCTCGCCCTTACTTCGACGAACAGTAGTTTGATGAATGGAGCCAAGCTTAAGAGTGCTGAAGATGTCGAATGGGTAGGAGCTCAGGGCAAGAAAGTCCACGGCTTCATCGTCAAACCGAATAATTTTGACGCGTCGAAAAAGTATCCACTGCTGGTCTTGATCCACGGTGGTCCACAAGGCGCGTGGAGTGACAGCTGGGGATACCGCTGGAATCCTCAAGTATTTGCCAATGCCGGCTATGTCGTGTTTACGCCAAATCCTCGAGGCTCGACTGGTTATGGTCAGCAATTCGTGAACGAAGTTAGCGGAGATTGGGGCGGCCGCGCCTATGTCGACATCATGAATGGTGTTGCGGAAGTCATCCGCAGTAATACGTTCATCGATCCAGCGCGAGTCGGAGCCGCAGGTGCGAGCTACGGCGGTTATATGATCAACTGGATCGAAGGTCACAACAACGACGCCCGGTTCCGCTTCAAAGTGCTGGTATCACACGATGGCGTTTATAACCTCACCAGTATGTTTGGCGCGACTGAAGAATTGTGGTTTACCGACTGGGAATTCAAAGGTACACCATGGACCAATCCGGCCATGTACGATCGCTGGTCGCCACACAAGTTCGTCAATAACTTCAATACCCCGATGCTGGTGATTCATAGTGAACTTGATTATCGGGTTCCGTTTGGCGAGGGGCTGCAGTTGTTCACAGCGCTACAACGAAAAGGCATCGATTCGAAGATGTTGATGTTCCCCGATGAGGGTCATTGGGTACTTAAGCCACAGAACTCGCAGCTTTGGTATCACACGGTTCTCGATTGGTTGGACAAATACTTACAGGGTGAGGCCGCGATGTCTTCAAGATAGGCGGATAAGTGACTATTTGAAAAATGACGGGTCGTTGGGTAGTGTCCTAACTTGCTTTTCTTTGGGCAACCTTTGTGTTCTCAGTGACTCTGTGGTGGGCAAACTCAGGAATCTATCACTACGGAGCCACAGAGAACACTACGGCAGCACAGAGAAGTTTCTGATTAGGACACCATCGGTCTCGCGGCCTGTCATCTGTAGGGACCACTGGATTCTTGGCACCCCAAATCGATCGACTAGCAATCCGAAATCGACCAAAGGGGCACCCCTTGATGCATCAAGCCTGGGGGAAATTGCTCTTCATGCATTGGCGGTTTAATCCCGCTCTACTGCGTCCTATAATTCCCGGCAGGCTAGAGATTGATACTTACGATGGCTCCGCCTGGCTCGCCGTGGTCCCATTCACTATGTGGGACATAAGAGGGTTTCCTCCTTACCTGCCCCGCGTTCCCGGTTTTAGCGCCATGCACGAACTCAATGTACGCACCTACGTTCATTACAACGGAGTACCGGGTGTCTGGTTCTTTTCATTAGATTGCAATCGTGAGGCTGCCGTCTTAGCAGCACGAACGTTCTATTACCTACCTTATTTCAAAGCCCACATCGATCTGGACCAGGATGGGCAAGTTATCACCTACGAGTGCCAGCGCCTCGAAGCACCTGCCGCGAGCTTTATCGGGCGTTGGGAAATAGGCGATAGCCTTCCTCCGAGCGAGGCGGAATCACTGGAATTCTTTTTAACTGAGCGATACTGCCTTTACAGTGAACATCGCGGAGAAATCTATCGTTCGCGAGTGTTCCATCAACCCTGGGCACTGCAATGTGCAGAGATCCACAATTGTGAATCGTCGATGATCGAATCGCTCGGACTAATGACCCCAGCAGAGGAGCCTTTGCTGCATTATGCGGAGGAGCTAAGCGTTGAGATCTGGAAACTGGAAAAGGTGTGAGTAAGTAGAGTCTCATTCTCCATTTTCCATTTTCCATTTTCGAGTGAAGTGTTGGAATCTCAAAGACTCGTCTACTCTTAAAATGAAAAATGAAAAATAGCAAATGATATATGGAAAATGAAAGGGGACCTGTGAACATTGATGTCGTCGTTATTCGGGACGGTCCGGCGGGGGAACCACGGCCACAAAATCCTGAAGAAACCGATCGGCGTAGGAGTTTAAAAGTTCATTGACTCTTTCCAATTTGGCAGACTGCACGATCATTCCCGCGTGATGCTTCTTTTTCACTCTATAGACCACCTCGGCATCGTTGTAGGCTGACGTATCGGGCTGCTCCTGTTTCGCGAGCGACAGGATTATACCCGCATAGTCCTTTCTCAACG
>DATIBX010000033.1:0-10445 GCA_035457105.1 Pyrinomonadaceae bacterium
ACTCCAGCAAGTTCTTCACCGACCAGTGAATGCCCGCATAACTCGGATCGCCAACTTTCCACGACAGTGGCTTGAAGAAATAATTGCGCCGGATTTCGATATTTGACGGGATCAGATTAGTGATCGACGGCAGTGCGCCGCCAAACATCACGTTTTCACCCGAGGCTTCGAGGTAGTTGTTAATGATGTGGAAAGGACCAGGGCCGTTCCAACCACAAATCGCCTGCGTGTCGTAACCACGGCCATGAATTTCGGAGATGTAAGAGTTGCTGACTGTAATCTCAGCGGCATTGAGACTGATTCCACGTTGCACGTCCTGATCCGGAAAGCCATGAATGTAGGAACGATCGATGACGAAATCGTGTGGTACTTGCGCGCTGGTCTGCTTCGAGTCGCCCAGCTGGACCAGATCGTAGGCCTTTACATCGCTCCTCGCTGTCGAGATATCGACACCGACAAAGCGATAGTGGTGACTACCGGGATCGGTTTTGATTACTGGTGCGCCGGGAGTCGCCGACACGAGTTTCGCAAACAGCGTGCTCTGCTGTGGTCCAACACGCACACCCTCCGGAAGCTCAGCCACACGTGAACTCTGGATCGTGATGTAACTGCTGCCGGATTTATTCGGCAAGGTAAAAGGCCCGGTGTAGACGGCGTTTGCGTCGACCACAATTACGTCGCCAGGCTGGGCTCGTTCAATGGCGCGCTGAAGGTCGCTGTTTGCGCCGACCCTAATCGTCCCGCCGCCGGAACCTTGCATTAGTTGACAAGCCAAACCAATCCCCAGAGACATCAGTGCGGCCGCAAGAAGAACGATCGAATTCTCACGCAAAGGTGCAAAGCCGCACAGAAAAGCAGATCTTTGCCAGCTTTTTTTTCCTCCACGCCCTTGCGCCTTTGCATGAGGGATCATCAGCATCGGTTAACTAACATTGAGACGATAGTAAATACTCTTGACGTATTCACCGGCAACCATCTGCCAGCCACTCGCGTGCAGCCACCACGTTAACGGCGATGGAGTTTGGATCCCGGTCTCGACCGCCTGCATTCCAACCTGGACCTTAGAATCTTTAAAGACGCGTTGCAGCGTCCAGAGCGCGCGTCGCGAGTGGTAACCGGAAGTGACCACCAGAATTGATTTAAAGCCCTGCGACTGCGCGTAATCACGCACGGTTTTGGCTTCGTCGTAAGTGCTCGTAACCGGTTGATAAATCACTTCGATGCGCTGCTGTGGAACGCCGATCAGAACGAGGCTGTCCCGCGCCCGCTCGTAGAAGAAAGGATTCCGCTGTTCCGCGCTGGACCACGCGCCTTGGAGGTTGTCATTGGTCAGCACAATACGCGAAGCGACCTTCGAACTGTAAAGGTCCCCAGCTACTTTTGTTCGCTCCAGCAGGCACGCCGAACCACTTAGCACGACGATGGCATCAGCACGCTGCAACGGCGCACTCACTAACAGGTGCCTTGCCGCAAACCACGCTACCAGCGGCCAGAAGCCCACAACCACAACCAAAATGGTCAGCAGTCGCCACCTTCGCGCTCTCCAAGTGTTTGTCCAACAGCTCACTGGACTAATCCGTTTCGCGCGTAGATCTTGTAGTGGCCGTGATCATAGACTGGATGATACTGCTTGGCGAGCATGTCGATCACATATTGGTAGACCGTCAGGTTCTGTGTGCTGATTCCGTTGAAAGCATCTTCGTAGATCTCATCGACAACAATGAAGTCCGGCCTTTTGCCGGAATAGTAACCAAGCCGGATATCGTCGACGAGGTTCGCGTCAAAACCCAGCTGAAATGCGAGTTCAGTGCTCCCCATGATTAACCCAGAGCCGGCATTCGCTTTCAGGAACTGAACAGCCGGCAAATAACTTCTCCCGTAATCATTTTGCCGGATCCTGAGCACCATGCCACCGAGTTGAAGTGCCAGAAAGAACAACATCGGCCCGATTATCGCCCAGCTCGGCACGCGCGTACTGGTCCAAAGCCAATTCAGGAACGCGGCCAACGACGCGGCAAACAACGGAATCATGTGGACCAGATACCAGCTTAATTTCTGACCATCGACGAACGTCAATATCACAAAGTAGATCCCTAACAGGATGAGCAGAGCTTTGTAACCGCGATGAGTTCGTATCGGGCGTACCAATAGGGCGCCGACGATTCCCACGAGATAAGTGATTAAGATAAAGATCTTCAACGCCGCGAGTGAGGAACTGCCCGCCGAGTGTGATCCCATTCCAAACGCAACGAGGTATCGCAACGAGATCTCGCGTTCGAGGGCGCTCCACGGCGCGAGCAAACCGTCGAGCCGGCCCACGTTGTTGTTTCCCGCCGTGGCGTTTCCGATAAACTGACTTACGAACAACGAAGGGCTCTGAAGTATGTAAAGACCCCAGCCTATCGAACCGATCACGTAGGGGATGAGTGCGATAAAGAAATGTCGCGGTTGAACGCGTTTACGATCGAAATAAAAAGTTAGGAAGATCAGACCGGCGAGGCCGAGGATGCCATACGGATGTGATAGACCACTCGCAACGACCAGGCTTTGACTCGCAAGAATCGCAAGCGCCAGATTTCGTGCGCGGAGCGTCAGATAAGCAGCGTAAGCCGCAAAGCTTAGCGCCGCGCACATCATGTCCATCCGGCCGAATGATGCTCCCGTGATGAATGTGTAATCGAGTGCGATGATCGACGAGGCCAGCAGCGCTACGTTACGGCTGCCCGACAGCGTGTACATGATGGCCCACCAAGAGAGAATCCCCACCAAACCCCACAGGGCGGAGAGCATGCGCATTTGAAACAAACCAACGCCGGTGATTTTATACCACGCCGCCTGGGCCAGAATATCGAGGGGCATGATCCAGTAGGTGTACTTGTCGATGCCCTTCTGCTGACCTCTTGGCTCGACGGGCTCGAGCACGGAGGTCCCCATATATCCCCTGGTGATAAGGTTAAGTGCGGGACTCATGAACCAGCCCTCATCGCTCCAGGGACGTTTACTCAGAGCGGTGCCGCTGGCGAGCACGAGGTAGAGACCCAGCACGGATGTAGCGATGAGGCGATACATATTCTTCCACCCTTTGAAAACTGGTTGAGTTACCAGGCTATGCCTTCATACCCCGCCTGTTCTGAGCGATCAAATATTCTGACTAAATCTATCACCACACATCCAGGCTTCACCTTCGTTGCCAACTCACGAAACTCCTCGTCCTTCTTGCCGATAATCAACACTTCCAACTTCTCGATCACTTCATCGAGATTGTTGTGCATCAAAGAAGAAATGTGCGGGATCTCACGTTCGATAAACTCTTTATTCGCTCCCGAGACACGCGCGAGCTCCACGTCGCGATCGTAGATCGTCAGCCGCAGTCCCTTGCCTATCAGCCTTTCGATCAGGGTAACCATTGGGCTCTCCCGCAGATCGTCCGTTCCCTGCTTGAAACTCAGACCAAGCACGCCGATATTTTTCTTGCCTGTGCTCAGTACGAGATCGATGGCGCGCTCGATCTGCTGTTGATTGCTTAAAAGTATCGAGCCGAGCAGCGGAACGTTGACGTCGAGCTCTTTCGCTTTGTAGGTAATTGCGCGTAAATCTTTCGGTAAACAAGATCCGCCGAACGCGAAGCCGGGCTTGAGATAGTAAGGCGACAGATTGAGCTTCGTGTCCTGGCAAAAGACTTCCATCACGCGATGGCTGTCAATCTTCATCGCCTTGCAGATATTGCCAATCTCGTTTGCGAACGCCACCTTCAATCCGTGGAAAGAGTTGCACGCATACTTCACCATCTCAGCTTCTTTGATTCCCAGCGTGAGAACGGGCGCGCTCAAACGAGCGTAAAGATGGCCCACCAATTGCGACACTCGTTCATCATCGGCGCCGATCAGTGTGAATGGCGGATTATCAAAGTCGCGCACCGACGTGCCTTCACGCAGAAACTCCGGATTGATCGCGACGCCAAAGTCTTGTCCCGCGCGTTTACCGGAGTAAACCTCGAGTGTTGGAATCACGTGTTGCTCTATGCTGCCCGGCAATAAGGTGCTACGAATGACAACCACGTGATAGTGGTCGATCGAAGACAATGCGACGCCTATCTGTTTGCAGGAGCTTTTGATGTGTGTGAGGTCGAGACTGCCGTTCGCATTTCCCGGCGTTCCTACACACACTAGAGAGACGTGAGCTGATGCGATCGCATCGGCCGCATCCGTCGTCGCCCTCAGTTGACCGCCTTTGACAGCTTCGACAATCAACTCATCAAGTTGCGGCTCAACTATCGGACTCCGGCCAGAGTTGATAATCTCAACCTTGAGCGGATTCACATCCACTCCGATCACCTCGTGACCGTCGCGCGCAAAACATGCGGCCGAAACAGAACCTACATATCCCAGTCCAAAGATGCTAAGTTTCATTGGTACCTTATTTAATTCTTTTCACAAGACCTAATGTGCTCTATCGCTGTATCTTTTGTTAACGCCAGAACTTACTTGTTCATAGAGTTTGTAATATGCGGCTCGGCTCGCTTCGATCTGTCTATCTGCTGCTTGGAGGAGCCTGGAGCGCGTATCTGCAGCCAATCGCCAGGCGTCTTCGAGAGCAGATTCGAGGGTAACCGATAACTGCCCGTCGTCCACTATAACTTTGCATCCTGTTCCGAATTGTTCCGCCAGGCCCATGAACTTGTCGATGTAGTATTCAGAGTTCGCCAAACAGACTGTTGGAATTCCCTGTGCCATCGCGAAAACTGCCGCATGATAACTGCCTGCAACGACAGTCCGGCACTCGCCTATCCGGTTGATTACCTGCAATGGAGTATTGAGACTGGTCTCCAACTCATCTGATTGTTCACCGCCATGAAGGAGCCGTTGACCGGTTTTAAGATCTGAAATTTCATTATCGATTGCAATCGGCACAGAAACCATTGGAGCTCCAAGCTTCGTCGCCACACGGCGAAGCACTGATCCAACTTTTTCAACCTCGTTGTCATCGATGTGCGAGTAAGATGAGACGCGAAGATTTACTCCGATGGCATTGCCCAACTCGTTTGGTCGCTCATTGTAGGCAAGTTCTATAGCATCGTCGCCAGTTACTTCCACCGCTGATGGATCGATATCCAGGGAATCCAGCAGCGGAAGCGCGGCACGACTTTCCCGGAGCGCTAACATACTAACGTCGGGTAGTATCTGTTTTACTCTAGCGCGTAATCTAGGATTTCCAAGCGGTCCGAGCCCCTGACCGAACAGAGCTGTGAAAGCTCCGCGATGAATTCCCATTCCCAATACGTCAAGAACATTCAGCGCGTGATCGTGAAAGATGTCGTTGATGCTTCCCTGACCACTAACCACGATCAGATCTGCTGCGCTCACCGCTCTCAGGAATGATCCCAGAAGTGCATAGTCCTGTCTCAACAGTCTCTTTTTTAAGCGAAGTAGTGTTTCAACTTGCAAGCGGTAGCGGCGGCGCGCTTCCCTCTCTAGGTCGAGCAGAGGCAGAGTGAGCGGTTCGGGCAAGAGCTTGTGTAATGGGCTGCACAGGCATCCATTTTGAAACCAGATATGGCGCCCCAGCGCATCTAGTGGCTCGACTTTTGGACAATAAACCTGCAAGCACTCCGGCACCTCAGTTGACACCTGAATTCGGGCCTCGGGCCACAATTCCCGTAATCTGTCTACCGTCACCTGGAGCATAGCAACGTCGCCCATATTTAGGCAGTCAAAGCATCCGGGCTCTACTAGAATGCGCATCTCGATACCCCTCTCAGACCGTTAGTGATCTCTCCAGCTTGGAATCGACTCCATGAGGGAGTTATTAGGGCGATAATAAATAAGGGTCGATTATTGCCAGATCTGTAGGGTGCCGATTCGCTCGCTAATTAATCTGCTCTGAAGCAAGGATCGCTCAAATTTTTAGTCTGCGATAAAGTACAAGATCAAAAATTGGGTAATGTCCTGAACGGAAGATATTCTTAGCATAACCATTTCGGATATAAAAGTATGGATTTTGTGTGTTGAACTGTTTCCGCAAACAGACGGCGCTCCCGAAAATTGGTTAGAGAAGGCCTCTTGGGACCATGTCGATCGAGCGTTATGGATAGTAACGTTTAGTAATTGTGTGTTTCGTTCGGACCGCTCGAGCGGAATGAAAGCATCAGCGCCCCGAGCATAACTCCAATTTCAAACTGTGAAAAGAACTTGTAAATCACCCCAGCTCACCCGTGGGTCGTCGCATTCGACCCAGTTCCATGACCCTTCAGGTTTAACGCTCAAAAGATGAGTCGATAACCATCCGTCACCGCCTTTCGCTCATACTTTAAGCATATTGGATGCAAAGTTTTCCCGCCATCGGCCGCCCTGGTCTGAATTCAGCACCACGAGCGGGTAGGCCTGATAAGTGTTAAGGCAATTGATGGGTTCAAATGGAAACCTTGCCCGAAGGTTAGCGAGATCTTCCCGTACCCTGGAGGGTTACCAGCCAACTATTTGGTTTCAATTTCGGCACCATACCTGCACGCGTTCTGAAGGCCGCCGCATCTGTCGATCGATCACCATCCGTGCCATCACGCTCGAGCTTACAAGTATCGCGACTCAACAAACAGTGCCGGTGCGACTTCAACCCCCCACATTGTGCTTATGCCAACACCCACTCAAGCGAAAGGAAGATTATCGGATATAACGGCAGCTACCCTCAACTGCACCACCATCGAATTTGATTGCAAAGCCGAATAAGGGAACGCAATCGAGAGCAACAAGACCAGTGTAATTACGCACATCGGACTCAAGCCAGTCGTGACCGCAAGCTTCCGATTCGACAACAGCCGGATGAAGCTACCGGTCTGTTGCTGTTAGATCAGTAAACTGATTGTAGAGGTTCTTCCTGGTGGTTATGAGTTATGTTTGAGGTTTCCGTGACGATTGAGGCTCTGCATAATTCCGCCAAGGTTGCGGCCACGCCGGACCAGCCGAAGTTCTGTCGCACCAGCTGAGCGGCGCTGGTGCCAAGGCGAGCGGCGAATGCAGAATCGCTTAACACCTTCACCACCGCTGCGGCAAACGCTTCGGGATCGTCGGCTATTCGCAAATGCACGCTGTCATGCAGGGGCAATCCCTCGGCGCCAATAGTAGTGGAGATCACAGGCGTTTCCATGGCCATCGCTTCGTAGATCTTCAGGCGAGTGCCGCCGCCGATACGAATCGGAACTATGAAAGCGACCGCCTCTTCAATGTAGCCACGCACGTCGTCGACACGTCCGGTGACCGTGATACCGGGGTCTCGTTGAGCCAACTCGATTAGTGACGGATATGGATTCCGGCCAACGATTGTTAGATGTACGTCAGGGATTCTCTGCCTCACGATCGGTAGGATGTCATCGATGAAATATCGCATCGCATCTTGGTTGGGAAGCCAGTCCATCGAACCGGTGAAGACTAAACTGTTCACCCGACCAATCGCACCGTTTTTCCGTTTGAAGAAATCGACGTCAACGCCGGTGGGAATATCGTAGACCTTTGCCACACCGTATTCGCGTTCCATCATTTTAGAATCGGCTTCTGAGACCGCAATTACCGAGTCGACACGCCGGCACGCGTCTCTTTCGAAGCGCTGCATCTTGCGCCATTGCCAGTAAAGATAGCGACGCTTGAGCGGGTTCTGTTGCACTTCGTAGTGCCTGCGCCAGATTTCCGCTTCGACGTTATGTTGAAACAACACGACCGGAGTTTGTAGATCGCGCGGCAAGTTAACTGCGGGCGCGAGAAAGTCAGAGACGACCACGTCAAATCCATCTTTGGATGTTGTTTCAGTAATGGCGCGGGTCATTGCTTCAGACTTGTATTTTAAGATCGCGTAAGGTAACGGTGACGCAATGTTGAGTGCAAGCTCGGCATAGAAGCCGGCTGAGAACTTTGGCCGGGTTAAATGTGGAATGCGAATTAGGTCGTGGCAGTATTCAGTAGCGCTTGTGACGGCCTCGGGAGGCGCGGCGCCATCGTCCAGTGTCAGGTAGGTGATGTGATGATTGGTTTTGAGGTGTTTGAGAAGATGATACGTACGAATCTTCCCGCCCTTGTCAACGGGATGCAGTAGTTCGGTTTTTAGCCATAGGATTTTCATGAAACCATGGGTCCTATAAGTCCTATAGGACCTATTCACACTTAAACACCAACCAAGCTTTTCTCGATCATCGGTTCCGCGCAAGGCATTTCTTCACTGTCGAAGAACCTTCGCTGCCACATCTCGAAATTCACCAGCGCCCACAGTCGCTCGGAATGGTCCTCGCCAGCTTGATGCAGTGAAACGAGATCGCGCACAAATTCAGGCGCAAAGATGCCACGCGATAGGGCGCGTTCACTTACGACGTACTCTGCAACAATCGACTTGAATCGTCCACGGAACCAACTGCCAATTGGAACAGGGAAACCCATCTTGGACCGCGATAGGATCTTTTCCGGCAATACGCCTTTCATACTCTCGCGCAGTACATATTTAGTTGTGCCGCCACGCAGTTTCATCGTATCAGGCATTCGCGCGGTAAACTCAACCAGCTTGTGATCGAGGAAAGGCACCCGACTCTCTACCGACGTCGCCATGCTCATCTGATCCTGCTTCATCAACAACTCGTGGAGATAAGTCTTGATGTCAGCGTACAACAAACCGTCGAGCAGTGATAGATCCTTGGTTCGTTCGAGCAACCGGCGCAAGTCGACGTACGGATCGATCCTACCGATTCGCTCGTTCGTCTCACGAGTAAACATGTGCTGCTGCATTGGCGCCGGAAAGACCGCGAAGTTGTCGTAATAGATACTCTCGAGCTCTGGCGACAGGACCAAAAAGGTGCGCATCAGTTTCTGACGCAGGCGACCGCCGGGGAACATTTCGATCTGTTTGCGAATCGTTTCGCGCGCCAACGCTGGGGTGAACTTCTGGTACTGTTGGCCGATGGCGAGATTCCAGATGGTGCGTCGATACCGGCCGTAACCCGCCAACAGCTCGTCGCTTCCCTCTCCGGTCAACACTACTTTGACGTGTTGCGCCGCGAGGTGCGAAACGAAGTAGAGCGCGACACTGGAAGGATGGGCCAAAGGTTCGTCTTCATGCCAGATCAAGCGCGGCAACGCGTCAAAGAACTGTTCCGGACTGACTATGATTTCGTGATGATCGGTTTTGTACAGTTCGGCGATGATTCGCGCATACTCCAGCTCGTTGGCTTCGCGCTCTGCAAAGGCGACTGAAAAGGTCTTAATGGGTTCGGTGACCATGCCGCTCATCACCGCGGCGATTGCGGACGAATCAATTCCGCCCGAAAGAAACATCCCGAGCGGCACGTCAGCCATCAGCCGCAAACGCACAGACTCTCGAAACAACTCAGACCATTGTTGGACGTAAAGCTTATCGTCGCTGGGCGCTGTTTCGTCTTTTGAAAAGTCGACGTCCCAGTAGCTACGAACCTTCAATTCACCGTCGCGCCAAGTCATCAGATGTCCGGGCAGCAGACGCTTCACTCCTCGAAATAGCGTCTGTTCGCCTGAGGTCGCGTGGTTTGCGAGATAGTCAGGAAGAGCGGGATAGTTAAGAGCAGCCTTGACCGCGCTCGCTACGAGCAGCGCCTTGATTTCAGAAGCGAAGTAAAGCGAGCCGTCGTCTGTGTAAACATAATAAAGAGGCTTTATACCGAGGCGATCGCGGGCGATGAAGAGCTCCTGTTTCCGTTGGTCCCAGATGGCAAACGCAAACATGCCGCGCAGATAATCCACGCAGGCTGAGCCGTGCTCCTCGTAGAGATGAAGAATGGTTTCAGTATCGCAGTGCGTGCTGTAGACGTGGCCGCTTGCTTCGAGCGGTTTGCGATAATCGGCGTGATTGTAGATTTCGCCGTTGTAAGTGATGTGTAATTTGCCGTCTTCGACGTTGGTCATCGGCTGATGACCCGAAGCAAGATCGACGATGCTCAGACGACGGTGACCCAGGGCTATGTTGCGATCTATAAAGAGCCCTTTGTCGTCAGGACCGCGATGCGCCATGACGTCCCGCATCGCCTCCACCACTGCTTGTGAAATCAACTGACCTGACTTGCTCGATAGTGCTATGCCATTAATACCGCACATAGTAATTCAGAACCCTCAGGACCTCGTTACCTTACTACTCATCCACCACCATTATTTGATTCTTCAACTTGTCTTACTTTGGCGTACAGTATTCGTAACTCATCCTCAGAAAAGGATCGCTTCTGAGGAAGTGTGATGACCTCGTCGACCTGATCCCCAGAAAACCTTATCCATACCCACTCTGGCTGTTTGTGGTCGCTGATCATAACAAGATCTTGATGCATTCCCCCATCGATCACGAATGCTCTTCCGTCCCCCGCCTTAATTTCTCTCACTTGCAACGACTTTTCGCCCTTTTCCGGAACCAGGAAACTGAAGACTTCGTCACCGTCTTTGAACGGCACGGCA
>DATIBX010000034.1:0-2692 GCA_035457105.1 Pyrinomonadaceae bacterium
AATATCGCCCGAATAAAATGGCACGCCTTTGAGAAGTTCAGTCACCGCAGGCGGCGGCACCGGAAACTTGCCATGGGCCATCTCTACCATACCGCTGCCAACATGTAGCGGCGAGCTGATAAAACTATCGATCTGGAGTAACTCAAAGCAGATCGCAGCTCCGACTACATCGACGATCGCATCCAGGGCGCCGACCTCATGAAAGTGAACATGCTCCACCGGCTCATTATGGACGCGCGCTTCAGCCTCTGCGAGTCTGGTGAAAATAGCAAAGGCCCGTTCCTTGACACTCGTACCCAGGTCAGAATCGAAAATAATCTTCTTTAAGTCTGAGAGATGGCGATGCTTGTGTTCATGCCTTGTTCGGACCTGAACAAAGGTCGCACTCAGACCGGATCTATCGACCGTCTGTATCTCGAGCTGGAAGCCCTCAACGTTAAGAAGAGTTAGCTGCTCAATAAGGGCCTTCTCGCTCGCGCCAGCTCCGACAAGGGCCCCGAGGATCATGTCGCCACTCGCACCTGCGAAACAATCAAAGTAAAGCGTTCTCATTCAGGTTTGTCCTGCGCTAATTGTTTGCGAAATAATTTCACCAAAGAGTGGAATGATCTCACCGGCTGGACCATTGATAACCTCGTCACACAAACTCGAGAGTCCGGTTCGTTCCGGATTGATCTCACAAAGGTACGCACCACTATTCTTTGCAATCTCAGGAAGACTTGCGGCCGGGTAGACTAGCGCCGAAGTACCAACGACGAAACAAAGATCACTTTGCGACGCCTTCGAAGCGGCGTGTTCAAATGCGCCTCGAGGCAACATTTCACCGAACAGCACGACGTCCGGTCGCAGCCTGTCACCACAGTCGAGACAGGTATCCGCGCGCGCGGCACCACTCTCAATCTGACATCGAAACTCGCACTTAACACATCGAGCCCTCCAGATATTTCCGTGTAACTCGACGACATTACGGCTGCCAGCTCGCTGGTGCAGTCCATCAACATTTTGGGTCACGAGCGTAAAATCAGGAAACCGTTTAGACCACCTGGCGATCTCAATGTGAGCAGGATTTGGTTTTAAGCTCTCGAGTATTCCCCGTCTATAATCAAACCACTCCCAAACGGCCGGCAAATTACGATCTACCATTTCCGCGGAAGAGATCACGTCAAAGGGCATTCCTTTCCAGACCGCTGAATTCCCGCCGCCACGAAAGGTGGGAACGCCTGATTCCGCCGACACGCCTGCTCCGGTTAGGACCAGTACACTACTGACCCGGGCAAACCGCATCTGTAATTCATCTGAAATTACTGCCGTTTTCATGAACAGCGATGGTAACACCCCTCTAGTGAGGCAGGAAAACGGTGTCGGGAACTCATTCATTTCTTATTGGTCAATTGCCATTTCTCAATTTCCATTTTCCGCGGCCGAACTGCGCGCCAATTCTTTTTGTCCTCCGTGCCGAGTAGTTACTCATGAGTCGCTTGGAGTTTCCGGGATTTCTCTGTGCGATCTCTGTGTTCTCTGCGCCTTCTTAGGTGGCATCTATGGCCATCCGCTCTAACCACCGAGACCCAAAGAACACCGAGGTCGCACAGAGAGGGACTACAAGTCCCCTTCTTCAGCTTCAATTCGGAAAACCATCTTTTGTCCAGTATACTGTTCGCTTTTGCGCACCTATCATTTAATGACTATGAACCTGACCGACCTGCAACAGATTCTTAAGGACCGAGTAAAGACTGCGGCGCTGGAAATTTTTGATGTCGAGATTCCGGAACCCAACGCCGAAATTCCACCAAAACCGGAGCTCGGAGATCTGGCTTTTGCCATCTCTTTTGAGCTGGCCAAACTGATCAAACAAAAGACGGGCGAAAAACAAAATCCCAAAGCGATCGCCGAGAAGCTAAAAGCGAAACTCGAAGACATTGAACTGGTAGACCGCGTAGAAATCGCTGGGGCTGGTTATATAAACGTCTTCTACAACCGGCCCAAACTACTCGCAATCTTTGCGCGAGCGGCTAAAGAGAGGAAGCAAGCAACTGCAAGCCCATCTCAACCGAAGAAGATGGTTGAGCACACGAGCATCAATCCAAATAAGGCGGCTCATATCGGTCATGTTCGCAATGCAGTGCTTGGCGACACCTTTGTTCGTGTTTTAAAGGCTGCGGGCGAACGGGTGGAGGTCCAGAACTACATCGATAACACCGGAGTCCAGGTCGCCGACGTGGTAGTAGGATTTCTTCATATAGAGAACCTGAACCTGGACCAGATCAAGCAACTTGACGCTTCACTATCGAAAGAATATCCCTTCGACTACTACTGTTGGGACCTCTACACCAAGGTTGGGCTCTTCTATCGCGACGGTGACCCGTCAGCCCAGATAAATCCAGAGAAAGCAAAACTCCGCACAGAAGTTCTGCACGCGCTCGAAGAAGGCGGCACCAATCCAATCGCCCAACTCGCCGATTACGTAGCGACCCGGAATGTTGAATGCATTCTCAACACGATGGAGCGATTGGGCATCCGTTACGATTTGCTTGCGCGCGAGTCAGACATCCTTCACCTTCATTTTTGGGAACGAGCCTTCGAGTTGATGAAGCAGAAAGGTGTCATCAAGTATGAAACGGAAGGCAAACACGCGGGATGCTGGGTAATGCCGTTCGAGTCGCACACCGGCACCGACGAACATGAGGCAGAT
>DATIBX010000035.1:0-13780 GCA_035457105.1 Pyrinomonadaceae bacterium
TTCCGAATCCAATTCGTCGTTGAGACGGACTCGCATGACCTGATTTGCATAAACAGTATGATAAACCGGAGCTCGTCTCTTCTTGGTTTGGGCCAGCAACGGGGTGAGCGTTCCACCTGCAAGCACCAGGACTAATCCATAAACAAAGATTCGGGTTCGACGTAGTTTCATAGTACTCATATGTTTCTCCTCGTTTGGATTCAAACCAATTGGTCGAGTCCTTTTCTGCGGGTAATCTGTCTTGCGGTGCTGACAGTGTACCCAAACTCGGCCATTAGGGGAATGACTTTTCAGCCATTTGGCCTGAGCACTGACGAGCCCGTGACAAACTCTCAAGACACCTCATCAATTTTTGGATCTCGATTCGCAAGGCTTTCTCTACGTCCGCTGCGGTGATTTACACAGGTACTTAATTTCAACGCACAGTTAAGCAGAGATCTCGCAATGGACGCGGAGTTTAGGGGAGCGGCAATTAGTTCCGTATTTTTGCTGTTTCCAACGACCGAAATTGGGGGTAAACTGCCACCCAATCCAAAAACTTGGCCCCTTGCCGAATTTCGTCCGGCTAAGCACCGGTTTGTTCTACCACTCGCTGTTAGTTAGAACGGGCAATCCGTTCTCGAAAGGCAAACTAATGAGTCTAGCGAAAAAGGTAACCGCTGAATTTTTAGGAACATTTTGGCTCGTCCTGGGTGGTTGTGGGAGTGCGGTATTGGCTGCTGCTTTTCCTGAAGTCGGAATTGGGTTGCTGGGTGTCGCCCTCGCATTCGGATTAACAGTTGTGACGATGGCGTATGCGGTTGGTCACATCTCAGGCGGGCACTTCAACCCTGCGGTCACGGCGGGTTTGTGTGTCGCAAAGAGGATTCCGACGTCCCTCGTCTTACCTTACATAGTCGCGCAAGTAATCGGAGCTATCGTGGCGGCTGCCGTTCTCTACCTTATCGCCAGCGGACACGCTGGATTTGAGTTGTCGGCTGGTTTTGCAGCAAACGGGTATGGAGATCATTCTCCTGGAAAATATACGATCGTGAGTGCGCTTGTTAGCGAATTAGTGATGACATTCATGTTCTTGATTGTCATTCTCGGTTCAACAGACTCAAAAGCACCCGCAGGCATGGCCCCACTTGCTATCGGTCTGGCGTTAACCTTGATTCACTTGGTTAGTATTCCAGTCACTAACACTTCGGTAAACCCAGCGCGCAGTACCGGCCAGGCAATATTCGTTGGTGGTTGGGCGTTGGCCCAACTGTGGCTTTTCTGGATTGCGCCGCTGGTTGGCGGTTCACTCGCCGGACTGGTCTACAACTGGCTTGGCTCCAACCCTGATGAAGTGAAAACTTAGTTCCCAAGGGAGTTTTCCGTGAACAGTAATGCGAAACTGAAGACGCAATCGCTTAACAATGCAAGAGCGGAGACCCAACCGCTCAACATTGATCTGCTGGGACAGGAATTTCCAACTGAATTTTCCTCCCTGGTTAAAGTTGATGTCTACGGTCTATCTCATCGCGGACTCGTGCGCCCCAATAACGAGGATCACTTCGTTGTAGTCCGAGGCGGCAGAGAACTAGAAGCAATAATGGGCAACCTGCCGGACGATATTGTCTCTCGGCGCTTTGACGAAGTCTTTTATGGCATGGCCGTGGCCGATGGGTTGGGCGGTGAAGTCTGTGGTGAGATAGCGAGTAGACGTGCGCTCGAGTCGTTGCTGAGCATGGTGTTACATACGCCTGATTGGATGTTACGGCTCGGAAAACCAGAAATAAATGAAGTGATGTGGCGCATGGCCGATCGGTTCATTCGTGTCCATGCGGCCTTGCTACACGAAGCTGCTCAAGACCCCTATTTGCAGGGAATGTCTACCACTCTTTCCACGGCGTTAACTATGGGAGATGATCTGATCATTACTCATGTCGGAGATTCCCGAATCTATCTGGTTCGAGAGGGTCAGATGCGCCAGCTGACCAGGGATCATACGTTGGCCCAACAACTAATTGATACTGGCTTACATCACCAAAATGACCAACTCGTTAAGGAGTTGAGAAATGTTTTGAAGCAAGCGTTGGGTGCAAAAGTTAGCGAGTGCCGTCCGGAAGTCGAATATCTGAAACTGGCGGATGGCGATCTATTGTTGATTTGTACTGATGGTTTGACCGACGCCGTTGAGAGTGACGTGATCGAGCAAGTGCTGAAGAAAGATAGCCCCGCAAAAGAAATAGCTGAAGAACTCTTGCGTCTCGCACTTGAGAAGGGTGGCCCCGACAATATCACCATGATCGTGTCGCGATACGCGCTTCCAAAACAGGAGTGAAATGGATAGCGACGAACGAGCAATCAGGGAAGTAGTGACCTCATGGATGGTGGCGACCAAGGCCGCCGATAACGAAAAGGTGCTCAGTTTGATGTCAGATGAGGTGATCTTTTTAGTGGCTGGTCATGAACCAATGGTGGGCAAAGAAAGTTATGCCGCCAGTGCTCCTACAGAACCCAACCAATTTGACGGCACCAGCGAAATTAAAGAGGTAAAGGTACTTGGTGATTGGGCGTACATATGGACGAAGTTGTCTGTCGTTGTAAAACCGCCCGGAGGTGGACGTCAGATCAAGCGCTCCGGAAACACTCTCTCAATCTTCCGAAAAGAGAATGGACGCTGGGTGCTGTATCGTGACGCGAACATGCTCGCTGAGGAGAAAAACAGTTGATAGTTGTGAGTTGAGCAAGACAAAAAGATCATCCGCAGATTACGTCGATTAAACAGCGGCGCTGCGTATTGGCGTCAACTGTGGATTCTCTTAAGTCTTCTAGTTTGTTCCGCGGCCGAGGAGGCTTGCGACAACTGAAGCAAACTCTTCTGGATCGACGGGCTTTGAAAGATGCACGTGGTAACCGCTGCCAGAGCGCGGACCCGAACCTCGGCCTTCGCATACGCTGTCAGCGCCAGCGCCGGAAGCGCTTTTTGGCCCAGGTCAGCCTCTGTTTGCCGAACACGTTTAATCAACTCATAACCGTCAAATCTGCCAGAGGAATAGAGCCAATTATCAATCTCAATTCATAGCTTTCAAAAGATCACTTTTCGACGACGACCATCTTCGTATCGATTTTTCCCACCGAAACCACTTCGGTGGCGCCGCTGGGCCACTTGATTTCAACCTTTTCAACCCGGGTGGCACTTCCCAATCCAAAATGCAAGACTCGATCACTTTGTGAGGCGTAGCTGCCGCCGCTGACAACGTCCTGACGCTGCCTTACCTTACCTGCAGTTAAAAAGACAATTGCTCCGGTTGCATCTCTCGGGCTCTTGCGGCTGACATTGCCTGTTAGTTGGAGTTCGAGCCAATGAGCAGGAGCCGTCGTTACATTTTTCAAGACAGTAGGGTCGGAATCCATATTGTTGATAACCAAATCCAACTTGCCGTCACCATCAAGATCGGCGGCTGCCAACCCTCGTGAGCACCAGGCTGCGGCGAGTCCACTTCCAGGTGCGGCGCCCACGCGAGCAAACTTTCCATTTTTCAAGTTGCGAAAAAGCAAAGGTTGTTGGGCATAAGTTGTGCCCCACGGCCGGCTGTCGACAATTGGATAAACATGACCATTGGCGACCATCACGTCTTTCCATCCGTCATTGTCATAATCGATGAACAGTGTTCCCCAGCCGAGGAAGGGAAGTGTTACCTCACCTAGACCTGCAGTGTAGGTTACATCTGTAAAGTTTCCATCCCCGTCGTTGTGATACAGAGTATTTGTGTCGTCGGAAAAATTAGTTATATGAAAATCGATTCGTCCATCGTTATCGTAGTCACCTATAGCTAGTCCCATCCCTGCTTGTTCGCGTCCATTCTCGTTCAACGCTACGCCAGATTGGTAACCGGCGTCTTCGAAAGTCCCATCACCTTTGTTTAGATAAAGCTGATTTGGCGTGGAATCGTTTACAACAATAAGGTCGAGGAGATTGTCGTCGTTGATGTGGACGAATGCGGAGGAAAAGCCATAAAAACCATCGGGATCGCTAACGCCACTTTTTACGCTCACATCTTCGAAAGTTCCATCCGCCTTTTGATGAAAAAGTGTATCCCCTTCGCCTTTGATGCCACGTGGGCCACACATTACCGGGACACCGCGAAACTGACAGACATTGTCTGTGCCTCCAAGCGATGTCGGCGGTAGGGTTTTCAGATCGATATGAGCGTACCCAGGGACAAATAGATCGAGTCGACCATCTCCATCATAATCTCCCCAACTTGGACCAGTGCTCCAACCGGTTCGCGCTACATTCAACTTGGTAGCAACGTCCGTAAACGTCCCGTCGCCATTGTTGTGATAAAGCCTTGATACGCCAAAATTACTGACGTAAATGTCTGGTTTGCCATCGTTGTCGTAGTCACCAACGGCAACACCCATACCCCAACGTTCGTTTGCAACCCCGGCTTTATCCGTTACGTCCTCAAATTTCCAGTTTCCAAGATTGTGGTAGAGCGCAGCCTTCGGAGGAGATTCATTGCCAGCCAGCGATTTGTAAGTAGCTCCATTTAAGAGGTAGATGTCCGGTCGACCATCAGAGTCATAGTCCAGAATTGCGACACCACCTGATGCTGTGTCCATGATGTATTGTTTGGAGCGGGTCCCTGATTGATGTTTGAAGTTAGCGAGTGACGTTTTATCAGTAATGTCTTCGAAGATGACTGGAGCTTTGGAGTCCGTAACACCGACAGTAAGTTTTGAATTGGAGACAATTGGATTATTGCCGGTGGAGACGCCACTCTGCTGCGCGACAATTGGTGACGTAAGCAAAAAGAGTCCCAATAGGCTTAACCAGATATGGTGCTTGAAGCGGGATCGGATCATTTGATAATTGTGAATTGAGAATTGATAGTTGCTATTGTGTTTGACTGGACGCACTTAGAGATTATCAAAACTCAATTCATAATTATCAAATTCACTCGTCCGCAATCCGCCGCTTACTCTCATCAATCAACAGATTATTTCGTTCATACGACGGAGTCTCGACTGTACCCTGATCCAACAAAGGTGGGTAACAATGCGACTTGTAGGTGGGGTAAGCTTCGGTTCGCAGGTGGGCCAACATGTGATGTCCCCTACGGACAGCTCTTTCATGACGCAGCGCTGAAATATCGAGCGGCGCAACCACGATTCTCTCTCCTGGACCTGGCGATGCTTGAGCGAGTAACCGTCCATCGAAGTCGACAACCTGACTTCCACCGGGCCATGAATAGGGCGGATAGAACTTCAGACTAGCGCCTTGATTTGCGGCGACTACGAATGCCGTGTTTTCCATTGCCCGAGCACGGTTGATCACGGTCCACCAATCCATCGGTTCGGTGGCGCCCCACGGATCCATGTACGCCGACACTCGCACTAAGACTTCGGCGCCATTGACTGCGAGTTGACGGGTCGCTTCGGGGAATATCCAGTCGTAGCAGATGGCGCAGCCAATCCGACCAATTGGCGTGTCAGCCACCGGGAAGAGCGGTTCGTCGTAATGAGCAAGATCGTGTGGACTCGTGTGAACCTCATAAGGGATCCAGGTGTTAACTTTTCGATACTTATAAAGAATACCCGTTGGACCAATCAGGCAGGTTGTGTTGAAGACGTGTCCCGGCCACTTGGGATCCATCTCGAGCATAGATCCACTCTGGATATAGATGTCGTACTCGCGAGCCTTTTGCTCTAGACGTTCAGTGTGTTCGTTTGGGATTCTGATGGCCAGTTTTTCGTGAAGCTCGGCAGCCGTTGGGAAAACCGGTGCCGCGTGCCCAAACTCTGGGAAGACGACAAGACGGACGGGTAAAAACGGAGCGGCGCCGGCAATCGCTGAGTCAATCATCGAAAGCATGCGATCAGTATTGCCCCGCATGCCCGTACGATCGATTGGATTGGGCATGTCCGTCTGACACGCCGCCGCCGAATATCTGATAATTTGGTTAGGTTCTTGATTCATCGATTTTAATAGGTCCTATAAGTCCTATAAGTCCTATCTCTTCCCCAATGGCCACTTGCCTATTTCCCAAGATCATACACCACAGTCTTGGGGTGATAGATTTTCCAGTCGAACCAGTAATCGTTCAGGATTGGTACCTTCTTCAACTCTTTCCCTTCTAACTGTCCCTTGATCCCTTTGCCAGCAAAATCCCATTCAGTACCTGTCTCCGCATCTACTAATACGATCTCCGATACATCACTCTTACCGAAGAATTCTAATTTCCGGCCGTCCACAACTCTCTCATAAGCGCGAACAGATTTACGATCCTGGCCCACTACGATGACGATTTGCACGCCGCCGATGTCATCGATGACTGGACTTTGTTTTGCGAGCAAATCCAAAGGATAAGCTTTGGGACTATTCCCAAGGGTTATCCCGACGATTTGTGTCCGCGGCGGCATCGATTGATCCAACTTGTCGCCAATATTAACCGGGACCTTAGTCATTCGTTGGTCCCAATCAGAAGGAACGTAATCCTTTGCCGCAACGGAAGGATCGGGTTTTAGCACGCGACCGTTTGGCTGCTCGTGTTTCCAAACGCCAAAACTGACTTCATCACAAAATACGGACCGAAGTTGTTTACCTTTTAGTGGGCCTGCTATTGCTTGACCTGAAACCTGTTGCCACCAGCTTCCGGTCTCTTCATCTCGCATGATGAAGTTTTGATTATTGATACCTGCAAGATGGAAGTGCAATTGTCGCCCGTCCAGGACCGTTTCCCACACCAGACCGGTGTGACAAAGCGTTCAATACGTTGCCACAATTGGCATCCCTCCAACTGTGTCCTGGACCAAATGATGATAGGCCATCAGACGAACTGGATAAGCTGCTGCTTCCCCGTTGTGTTGCACTGCAAGCACCATATCGTTGTCGTTAATAAAATTGACTGATCCTGGTCTTTCGTAGGCTATGTTTTTGTTTGGCTGAAACATCCACTCGAAATGGTTCTGGCGTGCCATCCAGGTTGCCGCAAAAAGCGGAATGGCTATCAAAACCATCACTGCCTTGCCGTACCAACGAGCGCCTTTCCACAGCCAGTACCAGAAGAACAAAACCAAAACTGAAGCCGCTATGGTTACGAGCGGCGAAATTCTTCGCAGCACGAACGAAATATCAACTGTCCGTTGGGTTTGCGCCTTGAATGGCTGAATTAACATGATCGGAGTGATCACTAAAATCAGGCCAAATACGATGGTGAGCAGCAGGGCAAGCCAGACAACCCTGCGAGTGGATTTGGAATTTCTCGCGTCATCTGATAGGAGAATCATGGTGTTATGATAACTTATGTCCG
Organism: Pyrinomonadaceae bacterium; assembly: GCA_035457105.1. Lineage (GTDB taxonomy): Bacteria > Acidobacteriota > Blastocatellia > Pyrinomonadales > Pyrinomonadaceae > PSRF01. The sequence goes on from DATIBX010000035.1 coordinate 7,290, forward strand.
CACACTTTAGATTAGGAAACTTAATATAGAAGATGACGAAACAGAAAAGAGTTGGAGTCCTGACTGGCGGTGGCGACGCTCCAGGATTGAATCCCGCAATCAAAGGGTTGGTTTACCGAGGCTCTGAGCTCGGTTTGGATGTGGTTGGCCTTTTCGACGGCTGGCGCGGTCTGATGAACCCGCTGCCCGACGTTCTCCCGCTTGATCGCGAAGCAGTCAGGCGTTGGGATCGCGATGGCGGAACCAATCTCGGATCGTCAAGAACTAATCCTTTCAAACAGCTAGCGGCGGACGGTACGCCGTTAGACCTTTCTTCCGAAGTATTGGAAAACATCAAGACCTTAAAGTTGGACGCCATTGTTGCTTGTGGCGGTGAAGATACTCTCGGAGTAGCCGCAAGACTCAGCAAGCTCGGCGTTCCAATTGTCGGCATTCCTAAAACTATCGACAAGGATCTGATGGGTACTGATTACACCTTGGGTTTCGATACCGCACTGCGGAATGTATCGGAGATCATAGAACGATCACGGACCCCGGCCGGTTCTCATGGGTGGGTACAGATTGTTGAAGTGATGGGCCGGCATGCCGGGCATCTCGCGCTGTGGTCGGGTGTAGCTGGTCAGGCGTACATGATCCTGATTCCCGAATGTCCTTTCCGCTATGAACGTGTATTCCAACTTCTAAAGGATAGATTGGGAGAACCAGGCTTGAGTCGCGGACCTTCGCAACGACCGCGGTATTCGGTGGTAGTCGTTGCTGAAGGAGCGCGAGCTGAAGATGGCGAGATGGTGACCATTGACGATCGACACGACCCGTTTGGACATGTTCGACTGGGTGGAATTGGCGAAGTCATGGCTCGTCGAATCTCGACCGAGACTCCTTACGAATCGCGAGCAGTGATGTTGGGCCATCCGCAACGTGGTGGTTCACCAAGCCCGGTTGACCGAATTATGGGGTTGATGTTTGGCTCTCGTGCCGCGGAAGCGATCGCCGATGGCGAAGTCGGCAAACTTGTTTCGGCTCGTGGCGTAGCACCGGCCTGTGATCTTTCGCTCGTGGATATTTCCGCCGTTGTCGCGAAGATCAATACCGTGGACGTCGAGCGTTACTACGATACCGATCGCTATCACTTCAAGGGGATTGGCATGTAAGTTAGCGAACCTTGGAGTGCGGTGGCCCGGCACCGCTTTGTGATATCGGACAAACTGAAACCTCTGAATTACAAAGCGGTGCCGGGACGGCACTCCAAGGTGCTTTTTTCAAGGTCACACTTTGTGACCTTGAACCTTTAACCCTGCCAGTCGGCAGTCTCCTGGGTCGTAAGCTGAAACATGAACCGTTTGGCGTTGCGCTTGACTGCTTGATTTAGTGCCTTTGTCGACACTCCGTACAGTTTGATTTCTCGGTGCAACCTTTGTGTTCTCGGTGTCTCCGTGGTGGTTGGTCTTACAAATCGAGGGCACCACCACAGAGACACTGAGAACACAAAGGTTGCACCGAGAAAGACTTGAAACGCTTTACGGCATCCTGAGAGAAACAAGAACTGTATGGCAGCTTAGTTTCTTAGTATTAAAACAAGACGTTGTTCGTTTCTTCCACAGAGTAAACCAAACTCAGACCGTACTCTTAAACGTACGTGCCGCGAACTAACAAGGTTAGAATCCACTGACTAATGGCCCGCCGGCGGAGAGGGTGACACGGAGGGTGACGGAGAGGCCGCGGGAACCGGAACGAACACTATTGGATTCGTTGCGGTCACACCTTTGCCTTCCAGAATGACAATTGATTGATTAGGTTTGACGTTCGGAACGGATTCTCGCTGCCCATTGGGCCATGCCACTTCAACAGTCAAAGTTAATCCTTCTTCCGGTTTGCCAAGTCCGAAAACGAGCGGCAACTCGCTTTGTGAGGCGTAACTCGAACCGGTGCGTACCATCTGGTTCTGTTTGTTACCCTTGGATGTCTTGACTGAAACTAAGGCGCCTATTCCGTCTCTATTGGTTCTGGTTCCAACCAGTTTCACTCGCAGCAGATCGTTTTGATTCGCATTCTCATTTCGCAGTAGACGCGCTGAGCCGTTGTTGCTGGTAACCAGTAGATCCAGATCGCCATCGTTATCGAAATCGCCATAAGCGGCTCCGCGTCCAACGATCGCGCGCTGCATTGAACGGCCTAGTTTTCCCGTAACCTCTTCAAATTTCTTCTTCCCCTTGTTGTGGAACACGTGCGGTGGTTGCGCATACTTGACGTTGGGCTGGACCACTGCGATGTCGTCAGACACGTGTCCATTAGCAGCGAAGATATCCAAGAGTCCGTCGAGATCGTAGTCAAAGAAGAAAGTGGCAAAGGTCAACGACTGCGCTGACATCTTACCGATACCGGAAGTTGGCGCCTCGTCCGTAAACAAGCCTGAACCATCGTTGTGATAGAGCGCCATGCTCTCGTTCGTGAAGTTTCCAATGATCAAACTCGGTCTGCCAGAACCATCGTAGTCCGCTGCATCGACTCCCATTCCCGCGCGCGGGGTTCCCGCGGCACTAAAGGCCACACCAGCGGCTATTCCTTCGTCGGTGAACGTTCCGTTTTTATTGTTGTGATAAAGCTTGTTTGGCTCGGTGTCGTTCGCCACAAATAAATCCAACCAGCCATCTGAGTCGTAATCGAGCAATGCGATTCCGAGTGCTTTGGATGTCGGATCACTTAACCCAGCCTTCTCGGTGACGTTTTCAAACGTGCCGTTGCCGCGATTGTGATACAGAGTTCCGCTCTGCCCTTTATAGGTTTGTGGAGTGCAATATGATTTGTTCTTGTTATCAAGTGTGCAGTAGATATCTTTCTCCACGCTCCATTCGACATAATTCCCCACGTACAGATCCAACTTGCCGTCGTTGTCATAATCAAACCAGACAGCGCTGGTCGAGAAGCCCGGATCGCCAACACCCGCTTTAGCAGTAACATCAGCGAATTTTCCGTTGCCCAGGTTACGGAAGAGATGATTTGGACCTACGCAGGTGATGTAGATGTCATCATTGCCGTCGTTATCGTAATCTCCGACGGTCACTCCAATGCCGTACATCTCAACGCCGAGTCCAGCTTGACCGGTGACATTCGTGAACGTGCCATCTTTATTATTGTGATAGAGCGCAAGAAATGACTTGGAGCCCTTTTGTTCAGGCCAGTTCATCGAGTTGACGAAGAGAATGTCCTGCCAGCCATCGTTGTCGTAGTCGAGAAAAGCACAACCCGCGCCGATAGTTTCCGGCAAATACTTCTTTCCAAACGCGCCGCTGTTATGTTTAAAGCGAATGCCGGCTTGCGCCGTGACGTCCGTGAATTCAATTGGACCAGTTGGCCGGGGCACCGTTGGAGTTGGCGTTGGAGAAGGTGACGCTGTTGCTACCTCACCCTGCGGTGCGATGACGGGGGTGTCGGTTTTTTTGCAAGAGATAATTAGAAGTGCGATAACGAATATGAGTACAGCAGTTCGGATTGGCATATTTTAATTTGGTGTCTCGGTGTTCAGCGCAACAAAACCTTTAACGCAGAGACGCTGAGGCGCTGAGTGACGCAGAGATGGTTAGTGTTGGGTAGCTGGTTGGCGCCTGGACTCCCACCAGATTTCAATCAAGTTTGCTGCTGGTCCAACAAAGAACAGGGCGTAAAATGGCGCATAGACAACTTGATTCAATCGAAAGATAAATTCCGCAAAAGCTACAAGAAATGCGACCAGGCATTGGCCCCACTTCGGCTTAACCGTAGTCTTCGGATCGGTGATCATGAAAAACACAAACAGCTGATACATCGGCCCAGTAATTGGAGCAATCTCAGACTCGAATGGATGACCAGTGATCGTGCTACGCAAGTAAGCAAAGATAAAAAACGAGATAACATACGTGGCACTGATGTGAAAACGACGAGCGCGCCAGATGATGATCGACCCGAGAATCCAGATCACCAGCAGTGGAGCAAGATAGTTTCCCCATTGAATACTCAAACCCGCCATCGTTTCGGGTGCTAAGAAGAACAAGACTGAAAGCCCAAAGTTCGAAGGATTCCAGATGTGTCGCCCTTTCACCCGCAACACATACTTCGACATGATCGAAATCGCGCTGCACAACGCGTAAGGCCAGAAAGCGGGAGAACGAACGAGTATTCCTACGCTAATGCCGGAAATGTACGCGCTCGCAAGATTCAGCCATTTGCCATAAAAGACTCGACCGAGAATCAGTTCACAAGCGAGTGCTGTACCGATTGCCAGTCCTGTCTTCCAGTAGCTCTCGAGTATTCCGTACGAGAGATGGCCCACCAAAAGGATGAAGGTGATAAACAGCGGAGCGATGTAGCGATTATCAAAGCGGAAACGGGGTTGCCGCGTCGCTTCTAACGGTATGGTGTTCGTGCGAACGTCGCTCACGCTGGCTCCTTTACTTTATTGATATCGTTGAGCAAAGGCTTGTCGATCACCTGGACCTTGCCTGACGACCAGCGAATCTCTGCCTTTTCGACAGTCGGATTTTTCCCTAGACCAAAATGGAGCCGGCGATCGTTTTGGGCGCAGAAACCACTTCCGCCGGAAACAGATTGGATCTGCTGTTTACCGTTCCAGAACAATTTGACCTGGGCTCCAATTGCGCTGCGATTGGTTGCACTGCCCTCGAGTTGAAAGTCGATCCACTTGTTGTCGGTGGTCGCCGCATTTTTATATACGAGCAGCGGACCTTTCTGATTCGCCACCACCACATCGAGTACGCCTCGATTCCAAAGATCAACCAGCGCAACTGAGCGGCCGTCGTTGTTGTCGTTCACGCCAACGGCCGTGGCGACGTTTACAAACTTGCCTGATCCATCGTTCAGCCAAACTTTCTTTTGTTGATAGCCAGACAGACTACGACCTTCCATCGGCGGCCAGTTAGCGGCATCTGAGATGATCGTGCTATTTCCACCTGTGATTTTTGAAAAGTCGTACCAGTAGTTCTTATTGCGATCAGCTGAGACATAGCCGTTAACCAGATACAGATCGAGATTCCCATCGTTGTTTAGATCCCCAAATTGAGCACCAAAGCTCCAGCCCCCAATCTCAACATCCATGTCGCGGGCAAGGTTGTCATATTGGACCGCATCACCAGTAACGCCTTCTTTGGGAACCCAGAGATTGTTTCCCTGAATCAACACTCCTTCTTCAGAGATGTTTGAGACATAGATCGCGTATTTGCCGCTGTTCAGAACATCACCGACCGCCGCATTCATGCCACTCTTTGGTGAGAAGCCAACCCCGGCATCTTTACCAACTTCACGAAATTGTTTGCCATCGTTCACGTAGAGTTCTGAGATTCCATAGTCGTTGGCGATGAAAAGATCGGGCCGGCCCGTTCCTCTTAAGTCGGCCGCAACCGCTGCGAGCGCCCATCGACGGGTGTTGATTCCCAGTTTCTGACTAACCTCCTCGAATAAACCATTCCCGAGATTGTGGAACAAGTATTTCCGGCCACCGTTTTGAGCGTACTCAAAACTCTCGGGCATCATCCGGGTGTTTTTGAGATGCCATAGATCAACATCTTCCGGATAGTAGCCACCGAGGAAGAGATCCAACTTTCCGTCCGCATCGTAGTCAAACCAAATGGCGGTGTTCGCGTTGACCCAGGTTGGAAAACCAGCTTTGTCAGTCACACGAGTAAAACTCTTGCCGCCTTCATTGTGGAAGAGTTCCGGCTTGCCCCATTTATAGAGAAACAGATCTTCAAAGCCATCGTTGTCGTAGTCGCCCCAAACGGCGCCCATTGAAACGCCGGAGTTAGCTTGGTTGACGTCAGCTATCCCAAGGTCGTTCGCGACATCCTTGAACTGTCCGTTTTGCTCGTTGTGGTAGAGCGCATTCTTACTACCTTCGCCGCTGTTGGTAACGTAAATATCTGGATAGCCATCGCGATCGAAGTCGACGATCGAAACAGCCGCTCCCATCGACGCGACCTCCGGCATGATGTGATCGAGCTTACTGTCCAGCTTTGGTGCTTGATGGGTGAAGTTGATTCCGATCTGACGTGATACTTCCTGGAAGTAAACACCGTAACGTGCAGTTGCTGATTGTCCATCAGTGGTGGCCAGGCTCTGTTGCTGACGCATCGATACGCGCCTCAGGATGATAGGCAGAGCAATCAATCCAACGAACACAACGATCAGAATGACTTTTGCGATAGGTCGAGACTTCATTTTCGTGACTTCAGGGCGCTGCGAAATACTTCTGGTGTGATGTAACGCGTGTGGTACTTCTGCCAGTCTTCCGGAAAGCGCTTGTAAACTTCTTCTTCCTCAAGAATTGTGGGAGGCGCAGTGTATTCCTGTTTGGCGTGATACGGCAAAGGCAGAACGGTCTTCGAGAAAGTCGAATTGTAATCCCCGTCCTTAATCCAGCCGTCGCCCATGATCACGAAATCGCGCACCCAGCCTTTCGGCGGCGGCGCCTGTTCGGGAAATCGAAGCGACATCTCATCACC
>DATIBX010000036.1:0-6652 GCA_035457105.1 Pyrinomonadaceae bacterium
TGCTTGTCGGTTTTTTTCTGGCTGGCATTACTGTTTACATTCAATTGTTTGAGGCCCCGCGAGCAGCCCGAGACTTGGAAAAAGTCGCTCTCGAAGGAGCACTGGCAAAACTCGATTCGCCAGTTGAGCCGCGCACTTTCAGTACTCTCCCGAAACATGTGATTTATGTACGCGACGGTGATAAAACCAATGGAACCTGGGGCCGCGTTTTCATCTCTAGACAGCTAGACGACAATTCGACTCAGATTCTCACCGCTCGTTCCGGCCGTATTGATTCGTCGGGCGAAAAGTCCGAATTGGTTTTGGGAGACGTGTTGGCTGCAAAGTTTCCCGGTGAGGAGAGTAAAGATCGCAAGAGCTATGTCGTCGAGCGTTTTGATCAATTAAGACTTGCAATCAATACTGGACGCGCGGACATCATTCAACGTTTGAACCAACGTGACACTAATGCTGACTCTCTTGATTGGGGTGAGTTACGTGATAGGAGCGCGAATGGCACTGAGGCACAGCGTTGGCAAGCACTGCGGATTCTAAACCGCCGAGCCGCGCTGGGGATTGCTCCGTTTGTTTTTTCGTTACTGGCGGTCAGTCTTGGTTTGCGAGTCCGGCGTGGAGGACGAAGCACCGGAATACTTATCACGCTAGCAGTTGGGATCATCTACTACCTGCTGTCGCTCTTTGGTGAATCGTTGTCGCGTGCAGGTACGGTTTCACCATATGTTGGCGCCTGGTTTGCCACGACATTCCTGGTTGGCATGAGCTTTTTGTTTTTGCTGGTCAAACGCATTCCGTTGATGGCGTGGATATCTTTTAAAGGTAGTTCACAGCGAGGTAGTTCCGCTAAAGTTCATGCCTCGACCAATCATGGGACGACGAGCTGGGGTCTGCCAAACCTGATGGATGCTTCGTTGTTCCGCTCCTTAATCGTAACGTTCTGTCTAAGCTTTGTCGCACTAGTCGCAATTTTCAATATCTTCACCCTCTTCGAGTTATGGCGGTTTATCGGGGTCAATGCCGACGCGACTGCGGGGCTGGTAAGTCGTTATCTCTTATTCCTCTTGCCGTTGGTTTCGGTGGAATTATTCCCGGCGACAATGCTGGTTGCTGTGCTCGTTACTTACGCTCTATTGGCAAAACGCCATGAAGCAATTGCCTGGTGGGCTTCTGGTCAAAGTGTTTATCGATTGATGCTACCTGGACTTTTCTTTGCTGCCGCCATCGCGCTAGGGTCATGGCTAGTCCAGGAACACCTCATGCCAGAAGCGAATCTTAAACAGGATGCTTTGCGAGCTCGCATCAGGGGCACCGATCCACGCGTAATTACAAGCTCAGGCAGACAATGGTTAGCCTCGATTGATACCCGGCGGCTATATTCCTATGAGTTTGACGAGAATGGAAATTTAGTTGAGCCCACAATTTACGAACTTGACTCAGAAGCGGTTCACTTAAGCAAAGTCATGAATGGCAGTATCGGGACCTGGGTTGATCCATCACATTTAAAGTTAATTAAGAGCGAAACATTAGCTTTGAAGGGCATGGAAGTGGAAAGGTCGATTGAGGCGGAAACTATGTTGGCCTCAGTCGAAGCCCCAGATGTTTTTAAGCCAAGTATTGATAAGCCGTCGCAAATGAGTGCGGTGAGCCTAAACAATTACTTGAGAACGGCGAAACAGCGAGGTTCGAATGTTTCAGCATTATCTGTAGCCCTACAAAGAAAATATGCGGCGCCGTTTAGTGTGATGATAATGGCCTTTATCGGAATGCCCCTGGCAGTATCGTTTGGCAGAAGGGGAACAATTATCGCCCTCTGTTCAGCAGTAGTAGTGGGAATTGCTTATTGGGCGGTCGGTGGTGGGTTCCAACAACTAGGCAATTTGGGGCTATTGCGTCCGTCCGTTGCGGGCTGGTCCCCGCTGCTGATATTCACAGCAGCGGGAACCTACTTTCTCTCCCGAGTAAGAACGTGAATTAAGTACCTGTTTCCCAACTCGAGATGTACTCAAGCTGTTCGGCAGTCAGTGTGTCGATGGAAATTCCGAGCGCCCTGAGCTTCAGGCTCGCAATCTCAGTATCAACTTCTGCCGGTAACAAATGAACGCCAGGTTTCAGAGTGCCTTTGTTTTTAATCAAGTACTCAACTGACAGAGCCTGGTTTGCAAAGCTCATGTCCATAACGCTGGCTGGATGTCCCTCAGCGGCAGCCAGGTTAATTAAACGACCTTCACCGAGCACAATCACTCGACGGCCGTTAGTTTTATTCTTGTACTCCTCGACAAACGGCCTCATCGTTACAGGGTCGCCGGCCATTTCTCTGAGTGCGACGAGATTTAGTTCTAAATCGAAATGACCGCTATTGCAGACGATGGCGCCGTCTTTCATCTTCGAGAAGTGCTCGCGATCAATCACATGACGATTGCCAGTAACGGTGACGAAGATATCGCCGACTGCCGCAGCCTCGGTAATAGGCATGACGCGGAAACCGTCCATCACCGCTTCAACCGCCTTGATGGGGTCGATCTCGGTTACGATCACGTTTGCTCCCATGCCTCGAGCTCTTAAGGCCACACCTTTGCCGCACCAGCCATAACCCACCACGACGAAATTTCTTCCAGCCAACAAGATGTTAGTAGCCCGAATGATTCCGTCGAGTGTCGACTGACCTGTGCCGTATCGATTATCGAAGAAATGCTTTGTTTGAGCATTGTTGACGGCGATCGACGGGAAGGGAAGTACGTTTGCGGTTTCCATCGCCTTCAAGCGTTGAATACCAGTAGTTGTTTCTTCAGTCGATCCGATGATCTCTTTAACTTGCTCAGCTCTTTCCTTGAGCAGCGTGGCGACCACGTCTGAACCATCGTCGATGATGATGTCCGGATGCGTATCAAGTGCTGTTCTGACGTGCCGGTTATAAGTGTCAGTCGATTCGCCCTTGATTGCGTAAACCGGAATTCCCCAGTCAGAAACCAGCGAGGCTGCGACGTCATCCTGAGTTGAGAGCGGATTTGACGCAATAAGAACTGCTTCCGCGCCGCCCGCCTGAAGAGCACGAGCCAGGTTCGCGGTTTCCGTGGTGATGTGGGCGCAAGCAACGAGCTTTACGCCGTTCAAGGGTTTTTCGTCTCCAAATCGTTCTCGAATTAATCGCAGAACAGGCATCTCGCGCTCGGCCCATTCAATTCGTTGTTTGCCATTACTGGCCAAGCCAAGATCTTTCACGTCGAATTCGACGGAACTTTTAGCGCTCATATTTTCCTTAATCCTTATCTGATTTCAGAAGTTAGATTCCAGCAGTGGACCGAAGTGCTTCGGCCTTGTCTGTTTTTTCCCATGTGAAGCCTTCTTCGTTACGTCCAAAGTGGCCGTAAGCAGCAGTAGCTTTATAGATGGGGCGACGAAGGTTAAGCTCTTCGATGATTCCTCGCGGGGTCAACTCGAAGTGTTCACGGACGAGTTTTGAGATAGCTGTATCGCTGATCCGCCCGGTCCCCGCAGTATCGACGAGCACTGAAACAGGATCGGCAACGCCTATAGCGTAGGCGAGCTGCACCAGACATCGATCTGCCAGGCCGGCAGCGACTATATTCTTCGCGACATATCTCGCCATATAGGCTGCTGATCGGTCTACTTTCGTGGGATCCTTGCCCGAAAAAGCGCCACCACCATGCGGAGCGTAGCCGCCGTAGGTGTCGACGATGATCTTTCGACCGGTTAAGCCCGCATCGCCCTGGGGTCCGCCAGTAACAAAGCGGCCGGTTGGATTGATGTGATATTTAGTCCCGCTGTCGAGCAGCTCGGGAGAAACGGTTTGTTTGATGACTCTCTCTTCAATTTCGGCACGCAACTGCTCGTTTGAGACGTTAGCATCATGCTGTGAAGAGATAACGACCGCTTCAACACGGAACGGTCTGCCATCACGATATTCGACGGTAACCTGCGATTTTCCGTCCGGCCGAAGATATGGAAGTTCTCCTGATTTTCTGACCTCTGATAGCCGTCGTGCGAGCAGGTGGGCTAACTGAATCGGAAGTGGCATCAGTTCCGGTGTCTCATTGCAGGCAAACCCGAACATTAAGCCCTGGTCTCCGGCGCCGCCGGTATCGACACCCATTGCGATGTCTGGAGATTGTCTATCCAACGCTGAGAGAACCGCGCAAGTATCGCAATCAAAACCATATTTGGCTCGGGTGTAGCCGATTTCCCGAACTGTCTCACGAGCGACTCGAGAGTAGTCAATGACCGCATTTGTGGTGATTTCCCCGGCAACCACTACAAGACCGGTGGTCACTAAGGTTTCACAAGCAACGCGCGCTTTCGGGTCAACGGATAGTGCAGCATCAAGGACAGCGTCAGAGATCTGATCGGAGATTTTGTCGGGATGTCCTTCAGTAACGGATTCGGACGTGAATAAGTAACCGGATTCGGTAGTCAAAACAACTCCTTTATATGTACGGACTCGAATTCAGTGCAGAAAAAGACCGCGTAGAGTAGCAGTCAGGCTCGAACAGTGTCAAGGAAGGCTATCGGCGGTTTTCTCCAGAAAACTGGGTGAGTTTGCTGGGCCGCCGGGTTTCCAGTCGCTGTAGATCATGAGGGTGGTGTGGATCTTCTTAAAAGGGGGTGGGTTTTGGTCGGCTGAGGCCTAGTCGAAAGAAAAGCTTCTGTCAAACCGAGTGCTTTCCGTTCGAATGAATTCCTTTGCATTTGTGGATTGGCATGTACATCCTCATAGAAGAACGATCTACGGAAAAACACTAATTAACACTCAGTCAGCCAACCCTTAAGCGGATTGCTAGAGCTCAACCCGGGTCGGAAACTTGCGAACACCTTCGGTGTAAAAACCACCCCTGAGATAATTAGGGCACGAGGTCGTTGGAGAAGAACTCGAAAAGATTGGTTTAGCCCTGGCTGCCTTTGATTTCATTGCCTGAGATAACGATAGACTTTGCGCGACTGCCGCGATCCAGCGCATTTGATCGTTTCTCGGGCTCAACCTGGATAATCTCGTCGTCGTCATCAGCAGCATCGGCAACGACGGCATCAGGGGCCGCACCGGTCTCTCCGAAGTACTTTTGCTTGAGGGCTTCGAGATCAGGTGTTCCAGCATCAACCTGTTTGTCGGAACTGTCTTCCGTGGAGTCTTCCTCCGCCTGCGAGACAATCTTGTAACCCGGCAGATACTTTTTGACGATACGTTCTTTCTGTTCAGGTGAAAGCTTAGCCATATTGATACCTCCAGTTACCAGCCGAGTCCCAAGCAAGTGTACTGCCTGAGGATCTTGTATTCAATCGCTTGAGAATTTGGACTAGTTTGTCCGTGTGGCATTCCGCGAAGATATTCGAGCTTGGCGTTAAATAGTGCTTGTGCCGGTGATCTATTTGTTGCGTAGTTGAGCCAGAATGCTTCATGCATTGGACCACCAAAAAATTTGTATGGTTGCTGAAGTGGCGAGTAGTGCGAGCCAGTACAGCCAACGAAGCCGGTAGCACCTCGCTTAAGAAAACTCATCGCCAGCGAATCGTCGGGAGACTTTTGACCGAAGGTGCGACCATTTACGACTCTTCCGGCAGGCGTATTCACCGTTAGTGCTCCCCAACAACATCCGGTGAAAACCACTGGTCCACTTTTCTCAGGAAGGTTGCCGATGTTGATTGCTTCCTGGTTGCCCTCGGTTTCTTCACCCCAGAACCTCGATGAATCGGTGTAGTCACCGTGCAGCATGATGTAGACGCGATCGGCGCTGAGGGAGTATTGAGGAGTACTATTGAAGGTTGTCGGCTTGGAAATCAACATCCGTTTTGAACCAGGTAGATTGCGGTAGATTTCCGCTGCAAATGGTCGCGCGACGTTTCGCACGCCAACTCGTTGGCTGCTCAGTGTATTTCCTCCAGCCTGTAGCGCGGCAAATACCAGATCTGCTCGGTTGCCATCCGGTATCCGACTGACAGGGAGTTCCGGTAACAAGTCGCCATCCGCGTCACCGTAAATGTCATCACTCCAAACGATAAAATTGTCGGCATCTCCGGTTCGCGATACGCGAGACTGCAAATTCTTAGGGACGCAATCGACTGTTTGACTCGGCACCACGTCGTAGCCACCAACGATCACAACGCCCTCAATCCTTCCCGTCTGACGAATTGTCTGCCGCACCCGATTGGCTGTCTGGGCCACATCCGAGCCGGGTAACTGCTCTATTAGCTGCACGCCACGAGCCTTTAGAGCTGCTATTACGTGCTGAGCTTCACGTTCGCCAATGTTACGGGCCAACCTGTCTTTGCTGGTTACAAACAACAATCGCGGCAATTGTCTGCCTCCTGCGATTTTTAGAGACGGCAATCGATCTGACGAAGAAGTAGTAACTGGTTTAACTGGTGCTGGAGTTTGAGCTGAAGCGCGTGGCTCTACGTCGATGGTCAACGTCACCCGTGTTGAAGCGTGTGGAATTCGCGCGGTTACTTCTACGACGGAGCCTTCAGCACCTGAAACGACTGTGGTGGTCTCAACTGCTGCCGAGGTTTCTTCGTGCTCTTCCTCGAACTCAGAAGTTATGTCTGATGTGTTTGGAACGGAGTCGTTAAGCTGACCTTCCTCGATGGTGATTTGAGGTGTACCAGTCGCCTTGAAGAAGAAGCTCGACTGCTTATTGTGGTCGGT
>DATIBX010000037.1:0-2947 GCA_035457105.1 Pyrinomonadaceae bacterium
ATTCAACCGTTCCAGTACGCGTGTTCTGGCCCAGTACAGATCAACGTTGTCTTCGAAGATGACATTAATCATAGAGAAGCTGAATGCGGAACTGGCGCGAACGACACGCACGCCGGGCAGACCCTGAAGATTAGTGACCAAAGGATAGGTCACCTGATCTTCTACTTCCTGAGGTGAGCGGCCAGGCCAATCGGTGAAGACGATCACCTGATTATCCGAGAGGTCAGGAATTGCGTCGATCGGTGTACGGAGCAGTGCCCAGTAACCTAAGGCAGCCAAGCCGAGATACATCACTACAATCAGGCCGCGGTTCCGCAAGCTAAAATCTATAAGACGATGAATCATTGGCTGCCCCAATTATTGGGCCGTGACAGGAAACGAAGCTTGACCACGCCCCTGCGAGCCTTCGTAAGTAATCTTCACTAGCCACTCACCGGCGACTTCGATTTGAGCCTTACCGTCATAAATTCCCGGTGTTGAGGTAGTCGTAAAGGTGGCGGCATTGTTCATCTCAGCCATAGTTCCCATCTGCGGCATGTGAAACGTAAGACCGACCGCGCCAACATTCACAGGATTGCCGGAGGCATCTGCGAAAGTTATGGTGAACTCGCTATTTCCATGTTTGAGCACTCCGTCGAGAGTCGCGAGCGAAACGGTCAGACCGTTCCCAGCGGATGTGCTCTTGATGACCTTTCCCGGCGCTGTTTCTTGTCTTGCTGAACCGCAAGCCACGAACAATGCCGCCGCAGCAACTACAGTCAAAAAAATTGCGATCTTCTTCATAATCGTTCTCCGTTGTTCAACTCTAAATTTCGATCACGGTCAACCGATCTACGGCTGAGGTGTAAGCCACGAACGAGCATCACATATCGGAACAAATTGGTCCGATCGATACACGACTCTCCGATCTGTCTGGAATTACAAAAGCGTGAGTAATTCGACAGCAGACAGACTACGGCCTTGTTGGGATCAGATGCGAAGAGCGAGGTTGCGAAGATATTTAAGTCCTGAATCAGGAGGACCATGGAGACGATCAATACGTCGAGATAGTAAGGAGTTGACAGCTAATGCTTGCGTTAATGCGTGATGTGACGACGCCGAAGCCAAAGGAGGCGCCGTAACGCGGACAATGTTCGGCGGCGAGGTTGTTCCATCTTTAGCGCAGTTAAGTGCGCAACAAAGCTTTGCGTCCGCAACCTCAGGACTTGACTCCTGCATAAGCGCGGCTTCGGAGCAATCCATATCCATCATGCCGCCCATGCTGCATTCAGCCTCGCCGAAATGCATGGGCATACCGGCGAAAGTGCTACCTGCGAGCACAAGCAAAAGGAATAGGGATGTTAGCCGAGACGTCATGTGCCGTTCCACTCTATTGAAGAGTGCTAATCAGAGTCCAACTTCCCTGTCTCGTCCGTCTGATAAACCGGCCGGACATGGATGATGTCATTACGGTGCAGCAACATTCATGCCCGAGCTTTCTACAGGAGTTTTCACTCAAAGCCGGACAAATCCGCGCAATTTCTCGCGCCACTGCGAAAGAATCCCCCGCACTTTTTCAATTGGACCAAGGTCTGTAATCAAAATGCGTTTAGTAAAGTCCGCCGGGAAGAAATAGCCGACAACGAGGTACAAAGTTCTGTTTGTTGCCGTCCTCATCAAGGCACCGTTGTTTATTCGGCGCGCGATTTTTCGTTTTGCTCGAACTAATCCCCTAACAGCAGATTCACGTTGATCATCGATAGCCAACGGAGCCGGGTTTCTCGCGTTTTCGCGGTCTCAGGACCCGCATAAAACGTGTGCCAGTGTGCGCGTCGAACGTGTCCTCTGGGCGACCGCTTATGCCCACCCGATTCAATGGATTGCTTCTGTTGCCGCTCGTCCTCATACCGAATAGCGGCGCCAGTTCGCGAACCGCATTCCCATATCGTAACAAACGGTGGCGGAAAGACGCGGTATTTGCTTCCTCGGTTTTTTCGGAAGCGGCCTTGTCGGTAATCTCCCTGGTTGACAATCTGATCGTATTTCCGGCTCGTTACTACAAATGTAAAGTAGCTGCGAAACGACAGGTGTAAGCCAAGAGACAGGCTCATCTCTGGAAACCAACTTACCCGACTCGATGTCCAGTGAGGCAAGGGTCGCGAGCGCCTCTTTGAGGATGCCGGGAGTAAACCTTAAAAACGATCTTCCAATTCTCAGCCTCTAACACAGCATGGCTAAATCGAAAATGTGCCTATCGCTAACCCAAGAGGAAATGCCAGTAACCCTCCGACACACACGCCTATGACTAATCGAAGTGACGTTTTCACCTGTTTCGCCACGGTGCTAATTGCTGCTTACACTCACTGGTTTCGCCGTTCCCGAGAAAAGTCGCGTTAGGCAAGCTTGAAGTAAATCCAGGCGGACCCGAACGCGAGTGTCAGTTGCGGCGATTGTCGAAATCGCTTTCTTCACTGCATACTCATCCATTTCAAGCAGCGTCGAACTAAGATTCTTTGAGATTGGTTCCAGTAGTAATTCGCGAGTCTCTTTATCCTCGACACGCCTCGCTTTATCCGCTTTGTTGAGAACAGTCACAGTTTCATTGAGAACCGCAATAGCATCGCCGGGTTGATACTTAACGGTTAATTCCAAGAGTCCTAAATACGACGCACTCTTATCAGAATCTGTGAGGTTGGAACGGACCAAGCCAATTCGCCCATCATTAAGATATTCTAAAGTTGGGTCTGTCTCCTTATTCCTTTGCTCTGGCAGATAACTGATAAATGCGAGTTTGGCGAGCGGCTGCAAGTTAGCGGGAACCCCGTCCATTACCTTACGCATCTCGAAGAGTTCCCCATTCTTGAAGTGACTGATCGCTGATCGTGCTGCCCACTCCCAACGATATGCCTCCCACGAACCTTGGATGAACTCACGGTTTTCCTTGCTCATGCTATCCAGAATCTGGAGC
>DATIBX010000038.1:0-4595 GCA_035457105.1 Pyrinomonadaceae bacterium
AATTATGGAGCTATCGAATCCGCAGCTGGAGCAGCAGGCAGCGGACGCAGAGTTTCAAGTAAAAGCAGCCGAGGCTGACGAGGAAAATCTGCGCGTCAAACTTGAAAGCGATAGCATGACTCAGCAGTCTGTAATCGCCACGATTAACGCCCAGTATAGCCAGGCCAAGTTACAGCTTGATGCAGATGAAGTGCTTGCGAAACAAGGCCTGGTGGCAGACCTCGTTCTCAAAATCTCGCGAGTAAACGTACAGGACCTCGCCAATCGCCTCAAAGTTGAACAGCAGCGACTAGCAGTGAGCTCTAAGTCTACAAAGGCGCAACTGAATGCGCAGAGTTCCAGGGTTAGTCAGTTGCGAGCGCTCGCCAAATTGAAGAGCGATCAGGTTAACGACTTGAAAGTACGAGCGGGAACCGGTGGCGTGCTGCAGGTGGTCTCAGTTCAGGTCGGTCAACAGGTCACACCGGGTTTGAATCTTGCTCGAGTCGCAGATCCCGCGTCCTTAAAGGCAGAACTCAGAATACCCGAAACTACGATCAAGGACGTCAGGATCGGTCAGAAAGTATTGGTCGACACCCGCAATGGAATCATCCAGGGTGAAATTGCACGTATTGACCCGGCTGCTCGTGAAGGAACGTTCACCGTCGATGCTACGCTCACTGGACCATTACCAGCGAGTGCGCGTCCCGATTTGAGTGTTGATGGCACGATTGAGTTGGAACGATTACAAAATGTCTTACATGTGGGCCGACCGGCGTTTGGGCAGGGTCAGCAAACAGTCGGTATGTTCCTGCTCAGTCCGGATGGTCAGGAAGCTACGAGGACCAGCGTTCAACTAGGACGCTTTTCGGTTAGCACCATTGAAATCGTAAGCGGTCTAAAGGAAGGCGATCGCGTAATCATCTCTGATACTTCAGCTTTAGATGGTTACCAGCGCATCCGCATTCGTTAGACCAAACTAGCGGAATCTTATTTAGCAAAGCAGTACAAAATTTGTGTCACGGCGAGCGCGGCCTTGTCGGACGAGAAGAAGGAGCACTTAATGAGTTCAACGCGCCCTCTAATCCACCTTTCAGACGTAAAGAAGGTTTTCTATACGGATGAAGTAGAGACCCACGCCCTTTCTGGAATTCATCTGGATATACAACAGGGTGAATACGTTTCGATTGCCGGCCCGTCAGGTTGCGGCAAATCAACGCTGTTATCAATTCTGGGTCTGCTCGATACCCCTACGGCTGGCGAGTACGTTCTGAATGACCATCCGGTTGAAAACCTTTCTCTGTCCGAACGTGCTCGTATCAGAAACCGTGAGGTTGGATTCATCTTTCAAAGCTTCAATCTGATCGGCGACTTAACGGTTTACGAAAACGTTGAATTGCCGTTGACCTATCGAGGCATGAGTTCCAGCGAACGCAAGAAACGCACCACCGAAGCACTCGAGCGGGTGGGTATGGCCCACCGAGCGAAACACTTGCCCAGCCAGCTCTCCGGCGGTCAGCAGCAGCGCGTCGCAGTCGCTCGGGCAGTTGGTGGGGCTCCCAGCATCTTGCTCGCAGACGAGCCGACTGGAAACCTCGACTCGACGAATGGCGAAGCAGTGATGGAGTTGATGCGCGAGTTGCACCGCGGTGGTGCAACCATCTGCATGGTTACGCACGATCCACGCTACGCCCAACATGCGGATCGAATCGTTCATCTGTTCGACGGTCTTATCGTTGAAGAGGAAGCGGGTTCTGAACGCCGTGAGATTCGAGAAGCAAAACGCGAACTCGAGGAAAGTGGTTTTGGAGCGATTTCATGATCAGCTTGCGCGGGGTAGAGAAATCATTCCCACATGGACCAACAAGGACTTATGTTTTGCGCCGGATCGATCTCGACATAAAGCCTGGCGAGTTTGTATCCATCATGGGACCATCGGGAGCGGGTAAGTCAACGTTGCTCCACATTCTTGGTATGCACGATCAATCGTGGACGGGTGAATATTATTTCGACGATGTAGCCGTGCATTCGATGGATGCAAAGAAGCGCGCTGCCCTGCGAAATCGAAACATTGGGTTCGTTTTTCAGAGTTATCACTTGCTCGATGACCAGACGGTGTTTGAAAACCTCGAGTTGCCGCTCTCTTATCGCGATGTCAACAAAAAAGACCGGCAGTCGATTGTTTGTGACACGCTTGATCGCTTTCAGATGGTTGGCAAGAAAGATCTCTTTCCTACTCAATTATCGGGTGGTCAGCAGCAGCTTGTTGGTATTGCGCGCGCAGTAGTAGCAAGTCCGCGCATTATCCTGGCTGATGAGCCAACCGGTAATCTACATTCGGCGCAAGGTAAAGAGATCATGGACATGTTCAAGCGTCTCAACGATGAAGGCACGACCATTGTTCAGGTTACACACTCGGAAACAAACGCAAGCTATGGCAATCGCATCATCCGTCTCGAGGACGGATGGATAGTTGATAATTAAGGTTTTCTAACCAGCAGTTGCTCTGATCGAAAAATCCAGCCTGGCCTGGCGCTACTGCTCTACCTCAGTAACGTCGACGTCACTCGTGTGTCTGGTCATTGCCCAGGCTCAAGATTTACGAGGGAATTATGGACGCGTTTCTGAAAGATATTCGCTACGGTCTTAGAAGTTTAAGGAGACGGCCTGGTTTTACCCTTACGGCGCTGATTACACTCGCGATCGGCATCGGCGCTAATGTGGCCCTCTTCTCGGTGGTGAGCGGTGTACTTATCAATCCGCTTCCTTATCCAAATCCAGATCAGCTGGTCACACTTCACCAAAGCAAGCCCAGCTTCGACGCTGGGGCTATTCCCTATCCGAATTTCCGCGATTGGCAGAGGCAGAATCAAACCTTTGCCTCGATGGCAATCTCTCGCGGTACGGATTTCACTTTAACAGGCATCGGCGAAGCCGAACGTGTTGATGCGCTATTCGTCTCAGGTGATTACTTCAAGGTACTGGGGATCGAATTAGCCAAAGGTAGGGATTTTGCTTCAGGTGAAGATCAAAAAGGCGCACAGCCCGTCGTTGTAGTGAGTGCTGCGTTTTGGAACCGGAAGTTCGGTACAGGCGACATCCAGCAGCAATCATTAACTCTCGACGATCAGAGTTACACCGTAATCGGTGTCTTGCCCGCAAGTTTTAATCTACGGGCTGCCGATGTTTTCGTACCGATTGGCCAATGGAACATTCCTGCACTTGAGAACCGCGGTGCCGGGCTTGGGTTACACGGAATTGACAGGCTAAAACCCGGCATAACCCTCGCACAGGCTCAAGCTGATCTTAATCGTGTTGCGAGCAATCTTGCAGCGGCTTACCCGGATACGAACAAGGCTAACGGAGCCAAACTGATTCCGTTAAGAGAAAGGTTACTGGGGGACGTTGGCCCAACTCTTTGGACTCTCCTGGGCGCGGTTGGCTTTGTCCTTCTAATCGCATGCGTAAATGTCAGTAATTTAATGCTGGCCCGCTCAACCGGAAGGACTCGAGAGTTTGCAATCCGCGCGGCACTTGGCGCCGGTCGCGGGAGATTACTGCGACAACTGCTAACCGAGAGTACTTTGCTCGCCTTAGCGGGTGGCGCCCTGGGATTGCTGCTTGCTGCCTGGGGTACTAAATGGGCGCTGGCAGCTTTGCCGCTTGCCGTCCCGCGCGCCAGCGAAGTGAGCTTGGATACCCGCGTTCTTATCTTCACTGTTCTTGTTTCTCTGATGACAGGACTTCTGTCAGGCCTGGCACCAGCGCTTAAAACTTCAGAGTGGCGTTTAGCGAACGATCTCAAAGAAGGGAAGCGCAGCGCGCCAAGTCGAAGCGGGCTGCAAAGTGCTTTAGTAGCGGTTGAAATGGCACTCGCGCTGGTCCTGTTAGTTGGCGCGGGCTTGATGGTCCGGAGCCTGGCCGCACTCTGGAATGTGGATCCCGGTTTTCGAGCTGAAAACGTTTTCACGTTCGGATTGAGCCTTCCCCCATCAATGGGAAATGCGTCGCCAGTAGCAATCCGCGCGGCCTTGCGAGAGCTGAATGTCCGACTGCACGCGACTCCTGGATTAGAGGCCGCCGCCTTTACTGACGGAACCATTCCACTGCAGGGCGAAAACGATCGATTCTTTTGGCGCAGTGATCAGCCGAAACCAACGAGCCAAAGCGACATGAATCTTAGCCTCGTCTACGTTGTTAGTTCTAACTATCTCCAGTCGATGGGAATACCACTCAAGCGAGGTCGCTTTTTTACCGAACACGACAACGAGCACTCTCCGCGAGTTGCTGTGATCGATGAACAGTTCGCGCAAAAGTATTTCGGATCGACGGACCCAATCGGAAAAGAGATCAACTTCGACGGTGATGAACAACCTTTGCAAATTATCGGAGTCGTGGGCCACGTCAAACAGTGGAGTCTTGATACAGACGGTCAATCATTACAAGCCCAGTTGTACCAATCATTCTCCCAATTCCCCGACGACGCGATGGGCTCAGTGGCCTCGGGCTTCTTCGTAGTCGCGCGCGGCAGTGGCAACAGTCAACTGACACTCGACTCAATGCGTCGAGTGGTGCAAGAGCAGAACCCTCAGAACGTGATCTATAGCGCGCAGACG
>DATIBX010000039.1:0-8894 GCA_035457105.1 Pyrinomonadaceae bacterium
TTGCCGGCGAACCCGTAGCGCAGGGGAGGGCAACCCAGACGATCACGTCGAACGCCGAAGAGATCGCGATCTTCTTAAGCAAGGCAAATCCGTATCTTCCGAAAGACGCAGTCAATGCGCTCCTTTTGGCCCATGGCAGCCACCACATTCAGCAGATCCAGCAACTAAAGGATCGACAATACGAAGCTGAAGCGCAGACCTGGGAAGAGATGAAAAACCACGTCTACCAAATCGCAAACACAACAGCAGACGCCTTGGCCAAACAGTTCGCCAAGAAGTTCTCCTGATTCGAGGCAGGGTCTGTTCGAAACACACTGGACAGGGGTCGGCATCAAACGTGTGCCGACCCCATCGGGCGATCTCATTGTTAACGGCGTCTTCGCCGGTGTGACTTATGTTTTAGGCGCGTGCAGGGTATGATCCGAGCGGTGTCAGGGCGACGACGCTTGAGGGGACGCTCTATTCTATGCATCAAACGACGTCGTATGCTGTGGGGTCTTACGCCAGACCTACTCGTGATCCTTCACCTCTATCTTCGAAACGGCGCGCAGCACGGTGAGCGCGGCACCTAATGTGTCCACGTCCACATTTGCCGAGTGAACGGCATAAACTGGGAATGAAAAGTGTGGTGCGCCCGGAACAAGGTGAAGTGCTCCAGATTCAATATGAGGCCGTACCGAATTCATCCGCAAATAACCTGATCCGCCTTCCAAAAGAACATAATTCAACGCCAACGGACCTAGATTGGAGACCAAGTTGGGGACCGTGTCGGGAAAGCTTGCTGCGTAGTGAAGAGAAAAATCTGGACTCCACTCTACGTGAACGTATTGAGGATCATCCGCTCGATATGCTTTTAGATCTGTCGTAACAAGAACGAGTTCTTCCTCCATTAGCAGGTCGACTTCCAAACCCGGTCGGTGCTGAGGCGCATACATGATCGCAATGTCCACCAGCCCCGCTGCAACATGCGTGATCAAGTCTTGCGGGACGTCCACGTGAACGCGCAGCGCTATATCAGGATGTGAGTGTCGCATCGCTCTGACCCATTCGACCAGAAGCGGCTGCCACAAGCTGACTTCGCTCCCTACCGTCAATACCGCGCGATGACCCTCAGGCACTGCTACCTGCTGACGCGCACGCTGCCATAACTGTACGAAAGTTGGGGCGAAGCGAAGAAATTGCTCACCGGCCGGCGTGAGAGTCGCGCCAGCCTTATTTCGAACGAATAGAGGTCGGCCAAGCTGTTGTTCAAGCAGTCGCACGCGCGCGCTGACTGTCGTCTGAGCAACATGCAATCGCTCAGCGGCTTTAATGAAACTCCCCGTAGAGACGATCTCCACAAAGGTCCTGGCGAGCTCGATGTCCATCTCTCATCTAGCATAAAGCCTGCAGACAAATGTCAATTAAATTCGTTTGCCTGCTTCGACGCTGGATGGAAGGCTGGTACTCGTTTAAAAGAGAGGTGGACCCGTGGACGATCACTCGGACGTTCTTCGTGAAGCCGTCGCGGTCTTCACAACCGAAGGCGATCTTCAGGCTGCGGTCGATGAGCTCTTGAGCTCCGGTTTCCACCGTGCCGAATTAAGTTTGCTTGCTGGCGAAGACACGCTGAATGAAAAGCTCGGCCGCGGCTTTGCTAACGTTCGCGACTTGGAAGATGACCCGGCCGCTCCACGTTCGGCATATATCTCGCCTGAAGCGATCGGAGATGCTCAAGGCGGAATAGTCGGCGCCCTTGTGTATGCAGGCGCCACCGCTGCAGCTGGCGCTATGTTCGTTTCTGGCGGCACGATCCTCGGTGCTCTGGTGGTGGCAACGGTAGTCGGCGGAGCCGGAAGCGTTGTTGGGGCGCTACTCGCCAAATGGCTGGGTGATTACCACGGACGTTACCTCCAGGCGCAAATCGATCATGGAGGCCTTCTCCTGTGGGTGCGAACCAAGGACACCGAGGCGCAAGAACGCGCACTAGACATCTTACGGCGCCATTCTTCGCGGGATGTTCACATCCATGCGTTGTCCCCAAAGCTGCAGGGGTCTAGCGAAACTCAACCAAAGTCCGGCCAGCAACTCGCCCACGAATTTTGAAAGAAAAGCATGCCGGATGCCGCACCAAATAGTCCTGATCTTACCCTTGGCGTTGCGCAAGGCGAACTCGCAGATGGAGCAATGTTGCTCGGCCATGTGGGCCAGGAAGCAGTGTTGCTGACACGAATTGGTAACGAGTTTTTCGCAGTTGGCGCTCACTGCACGCACTATCACGGCCCGCTCATCGAAGGGATCGTGACCGACCGCACGATTCGGTGTCCTTGGCACCATGCTTGTTTTGATCTGCGAACAGGCGAGGCCCTTCGAGCGCCAGCCTTCGACCCGTTGTCATGCTGGGTGGTCGAAGTTCGGGAAAACCGCGTATTCGTTGCCAGTAAAAAGGTCGAGCCAAAAGCGCCGAACATCGGCAAGGCCGCGGCTGACATTCCTGAAAGAATCGTTATCGTCGGTGGTGGAGCGGCGGGCTTTGCGGCTGCCGAGATGCTTCGGCGGAAAAGCTACGCTGGCAGCGTCATAATGCTGAGCAACGACGCGGCACCGCCTGTGGATAGGCCGAATCTTTCAAAGGATTATCTCGCTGGCAACGCCTCGGACGACTGGGTGCCCCTCAGGCCAGAGTCCTTCTACTCAGAAAATGCGATCGACCTGCGGCTCGAGACAGAGGTTGCGCGCATTGATCCAGGTACGCGCGAGATAGCGCTAAGCGATGGCCAACACGTTCGATACGATCGGTTGCTGCTCGCAACTGGAGCTGAACCGGTTCGTCTCTGGATTCCAGGAAGCGAACAGGCCCCCATACATTCGCTTCGTTCGCTAGCTGACTGTCGCGTCATCATCGAGCGCGCAAAGAGCGCGCGCCGCGCAATTGTGTTGGGCGCAAGCTTTATTGGACTTGAAGTCGCGGCGGCTTTGAGAAGCCGCGATATTGAAGTCCACGTCGTGGCGCCGGAAAAGCGACCGTTGGAACGCATTCTGGGACCAGAAATGGGACGATTTGTTCAATCGATTCATGAACAGCATGGCGTTATTTTCCATCTTAACGAAACCGCGATTTCGATTACAGATAACCAAATGACCTTGAAAAGTGGCGGTGTCCTTCAAGGGGATTTCGTGGTCGCTGGTATAGGCGTCCGCCCACGAATTGACCTGGCAGTTAAGGCTGGGATTGCCGTTGAGCGCGGTGTTGTTGTGAATTCCTTCCTTGAAACAAGCGCGAGGGGAGTATTTGCCGCTGGTGATATTGCGCGGTGGCCCGACCCGTACTCTGGCGGCAGCGTTCGAGTTGAGCACTGGGTCGTGGCGGAGCGTCAGGGGCAAACTGCCGCGCTGAATATGTTAGGACAGCGGGAGGAGTTCACAGCGGTCCCATTCTTTTGGAGCCAGCATTACGACGTGCCGATCAATTATGTCGGCCATGCAGAAAAGTGGGATGAAATTGTAGTTGAAGGTGACATCCCTGCAAGGGACTGCGTTCTACGATTCAAATACCAAGGACGAACCCTGGCCATAGCCTCGATTTTCAGAGATCGCGAAAGTCTTCACGCTGAGTTCGCCATGGAAAGCGACCAGGAACGACGGTCAAGGTAGCTGCACGCATCCGTCTGCTGCGGCGAATGCTGCGATGTCGGCTAGCGAAGCTTTCTCGAGTGGAGAATTTGCGTTCGGAGGGCCTGGAACAACGCTATTGTGTGCCCCGGTTGCCGTTTACTACTGGTCTACCGGTCAGAAAATAGGCCTAACTTTTATTTTGTTGCCGATCGGCAAACATCGATGGAGCTCCACCATGACGACATACAGGGTTGGTTATCTCGTCGGCAGCCTTGCCAAGGCATCGATCAACCGCAAGCTTGCAGGGGCGCTAGTCCGTCTCGCTCCAGCCGAGCTCGAAATGGCGGAGATCTCCTTCAAGGATCTGCCGCTCTATAGCTACGACTATGACACCAACTTTCCGCCGGTCGCCAAGGCATTCAAAGATGCAATCGCCTCAGTCGATGCAGTTCTTTTCGTTACGCCCGAGTATAACCGCTCAATCCCTGGCGGCTTAAAAAATGCTATTGACTGGGCGAGCCGGCCTTATGGAAAAAATTCGTTCACCCGTAAGCCGTCCGCCGTCATTGGAACATCTCCGGGCGCAATTGGTACCGCGGTGGCGCAGCAAAGCTTGCGCAGTGTTCTCAGCTTCTGCAATTCACCGCAAATGAATGCCCCGAGGCATACATTCAGTTCAGTCCAGGCCTTATCAGCGATACTGGAGAGGTCACTGTGGAATCTACCGAACAATTCTTGCGCAGCTTTATGACGGAGTTTCACGCTTTTATTGCAAGGGTGCTTCAAGTGCTTCCACGGGGCGCTTGAGCTTCGGCATCACGCAGGTGCCTAGCGCACTCTCGGAACCACCAGGAGGCGCAGTCGCAAGCGCGCTGCATGCGCTCACGTTATTAATTGCGCGGCAGATGCTGAGCGAGTTGAAGGAGCTCGATGGCAGTGGCATCGAATATTACGTCCTGCTACCACTGTGCCCGCTCCTTGGCTCGCCATACGACTTTTCATAAGTCGACACGTTGATCGAACGCGCTATCAAGAGCACGGACGCACGGATGCCGATGGCGGCCTCGAAAAGCCGAACGTCCATACGCAATTGAGCATCCATAAGCATCACAACCAAAAATCATCCGGTCTTGACTAGGCCAGGCTAAGATGTCGCTTTTGGGGGTCAAGCCGACATGATGCTAGCATCGCGAAAGTTCGCTAATGACCCACCGCGAACATTAAATACGCTTGCGCGTGTGAAAGAGCTTGCGCAACTCCCATAGCAGACCGATGCAGGCGAGCATCCAGGCACTTAGTGCTGCTGCGAATACTACCGGCGGCAAGGGGGTAAGGAACGGAAGGTCAAGTGCCTCCGCCATCTGCATTGTTGCCACGGTGTACATTCCCAACGGGAATACTGCTCCCCAGTAGAGCGGATCGTAGCGCAGAGGGAATTGCTGAATTACATGCCGCCATACACCGAGCACGAGCAGCATTGGAATCCACCACGTTCCGGTGGCCCAGTAGAAGACCGTGAAGCCCTTGAGAAATGGCAGCAGAGAGGCGAGGAACGGTGCGTCCGGCGTGTTTTGCACCAGCCGGGCGCCGGCCAGGGTGGAGATCGCCATCGCTCCCATGTTGATCCAGTAAGGTGGCGTGAGGTCGCCTGGCGAGAAGATAAAGAAGGTGTAGCGGTAAAAGATGAGCGAGATGATCCAGATGTAGAACATCCCGCCCCATAGCCACATCGACAGCGCAAAGAAATTGAGTTCCAGGCGAAGCGGCTGAGGCCAATCGCGGGCGATCAGCGCCGCCAGGACGGCGATTGACTGGGTGGCGACCACAGCGATCAGCCACGCGCCGGTGAGCCCCTTCTCAAGGGGCGGCTTATCACGCTTGACCGTAAGAGCTGTGAAGATCGTGTAGGTCAGGCCGATCCACAGTGTGGCACCGAGAGCCAAGAACACGGCCGCAGTCTCCACACTGTGCGCCATTAGCAGAAACTGCGTGCCAAGGATGCACGATCCTGCAACCGCGGTGAAAAAGCTGGGCCCGAGCCGATGGTCGGTCATGTCGGCGAAGAATAACCGCGGATAACGGATCGCCCGCAGGAAGGTCAGCCCTGCGACTATCACGTAGGCAACGATGTTGAAGACAAACAGTCCCATTGCCAGGACGGGGAGTCGCAAATCCCACGCCGCGATCGAAACGACCCCGGTCGCCATCACCAGCGCGAAATAGGCGGGCGATAGATGTTTCACCACGGAATTCCTCTACCATACCTCACGCATGCATCGTGATCGTCGAAAGCAGTGATGAGGGTCGGCGACGGAGATCGGATTTCGTTGGGGTAAAATGCTAGAACTGTGGACCACGAAGGCGGGGGGAGGGCTTCGCCGAAATTGGCATAAAATCCCTCGGCTTCAGCATGAGATCTTCCAACGTATAGCGGTCAAGCGTCCGGATAAAGGCGTTCAGCGCCTCGTTCAAAACGTCCGGTAAGGCGCAGCACTTAGTGATAACGCATTGATTCCCGGTTGCGAAACATTCGACCAGTGCGAAGTCGGGTTCGGTCGCTCTCACGACGTCGCCGAGCCGAATGTCCTTCGGGCGCTTGGCGAGGGTTAGGCCGCCAGAGCGACCGCGGACCGCTTTTAAATATCCTTCGCGCGTAAGGAGATTGGCGACCTTCATGAGGTGTCCACGCGAGATGTCATAAGTTTGGCAGGCTTCCTCAATCGTGATCAGCCGGTCGCCGGAAGCGGCGGCGAACATCAAAAGTCGCAGGGCGTAGTCGGAAAAGGAGGTGAGCCGCATCAATTTCTCGCATCTATTTCGATGATTTGAATTGATTGTTTTTTGAACGACCTTGTCAAGGACTGACGAGCAGCGGCCACGCCCTTCCGAAGCGCCCCAAACAGTGCCACGGCCCTACCAGATCTTATTCAACAAAAGATATATTGACAATATATCTATTTCAGACGATGCTTTGCAAGGATTTTGGAGGGCTGCAAGGAGACAGGACTGTGAGCAAAACGCATTCATTTGAAATCCATCAGAATTGTCATATCAGCAGTGGGTTCCTGGTCACGGCGCGGGAAGTCCTGAAGACTTTGGCTGATAAATTCGTCCACGGACAGCAACTGCATTGTGACTTTCTCCATCTCTCGGCGATGAGCGATCCCGAACTTCAAGATATTGGGATAAGCCGTTCCGATATTTCCGCAGTGCTTGCTGGCACCTATCGGCGCGTCGAGCGGCCGCCCGCAAAAGCGAATGCCGGAATCAAGTTGGCCGTTCCGACCGGTGGCAACAATCGCGACCGAAGGAGGACATCATGCGTCGAAGATTGAACGAAACAGCGAAGATCGATATGCGGAACTCTGTGTCGGTAAAGCGGCACACCAGACGGAACAACACGCTTTCCCATGTTCAGAATTTTCTCACCGACGATCCTCTGCAAAGGCGATGGGAGTATCGATGGAGTGCAGCCTCTGCAGCATGGTTCGCTGTTCTCCTGGTATTTCTCCTCGGTAGAATCGATTGGCGGATCGCCGTGATGGTGGCTGCTGCGGCGTTCATGCTTGCCCGGGGTGGCGACATGCTCGATGATGTCGGCGAAACAGGAGAGATCCAGTGACCATTTCAAACCCACGGGTCCCTTTAAGCAGTCGGACAGTCGGCGATATCGCGGCAACAATACCGGGAGCAACGGGGATATTTCGCCGGTTCAAGCTAGACTTCTGCTGTGGCGGCGACATCGCGCTCGAGGATGCGGCGCGGCAGGGTGGCGTTGATGTCGCCGAAGTGGAGCACGCACTGAATAGTCTTGATGAATCAGGATCCGCAATCTCGGTGCCCCAACAAACTGATGATCTCATTGATCATATTCTAACCCGCTATCATGAAACCCACCGGCGCGAACTGCCAGAGTTAGTCAAGCTGGGCAGAAAGGTAGAGGCGGTCCATTCCGATCATCCGCAGGTTCCTCATGGCCTCGCCGATTCGCTTCAACAGATGTTGGGTAAGCTCGAAGTGCACATGAAAAAAGAAGAACTTATTTTGTTTCCGGCAATGCGACGAAAGTCCGCCGGCGGTCTCGACGTCCCAATTGCGCAGATGCGTCACGATCATGATGATCATGGCGAGCATTTGCGAAGACTTGGAAGTATAACCGGGAACTTCACTTTGCCCGAAGGGGCGTGCCGCTCTTGGCAGGCGCTTTACACGGGATCGGCCAAGCTGGCCAATGATCTGATCGAGCACATCCATCTCGAGAATAATGTCTTGTTCCCAAGATATGAGGGAGGCCTTCGCAGGGCTGAGGAAAATTCAGATCGGTGGGAAATCTAGGAGAAGCGCGATGACCAGTAAGAACAACAATGAAAGGAACGTCGCTCTAACGGCAGCAGGTCCACATTCGGGTAGCAGCCTGGTGCCGATGCTTATCAGCGGCCTTGTTTTGATTGTGGTTGGTATGATCGCTGTTGCGGTCCTCAGCTGACGCTACAGAAGGCGTGAAGGATGTCTGAAACGACATCTCGCCCACGTTGGGCTATCGCGGCAGCCTTGATCGCGGTGGTATTTGGCGTAGTCACTGTCTTTGTAGGAGGAAAGACTTTGTTCGGCCCTCCGGCTGAGAGGGCGGCTGCCGGAAACATTGTTCCCTTTGTTCTTTGGTTCAATTTTATTGCCGGCTTTGCCTACATTGTTGCCGGCTGCGGGGTCTTTCGGTGGAAACGTTGGGCAGCGCGATTGTCCGCAGCGATCGCTGTCACGACGATCGCTGTATTTGCCGCATTGGGTGTCTACATTTTTCTTGGCGGAGCATTTGAGATAAGAACGATCGGCGCGATGACCGTTCGCAGCCTTGTCTGGATTGCCATCGCGATCGGGATGTGTCGTGCGCTTGAATGTTTCCCGCGCCCAACAAACCACTAGACGTCTTTGTTCACGCGGTCCGGCTGATAACAACCCGCCAGACGTCAGGGCCTTTTTCCAAATAATCCAACCAAACCTGCCCGGGTGCTCAGCCTGGAATTGGTAATAAAGCGGCTTTGGGTCGTGATCATTGACAAGTATGAATGCGTGGGTCGGCTCCAGCCTCTGGAATGTATTGAAGATCAAGGAGTGCCGCTCGCGTGGGATAATCGAGCGTACATCGATAATCGAATCCACCGACAATTGCATGCTGATGTCAGTCATCGTTGCTAGCTGTTTTTCAGTGAGCTTGGGCCGGTCCCGCAGTAGGTCGATCCTCTTTTGCGAAATGCGCCCGGTGCTTGAGATTTTCGAAGCTATCGTTGTCACGGAAGACT
>DATIBX010000040.1:0-3573 GCA_035457105.1 Pyrinomonadaceae bacterium
CGGTCGGTGCCGGGGCGCTTAAAGTTTGTTGTATACCCGGACAGAAGCTCAAAAAAGTTAGAGCGAAGATTAAAAGAAACGCACTCGTTTTCATTGAAGGTTATTCCCTTGTCGAGATGGAATGTAGGAAACGGCGGACCAATTCTTAGTTATATAACGTGATTTTTCAAGTTGTTTCGCTTGGTCACGCGGAGAGTCTGTAGTCAAATATAAAGCGTCCGACCTGCATTGTGCCTTTGCCATTTACTGGCGCAGTTATTAGTAAAGAAGTGACCAGGTTGCGCTTGCGGTTGATATGCGCTTCCACATCTCCAACCGAATCACCGGTAGAGGCCTTGTAAAAGCTGACCTTAATCGTTTCGTTATTGGTTCGCTGGTAACCGAAGACATACTCGCCCGAAGGTAGAGTCAGTTCACCCAATTTGAGAGGTACTTGCGTCACAAAGTAATGAGAGTACTTTCCTTCGGCGGAGTAACCGGCGGTGATCATAACCACACCGGCAATGTACTTTCCTTTTCCGTCAGTCACTCCGGAGGCGGTTCGAAATTCCGTTTCAATGTTTTCTTTGACGACCGGTGCTCTCTCAGGCAATAACTTTCTCAATTCCTGGGTATTCGCGTTTCGCCATCGGGCAGGTGCTCCAGAAACGATACTGGCGAAAACAATTGAAAGTGTTAGCGCTTTGATTATTCGACTGTTCAGGGTTGTCATGGGCTTTCAAATCTCACTAACCGTTTTATGTCTGCCAGTTAATTACACTAGTTTTGTGAAATGTTAAAGCGTCGGCAAACAGTGGGAAAATACACTTTGGTTTTGTTGCTGTTAATGGCGACAGGAGCTGCCTATGCCCTCGACCCAAATCGAAGTTTGAGTGAGTTTGGCACCCAGGTCTGGTTAACGGAGAACGGTCTGCCGCAGAACACAGTGCAGGCAATCACTCAGACGCGCGATGGTTATTTGTGGATTGGAACACAGGAAGGTCTCGCAAGGTTTAACGGTACCAGCTTTACTGTGTTTGATAAGGAGAATACGCCGCAATTAAAGAGCAATGACATCAGGTTCTTGCTCGAAGATCGTCATGGCGCATTGTGGATCAGCACTTCATACGGACTTGTAAAAACCCAAAATGGAAACTTCGCTTCGTTTACTACTGTTGAGGGCTTACCAGATAACAACATTGGTCCACTTGCAGAAGCAGTCGATGGCTCACTCTGGATTGCAACCGGTGCCGGTCTCGTTCACTACATTAACAACTCATTTCTTCACTCGCCGATCGAGCAACTTAAGAATACTGACATCCAAACCCTCTTCCTGGATCGCGACGGATTTCTCTGGGTAGGAACTTCGCGCACCCTGGTCTGTTTAAGTAATGAAAAAGTGGTAGACGCGAAAGCCTCACGTGAACTCGATGGTCGCAGCGTTAGCGATGTCGTCCAGGATCAATCTGGAAGACTGTGGTTTGGTACGGACATCGGTCTCGTCGGCCTGGATCGTGATCAGGTCATCACCATCTCAAGTTCAAATGGTTTACCTGACAATCGCGTTAACTACCTGACGGTCGATAAGTCGGGAACAATTTGGATCGGAACCAATCGTGGCCTGGCACGTCTACGCGCGTTTGAAACAAATCTCTCAGTAACTGTTGCACAAGGCCTCTCAAGCGATCTGATCCTGTCGTTATTTGAAGATCGCGAAGGGAGCCTTTGGATCGGCACTGAATCAGGTGGACTCAACGTTTTACGTGATAAGAAGTTCTCAACCTTCACGAGCAGACAAGGATTAGCGAGCGACCTGGTAAAGGCGATTTATCAAGACAAGACTGGTGCTGTTTGGGTGGGTACAAACGGCGGAGGTTTAAGTCTGCTGAAAGATGGCAAGGTCAAGAACTTTACGACTAAGGATGGATTATCCAGCGATGTCGTTCTTTCACTATTCGGTGATGACAAGGGAACGATGTGGATTGGGACCCCCGATGGTCTGAATGAATATCGTCAAGGACGCTTTACCACTTTGACAGTGGCGGAAGGGTTGTCGAGTGATTTCGTTCGTTCCCTGTATGTCGATCGCGGTGGCAGTTTGTGGATTGGTACTCGCAATGGTCTGAACAGATATCGAAATGGGGAGTTCACGATCTTCACGACGCTGGACGGGCTGCCGAGTGATTTTATTGGTGCAATCCTGGAAGACTCACAGGGAAGTTTGTGGGTTGGCACACGCGCAGGCTTGAGCGAATTCAAAAACAACAAGTTCACGAACTTCACTACCAAAGAAGGCTTATCCAACGATGTAGTCATTTCGCTGCACGAGGACGCTGAACACAATATCTGGATTGGCACGAACGGAGGTGGCTTAAATCGCTTAAAAGATGGCCGCATTGTTTCCTACTCGACGCGCAATGGTCTGCTCGACAACGTCATATTCCGAATATTGGAAGATAATCAACGAAATCTTTGGTTCAGTTCTCCTAAAGGCATTTTCAAGATCGCACTCAACGAACTGAATGATGTTGCTAAAGCTAACAGTCAGGAGCTGAGTGTAACGAGTTATGGCACATCTGATGGAATGTTGACGCGCGAGTGTAGCGGTGGGGGTTATCCAGCTGGATGGAAGAGCAGTGATGGAAGGCTCTGGTTTTCAACCATCAAAGGAGTAGCGACCATTGATCCGGCAAACATGCAAGTTAATCGAGAGCCTCCACCAGTCGTGATTGAGCAAGTCCGAGTTGACGATCAACCAATGAATATAACTGAGGAAGTCCGCCTCTCTCCCTCAACTACGCGCCTTGAGTTTTTCTACACAGCGCTCAGTTTCGTAGCCCCTGACAAAGTGAAGTTTAGATACAAGTTGGAAGGTTTTGACCCGGACTGGATTGATGGCGGCACCCGACGATCAGCGTCGTATACAAACCTCCGACCTGGTAAGTACACATTTCGCGTCATCGCTTCCAATAACGACGGAGTCTGGAATCAGGAAGGAGCAGCGTTTCAGTTCTACCGTCGTCCGCATTTCTATCAAACCTATTGGTTCTATGCGCTGCTTCTGTTACTACTCGGACTAGCTGTGTGGCAGTTGTATAGACTGAGAGTGCGAAGGATGCAGGCACAGTTCGATGCAGTACTCGCTGAACGTGCTCGCATTGCTCGCGATATACATGACAACCTGGCCCAGGAGATGTTGGGTATTTCCGTTCAATTGGAAGTTGTTGCGCGTACGATGCCGCCCGGTGCGGAGGTTGCGCAAACGCATTTGGACCGCGTTCGCATGTTGGTCCGTCATGGGATTGCCGAAGCCCGCAGGTACGTTTGGGACTTGAGATCGCAGGCTCTAGATCATTCTGATTTTCCGACAGCTCTGGCTGAGACTGCCCGCAGATTAACGGCTGATAGTTCAGTCGAGGCAAAAGTGGAGGTCACCGGCGCATTTCGTCAGTTGGACCGGACAGTTGAAGATAACCTTTTGAGAATTAGTCAGGAGGCAATAAATAACGCTGTGAATCATGCTCAACCGGGGCGCATCGACGTGAAACTAACCTTTGACATTAGTCGTGTACAGTTAAGTGTGAAAGACGATGG